>CP060531.1:326598-653196 GCA_016806715.1 Thermoplasmatales archaeon | reverse complement strand
ATAGACGCGGGCCCACCCGTACTGGGGATGCACTCACCATGTGAACTGCTCAGCAAGAAGGATCTTTATGAAAGCTACCTTGCATATCTGGCATTCATAACCGAGGTTTGACAAGTTTCCTGACCCTCTTCCCGTACCTAAGGAAATCAATGTGGGTGTAAGACCCCAGTGTGTTACGGGAAACCATGCCGTCCATGCCGTCTATTCCTCTTCCCCTAAGATTTTTCATCGTCTTCTCGGTGCTGTCCGATATGTTGCTGTAGTGGTACTCGTGACCATACACTGTTTCCCCCATACTGAACAGGGGGTTGTCCTTCACAACATAAAGTTCCGTGTATCCAAGGGTGAGATGGCCGGTCATCTCCGCAGATCCGCTAAAAACCCCGGACATTGCGTAGTCCCTTCCTTCAACACTGAGGTTGCTCTCAAGATACATCAATCCTCCGCATTCTCCAATCACAGGTATGCCGGATTCTGAAACATCCCGGATGCTTGATCGAAGTTTGGATGCCTCTGAAAGGCTTTTTGCATATAGTTCCGGGTACCCTCCTCCAAAATAAACAAAATCAGGATTTTCCGGTACTTCACCGCTGACAGGGGAGAAGTAGTTTATCTCCCCCAGTCTTTCTAGGAATTCCATGGTTGATCCGTAGTAAAAACTGAAAGCGCCATCCCGTGCAATCCAGATGCTGGACGAACCCTTTTCCGGTATTTCGCTTTTAAGTACAGGATAATGGACGTCAGGCACACTGTCAAGGAAGTCCATGTTGATATGCCTTCCAATCTCCCTTGCCTTGCCAGAAAGATTTTCTACCTCGTTTACCATGAACAGTCCCAGGTGCCTTTCGGGTATGGATAAGTCTTCACTGTGCGGGATGGCACCGATAATCTTCACGTTGTGTTCCAGGAAAGGTTTTGAAACCATCTGGAGGTGCTTCTCTGAATAGTAGTTGTTGATGATAACTCCTAGTGCTAACTTTCCTAAAAAACCTGAAGCCATGTAATAAGCTGATTCGGCGAGTTTTGAAACATCAATTACCAGTATATATGGAATCTTCAGCGCCCTGAAATAGAAATATGTGCTGAGGTCCATGTCCATGCCTGAATCATGCAGGCCCATCACACCTTCCACAACTCCATAATCGAACTTAGACGAGGCAAGTTCAAGAGCTTTCCTGAAATGCCTTCCCTGTATCCACCTGTCCAGGTTGTGTGTCTGATTTCCCGTTATGGAAGAAGAGAGCATCGGGTCGATGTAGTCAGGCCCGATCTTGAAGGAAGTGGCATTTTTAAGGTTGCTCAGGATTCCAAGTGTAACGCTGGTTTTCCCAGACCCTGTTGAAGGTGCTGTTATTCCAAAAAGTTTCATGCCACCCACTTTTGAACCATTCTGTATGGAATTTGCGCGGGATATTTGAAAATAGCGCTGAAAGGCAATCTATTTATTCCAGTTAAACAAACGCACCTTACTATTAAGTGATAAAGCTTATTAGGTTTACCAAAATACATTCAAAATGAAGAAAGAGGAATATATACAGTCTCTGAAGAAATCCAAGTATAAAATAACACCTCAGAGGATCGGCGTGATTGATTACCTGAATCGCCAGCCGGGCCATTTCACTGCCGAAGATGTGTACAGGAATGTAAAGAAGGTCGAAACAACCATAACGCAGGCAACAGTATATAATGTGCTAAGAGTTCTGAAGAATTCTGGAGCCATTACGTCTTTTGAAGCTGACGGACAGACATGGTTTGAGACGAACCTTGAGTTCCATGGAAATCTTGTGTGCAGGAAATGCGGGAAGATAGAGGACGTCCAGCTTGACCCGGAGAGTATCAAAACATCGGAACTGCTTGGAGACAGGAAAGTCGAGAGTGCGACTCTAATAATGTCCGGGCTATGTTCAGATTGCGCAAGGAAAGAATCACTGGATCATCAGTAACCAGAAATCATGCTGTAGTTTTTCAGGGCTTCTCGATTCGCTGATACATCGTGAAGCCTTAAAATGTTAACCCCGTGCTCCATTAAGTATATTGAAGACGCAAGTGTTCCGTAAAGCCTTCTTTCGGGTTCGGTGCCGGATATCTTTTTCATGAAACTCTTCCGAGAAGTTCCCACGAGTAAGTCAAGCCCCATGTTCAACGAGGAAATGTGCCTGACAAGGTCAATGTTTGTCTCAGGAGTCTTTGCAAAGCCTATTCCCGGGTCCACAATAATCTGATCGAGGCTGAGCCCGAAGTTCGTCAGTTCTGCAACTTTCCCGTAGAAGAAGGTCATGATTTCTGCGACTGCGTCTTTATACACCGAGAGTTGTTGCATGTTTTCGGGAGTTCCCCTCATGTGCATCAATATGTACCTGAGATCGTGTTCACTGGATAGCAATGCCATCCCAGGGTCCGCAAAACCACTGATGTCATTTGCATATTTCACGTTATAGTCCAGCACCCCTTCAAGAACCCGGGGCTTTGTTGTGTCGACCGATATGGGTATGTCGGTTGAGCTGGAAACGTATTCTATGGCAGGCTTGATCCTCGCCAGCTCTACTTCAACAGTGACAGGTAAACTCCCCGGCCTTGTGCTCTCGCCTCCAATGTCGATGATGTCCGGTTTCTCATCTATCATGGCATCCAGCGCTGCAGTATCGCCCGGAGATATCCTGGATCCGGGATAGAAAGAATCCGGCGTTGTGTTGACTATGCCCATAAGTTCAGGGACAAATTTCTTCCTGCGGAGCCGGTTTAAAATTCCGGTTGACAGGGTACGTGAAAAGGGTTCCATGCCTGGAATCCGGGATATCAGAAGTTCGAGTTCCTGCATGTTTACGCTGCCGGAAAAAAGATCGAGACCATTTCCAAGGTCTGATATCTTTCTGCATTTTTCCACAGTATTAGGCGCGGTGCCGCTCCTGACTACTATTTCAACTCCTATCTCCTTTCCCTCGCCGGAAATCTGGGCAATGCTTCTTGAGGGAAATACAGCCAGCACATCCATGCAGGGTCATTCTCTTGATCTTAGTTTACTTTTTCTTAGCCTTTTGTAACCATTCGAGGTAAAAAAATATCTTGCAGGTACCAGTAAATTTTGAATCTTTCACACCTAAATTTTCAATAAGATATACTGTAATTGCGCTAAAATAACCATTATCTGTGAATTCTAAGATAACCTTATTAACGCTGATTCAATATAGTAAGACGCATAAAAATCATTTAAAGAGGATAAAATGAAGGTTAAGAATGCCGATACACCAACCAACAAACCAAAAAGAAATTTTACAAATCTTGATGAGTTGGCTGATTCTATCAGTAAAGGACTAAGTCTTCAGAACAGAAGAATGAGCCATGAAGAGTCAGTAGAAGCCGCTGAACATCTCATAAACTTTTTTGGATACAACGATCGAGTGATCGACAATATGCTTGAGCCTGAGGACAGGGACGCTTTCTACACAATGGAGGATATCGGTGTTCTTCAGACAGAAAGGGAGGAGACCACCCTTTACGATGGTCGGGAGTGGAGGATTCACTACTGGATACTTAACGTACCCAGAATAATAGAACTCTCGGCCATGAAGATACTGGAAACAAAGATTTCACAGGATAGTGACTTCCAGATATACAGCGAGATTCCCGACGAATACTGGAAACCAAATTAGGTGTGAAATTTGCATATAGCGATTTTAGACCAGGAAAAATGCCATCCAAAGAAATGCAATCATGAATGCCAGTACTACTGTCCTCCTGTGCGCAGCGGCATAATGACAATTGATTTCCCCAACCCGGAGGGTCAGCCTCTCATTACTGAAAACCTTTGCATAGGGTGCGGCATATGCCAAAAGCGGTGCCCCTTTGGTGCAATTAAGATCATCACGGTCCCGGATGAACTTAACCGTGACGTTGTGCACCAATATGGCGTCAATGGTTTCAGGGTATACTCCATGCCAACAATCTCCAAGGGCAAGGTAACCGCTCTTCTGGGGCAGAATGGAATGGGCAAGAGCACAACGCTGAAAATTCTTGCAGGCATAACTGTTCCAAATTTCGGCAAATATGACGGGGATGCATCGAAAGATGTAGTGATAGATCATTATGCAGGGACACTTATGGGCAGTTACTTCAAGGATCTTTATGCCGGTAAAACCAGGGTCGTACTCAAGGACCAGCATGTTGACCTGATACCTAAAGTGGTTAAGGGAACACTGGGAGAGATACTGAAAAGAGGGGATTCTGAAGGGAGGCTGGACGAAGTCGCTCAGATGCTCGACATGGGGGGGTCACTGGGAAAAGATGTTGCCTCGTGTTCCGGTGGAGAACTGCAGAAACTTGCAATAGCAACTTCTTTGCTCAAGGATGGCGACATTTACCTGTTCGATGAAATGTCATCATATCTGGACGTAAACGACAGGATGAGGGTTGCATCTATTGTTAAGGAGATGGCGGAGAAGAAGACGGTAATGATCGTGGAGCACGATCTTGCGCTCATGGACTGGATGGCAGACACGGTACATCTGGTATACGGTTCTCCAGGGGCGTATGGAGTCATATCGGAGCAGAAGACCACAAACCGTGCGATAAATGCATTTCTTGCCGGATACCTCAGGGAGGAAAATGTCAGGATAAGACCCTATGAAATCCAGTTTCAGGACAGATCGCACAAGGTTGAACAGACGGGTATACAACTCGTGGAATGGTCAGACCTTTCGCTGAAGCTTGCCGAGTTCAGCCTGGAGGTTTCCAGTGGATATGTAAAGACCGGTGAGACAATTGGGGTACTTGGAAGGAATGCGCTGGGAAAGACCACGTTCGTGAAGATGCTTGCCGGGATACTTAAACCGGAAACCGGTTCAATTTCTGGAGCAGTAAGGGTCGCCTACAAGCCGCAGTACATATCAACAGACTTCTCCGGAACCGTGAGGGACCTGATCCTTTCAGTATCTTCCGAAGCTTTTTCGTCCCCATTCATTATGAACGAGATAATGGGGCCAATGCAGATAAATGAACTGATGGAGGCAGTCGTCAACGATCTCTCCGGAGGTGAGCTCCAGAGGGTATCAATCGCGACAACTCTGGCGCGTGAAGCTGATATCTACCTGCTGGATGAACCATCAGCGCACCTGGACAGTGCGTTCAGGATGGCGGCTGCAAAAATAATACGCAGGGTAATGGAAAACAACAGGAAAAGTGCCATGGTCGTGGATCACGATGTGTACTTCATTGATCTTATATCGGACAAACTCATCGTGTTCTCCGGCAAACCGGGCAGCCATGGGACGTCATTTGGCCCCACAGACATGAAGACGGGCATGAACATCTTCCTGAAGGATGCCGGCGTTACTTTCAGGAGAGACCAGGTAACAAAGAGGCCAAGAATAAACAAGCAGGGAAGCAGCCTCGACAGGATGCAGAAAAATTCAGGGAATTACTATTATTCAGAATAGATCTGGTGTGGAAATGGAATTGATTCACAGGGACGGTTTGGCAAGAATAGCCAGGTTTTCAACAGGGCATGGGATTATAGAAACTCCAGCGGTCATGCCGGTGGTCAACCCCAACATAGTCGTCATTTCCCCGAATGAAATGAGGAAGCTCGGTGCAAATTCAATCATAACAAACAGCTATATCATCCGTAGAACGGAGAAACTGAGGGAGGCAGCCGAGAAGAATGGCATACACTCCCTCATGAATTTTGACGGACCGATTATGACTGATTCCGGGACATTCCAGAGCTATGTTTACGGGAATATTGAGTACAATAACGTGGAGATAGTGGATTTCCAGAGAAAAATAGGTAGTGATATAGCTACGATACTGGATATCTTCTCAAGGCCTTCGGACAGCCATGCCGAGGCTGAGGCAGCCGTGGACGAAACATACAGGCGGATGAACGAGATTGCTGACCATGAGGGCAGCATGCTGGCCGGAACAATACAGGGATCAATATACCCTGATCTTAGGGTAAAGTCTGCCAGGCTAATGGGAAGCAGCAAAGCGACCTATCTCCCGATCGGAGGTGTTGTACCGCTGCTTGAATCGTACAATTACACCCGGCTTGTCGACATAATAATTGATTCAAAGGTGAATTCCAGTTTCGATAAGCCAATCCATCTATTTGGCGGCGGGCATCCCATGTTCATGGGAATGTCGGTCCTCCTCGGCGTGGACATGTTCGATTCAGCATCTTACATAAAATACGCCAGGAATTCCCGACTCCTGTTCCCCGACGGAACCAGGGACCTTGTGAGCATGTCAGTTTTCCCTTACTGGAGCCCCCTGAATGGAAAATACACAGTCCAGGAATTAATTGGCGCCCCAGAGGAGGAGAAGGTGAAAGCAATTGCAGGACACAACCTGACAGCTATTTTCATGGAGGTCTCAGAAATAAGGGAGAGGATCTTTGAACAGACCCTGTGGCAATACGTCGAGTCTAAGGCAAGATCGCATCCGTTCCTTTTCAATGCCTTCAGGAGAATACTGGAAAGGTCCAGGGAACTGGCCAAATACGAGGAGCTTTACAAGAAATCCCCATTCTTCTACTTTGATTCATATTCGGATTCGCATCCTGTGCTGGAGAGGATAAGACGCTTTTCAGAAAACACGCAGCCGGAAGGCCGGACAGAAGAAATAGCAGGGGAAACATGGAAACCCGGCAGGATGGACGGGAACTTCATCTCCAATGTGTACAACAGGACTGACCACAGGATTATGATAAGGTGGGAAAACATGTCTGTACCCATTGAGTTGAATGAAACGTTTCCGGTAGAACAGGTGATCTCGGCATCCAGGGGGCAATACAGTGATTTCAGATCAGAGGGCAGAAAAACGGATGCTCAAAATGCATCGGAGAAAGAGGATGCAATGGAAAGTTCCTCCAGGAACTTTGACCTGCAGAAAATAAGGACGGTGGCGGATCTCCAGTTCTCCATCGGGATCGGGACAAAATTGTTTCCGGATAACGTCAGGATTATCAAGTCCAGAAACACCGGACGCATCAGGAACATAATGACTCCTGAAAACAGGATTATAGCAACCATGAGGGCACACGATGGATTCCTTACGCTGAATGTTGAAGGAGGGAAGATCCTCAGGGATATCTCGCCATTTCCCAGTTTCAGGGTTCAGGTAGACAACGAGAGTGCTGCTTTCAACTCCAAGGGCTTCAATGTTTTTTTCAAGTTTATCAAGACATGGGACCCGGATATCGTGCCCCTGAACGAAACCCTCATCGTAGACGGGAACGACAATTTTGTGGCAGTAGGAAGAGCCACAGTTTCAGGTGCTGAAATGGGGCAATACAGGAGCGGAGTTGCTGTCAAGGTTCATCACAGCATATCCGGAAAGGATGGGTCAGGTTCCTGAAAGACTCGTTCTGTGTCTGGATGATATGAACTTATCCACTGTTGTAATGAACATGGCCAGTACCATAATCGCCCCCCCTATGAGTGTGTATGGCCCGAGTACCTCCTTATTTATGATAACTGCTGAAATAGCTGCAAAAATTGGCTCACCAACGAAAATTACTCCCGCCGCTGTGGGTTCAATGAAAATGAGAGCCCTTGTGGTTATGAACATTGCGAACGTACCCGCAAAAAGTGCAGTAAACACTATGGTGAAGATCGCATAATAGTTGAGGTCAATTTGCAGAGATGGATAGGTCGGCAGGAACACAACCGATAAAACAGCCACGACAAGCAGCTGGTAGAAGGTAAAAACAACACTGTCGATCCCCTCGGAATATTTTGACAGGTATGCAATCTGAAAGGCATAGGCAACAGCACCGAATAGTGTGAGAATGTCTCCAAGCTCTATGCCGGAATTGGAAAGTGCACTGCTTGACATAATGATAAGGCCTGAAAAAGCCATAACAGATGCAATGGCATCATACCTTGAGGCACGTCTCTTCAGGTAATAATACGAAATTAACGGAATAAGCACAACATATATGCCTGTTATTATGCCAGACTTCGCGGCGGTTGTGTATTCAAGCCCGACAGTCTGGAAATAATACCCGAAGAATAGGAGTATTCCTGCTATGGACCCCTGCATAACGTTTCTCCTGACAAATATCCCCTTCTTCCCGATGAGGAATGGCACAAGAAAGGCAGTCGAAAGGCCAAAGCGAAGAGCAAGGAACACCATAGGGGAGACAAATTCAAGAGTATTCTTTATTAGCGGGAAAGTCAGCCCCCAGAAAAACGTGACGAGCAGGAGAAGTCCTAGGTATAAGTAGGTATTCCTGTTCATTTGCCGTTCCTTCTGAATATCTGTGCCATGATTCCAGGGTTTCTGATGAGTATCGAGAGAATGACTCTGGAAGGGAAATCAATGTCACCCACCCTGTTTATTGTCTCTATGTTCTGCGGTCTGGACAGAATCTCATATATGCGATCCAGCGATCTGTCGGGTATGCCACTGAAGAATTTCTGTGCCATAGCATCAAACCTGAGTTCCATCCCCAGTTCCTTTTTCCAGGAAACCTGGTAACCTGAAAGGGAACGGTCCGAAAAGTCTTCAGTCTCCAGAGTATTTTTTATTGCTTCCGCTGCATGCTTTGCAGATACGATTCCCGTGAATATGCCCCCGCCGGAGAGAGGCTTTACTATTCCCGCTGCGTCTCCGACAAGAAGGTTTCTCTTTCCGTAAGTCTTCTTCAGGAATGTAATCGGTATGCCTCCGCCATTTATCCCGAGTATTTTCTGTGACCCGAATTTCCTGTTTATGTACTTGAAGTGCTCTAACGCAGGCTTTCTGTACGCCCCTACGCCGATCTTTGAAAGTTCACCTGCTGGAGTTGCCCATCCGAAAAATCCCTGTGTTGACTGGGATCCGACGTACACATTTACGCTACTCTGGTCCTCCATACTGGCAGCAGAATCAACCTGGTAAGTGGATATTACTCTTGAAGGCCTCTCGTATCCAAGCTCCTTTCGGACTATACTGTTCACGCCATCTGCTCCGACAATTATCCTGCTTCTTATTTCTCTGAGGTTACCGCCCTGGCGGTACGTTGTTGTTACGCCCTCGCCGTCAACCCTGACCCTGAGTACGCGGGAATCTATGCGGATATCAGCACCGGAAGCTATGGCCATAGCGGAAGCATCCTTGTCAAACTGGTCCCTGTCCATAACAATTGTCCTGTCACCCTTATGGATATGGATACTTTTTCCGTTGGGGAAGAATATGTGTGCTCCATTGACGGAATTTACCTCGGCTTTGGTTCGGACGTACTTGAAAACTCTTTCAGAAACAAGCCCAGTGCATTCCACCGGTCTTCCTATCTCCCTGTGTTCCTCAAGGTTTACAACATCAAAGCCAAGACTGGAAAGCTTGTAGCTCACGTATGAACCGGAAGGTCCGGATCCGACAACGAGGACATCATGCACAGTCCGCAAGTTCTTCCCAGAATAAAAAGATTGCAAGGGAGCTGATGTCTGCAGCTTTCTATCCTTTCCAGAGCCCTATTGCAAATCCTATGAAGAACATGATTATCGAGAACGATATGACGATGCTGCCGAAATGAACGGTAGATGCGTAACTGGAGACCTGGCTCACCAGATTGCTGATTGAAATTTTCGGTATGAGAGAAAAGCCAATGAAATATGCAACCATGAATGCTACGATTAGCAGAACGACTGACGTGAATGCTTTCTTGATTGCAAGACCAAAAAACAGGCCGTCTACGAAGAGGAGGAGAACAGTTATCTCCTGACTGAACGGTTCAAGGAATACTGGATATGCCAATGTGCCTCACTTTTAATATAATGTCAGACAATATAAAATACTTTCTATTTAATGACCTTAGCCCATGAATTCATCGAGGGTGGTTGCCTTCGTATTCGATTTTGTGGCCATTCCGTTTCCGTTGGAGCCGTTTGAAGGTTCAAGTATCTTCATTTCATCCCCGAGGCTTTCAAGCACACGATTCAGAGTTTCCCTTACCCGGCTGGCATAATAATTCCAGTCCGGGACACTATCAAACTTTGTCCCGTCAATGAACGGTTCAACCTCCTGGGGAGATTTTTTGCTGTTTGTCACAATCCACGAGACTTTCATGCCGGGGATGAAGGTCTCCCCCCTGTCCATGAGTTTCTTTGCAACCCTTACATTGGCGAGATTCATATTTTCCTTGTACTCGCCAAATTTTCTCACCGAGCGTGATATCACGAGTTTCTCCATACTTATGCTAGGGTCTCCTGCACTCACCATCTTAACCAGGTTGTTTGCATATTCCTGGGCCCCTTCCACGTCCTTGCCAAGGACATAATCAAACACCTTTGAAAGAGCCTCGCTCTGCAGGTCGAAGGAATCCGTTCTCCTGACTTCATATCCTCTCACGAGAACTGTACCGTTCTGCTCAAGAGGGAATACAATCTTTCCGGCGTACCTTTTTTTGGCTCCATGGGAGAAAAATGGATCCATGACTTTCTCAAACTCCACTATGATCCCCTCCTTGTCTGAAAGTCGCTTGCTCAGGTCTTCGCCAATCCTTATGGCATCCTCGTGTGTGGTCGCCCCTGATTCTATGAATATACTGTCCGTGTCGCCATAAATGACTCTCTTCCCCTCGGATTTGAGAAGGTTTATGAGACCGGTAATGGTCTCCCTTGCATAGGCTGTTATGGCTCCACCTATCTCAAGATTAGTGAACCTGTAGAAAGAAGATGCAAGCACTCCGTAAAAGGTGTTCATGAGGATTTTCAGGGCACCCTGTATTCCATCCAGATAATTCTTCTCATCTTCCGTTGCGGCTTTCTTCATGTCCTTCTTTACTTTGTCTCTCTCTTCCATAAGGGTTTTAAGGATTCTTGGAACAAGGCCAATGCGCTTTGATGGATCTAGGAATCTTGCTCCGGTTGGTGCAACTATCGTCCCATTGGGATTGAATGTTGTGAAACAAATGTTGTACTTCATTATCATGGATGGATACATGCTCTTGAAATCCAGTACCACGACATTATCATAAAGCCCGGCCCCGATTGAATGCACATATCCTCCTTCTATCGGGTTTTCCTTGAGATCGTGTGATGTCATTGGAACGCCAATGTTCTCGCGGTCCGCCTGCCTGATCAGTATGGAGTCAACGTAGTTGCTTGTGCCTCCATTGGTCACGTCATCAAGAGGGAGCTTGGTTACTGTTGACATGAACAGGTTCCTGTCGATGACCCTCATTCTCTTGAATATTTCAAGGGTCAAATAGGAGTCCTTGATGCAGTAATCTATTACTTCCTGGCGGCGGTTTGCCCACTCCTCCTCTATCTTCAGCCTGTTGATGTTGTCTTTCCCTTCTCCTAAGAGCTCCAGTGCGACATAATTCAACGTCTCGTGTTTAGGGTGCAATATCTTCTTTACATTCCACCATGTATCGCTTATGACTCTTCCGTGAAGCCTCCAGTACTGGTTGTTCACACGGTTAGGTTTCCTGAAATCCCTCCCTATATTGAATTCTACTCCATTCTTTGCCATTCTCTCCTGGATCATTGGAAGATCGTATCCGTCTATGTTGTAACCGGTGAGCACGTCGGGATCCTCGTCGCATACCAGTTTTACAAAATTCTGGAGCAGATCTCGCTCCTTGCCGGAAACCTCCCCCTTTTTCGTTTTGTTACCCATGGAGATGGCATAACCTATCACGTAAATCTCTCCGGACTGGATTGAATTCTCAATGTCAAAACTCAGGATCTTGAGTTCAGGGTTAAATGGCACCGTGTTGGATATCTTATCTATCCTAAGGACAATATCAGTGGAATATCTTCTCTTCTCATCCGGCAGCTCCTCACCTTCAACTTCCACGCTGGACGCGAGATCAAGGTCATAGATGAAGCGGTGATGAAAGGGGATGTCTGAAGAAAGCGTCTGCGAATCGGTTAGAGCCCTGAGCTCCGGCACTTTCCATGGGGATTTCACGAACACTCTCTTTACCGCCTTTTCCGAACCGTAAAGCCACAATTTCCTGTCTTCTTCACTCACGTACTCAGGGTTTTTCCTGAATGTCTGCATGAATGCCTCGGATGGAGCTACTATGTCAAAGTATGGCTTGAAGCCGAAATACAAAGCTGTGACAGACTTACCGTCCTCTGTCCTGCCAAACAGTTCAACGGTGATATCTCTCTGCCTGTAAGAGGATGCCACTATCCTGAATTTTACCTTCATCTCATTCATTATATCCTGTTATGGTATTAATCATGCCTCTGTTGGCTTAGGTGTGTTTTCCAGCCGGTATTTAAAGAGGCACAACCAGTCCAGATAAGGCTGATTGGTTTGCTGCGGCTGTTATCCTGACTACGTTCTCCCCATCTTCACCTCTGGCAATATTGGAGCTTTCTCCATTGACCAAAGCAGCAAACGATCTGACCTCCCCTTCATACGGTGATCCCCCATCATATGTCTCCATTACCCTGCCATCGCGTACCAGCGACCCCTTGATGCCTACTCCAAAGACATCCCTGCAGGCAAGAGTGCCTTCGGTTCCAAAAATATAAAGGCTGTTATCTGGGGACGGCGTCCCTCTTGATGAAATTGCTGTCGCAACCATATCCGGATAAACCAATCCCACCTGCTGGGTTGAATCTATAACCTTGCCGGGGGGAAATTTGACCGACATCACTTTTTCAGGCTTCTTTCCAAGAACATAAATCAGGCTGTCAATAACGTGCACACCGGTTCCCATAATTGATCCGCCGCCAACCTTGTCGTCCTCGGTCCACCACTTCTGCTTCTCATTGGTGTGTGGAGATGAGGGTGGTCCTCCCCACATCCCTGAAATGATTTCCGGTTTTCCTACTGCACCGGACGCGACAAGATTCCTTGCTTTTTCAACTGCCGGATGAAATCTCATGTGAAAGCCTACCGCCAGCTTAAGTCCCCTGCTCCTGCTCAGCGACACAAGATCAGAGGCATCCTGCACGCTGAGCGTCATCTGCTTTTCCAGCAAAACATGTTTTCCCGCTTCCAGTGCCATTTTAGCCTGGGGATAGTGCAGGAAATTCGGGGAACCTATATACACGGCTTCCACGCCTGAAGCCAGCATGCTCTTCAGGTCATGATAGTATGTTGATCCATTGGATTCCGCTACCTGCCTGCCCTTGACTTCATCCGAGCTGTAAATTGACCCTATGCTGAAGCCAGCTTTCCTTATTGCCGGAATAACCCGGTTCATGGAGTGATTTCCGAGTCCTATGATCCCAAAATCCATAAAACAAGAACAATTTTCGAGTCTTATAGTTTTCTAGGATCAGCCAGCAACTTCTTCTCATAAACTGTAGCCGACTCAAAGTCCTGTAGCGGTTTGAACTTTCCATTGAGAGATTTGGCTTCACTGCTGGAAATGCAGGTTATTCCCTCTTTCTCCAACCTGAGATCCTTACCGCATCTCACGATCTGGACAAGATTTGTGTTTCCATTCCATACATAAGCCAGTGTCTTTCCAGGAGATTCCCTAAATTTTCCATTTCCCCTGTAAGCATCGTTCAGCACGACGAAATACCATCCCTCATTCACCATGAGCGTATCATTAAAATCTGAATCCTTCCAGTCCTCCGTTTCAGGCGAACCATCGAAGAAGCCGTATGATGCTATTGGCCTAAAATCCATCTTGCTGGATAGGCTAATCGACCTTATGTTGTGGTCCTCAATCAGCATTCTTGCCTCAGTGCATCCCATCTCCCTGGCCATATGAACCAGGTGATCGCTTATTCTATAACCAATTCCCGACCTCCAGGCATCCGGGTGCACTCTCAGTCCGCTGAGCCATGCAGAACCGTCATTCAGGTAGTTTATCTTGCCGAAACCTGAAATTCCATTTTCCTCATACACCACAACCACACCGTCTTCCATATATGAAGGTCCTATGGTGTTGATGTAATCGTCATATCCTGATGCTGTAGATATCCTGCTGATATCATCCCAGTCGTCAGCTGAAGCAATTCTCAGGCTCATAAATATTCCTCACTGCACAGTTGGAAAACATGGGAAAAGCACATCCAATATATCATTGAAAAGTAATATTTAGAAATGTTGCATACACCAGATGTGGATCACATGAACGAAAAGATGCATTTGAGGCCTATAAGGGAAGTCGCAGCTGATCTTGGGCTGAATGAAGATGATTATGAAACGTATGGTAATTCAATTGCAAAACTATCTCTGTCACTTGCCGGCCCGAAATCAGCCGGCGGGAAACTTATACTGGTAACGGCAATTAATCCGACACCGGCCGGAGAAGGAAAAACCACGACCACAATCGGGCTGGCCCAGTCGTTCCGGAAGCTGGGAAAGAAGGCAGTTATCGCAATACGTGAACCATCTCTAGGGCCATGTTTTGGAATAAAGGGAGGCGCAACGGGTGGCGGTATGGCTACGGTAGAGCCCAGCGACAGGATAAACCTGATTTTTACGGGCGATTTTCCGGCAGTCACTGCGGCCCATAACCTTCTTTCCGCTATGATAAATAACCACATCTATCACGGAAACAAACTTGGAATAGACCAGAAGAGAATAGTGTTTCCACGGACAATAGACATGAATGACAGGTCGCTCCGTAACATAGTTGTCGGCGTAGGGGACAGGGAAACTGGTTCACTGAACATGGATAAATTTGTCATCACCCCGGCATCGGAAATAATGGCCATACTCGGGCTCTCGTCAAGTTATGAGGACCTGAAAGAGAGGCTTGGGAAAATAATAGTTGGCTATGATTCACATTTAAATCCCGTTTTCTGCAGAGACCTGAAGGCACAGGGTGCTATGGCTTCCCTCCTGGTGGACGCTCTCAAACCTAACCTGGTACAGACACAGGACGGTACCCCTGCAATGATTCACACAGGTCCTTTTGGAAACATTGCCCATGGGACGTCAAGTATACTGGCAGACCGGATAGCTCTTAATCTTTCAGATTACCTCATCACTGAAGCTGGCTTTGGTTCAGAGCTTGGCGCTGAGAAATTCTTTGACCTGGTGTCAAGGCAGGCTAATCTTCCCGTAAATGCAGTTGTCCTTGTTGCAACCATAAGGGCGCTCAAACACAATGGTGGAGCCAAGGACCTCGACGCTGAAGATCTTAAGGCACTTGAATCAGGTTTCTCGAACCTTAAGCGCCATATTTCCCTGATAAGGTCATTCGGGTTTGATCCGGTTGTAAGCATCAACCGGTTCAAGACAGACACCGACGCTGAAATAGGTATCCTGGAAAAGCTCCTGAAAGGCGAAGGCGCGAGATGGGCACTTTCGGAAGTATACGCCAAGGGAGCAGAGGGTGGCCTTGAACTGGCGCAGGCCGTACTGGATGCTCTTGGTAGCTCCAGCGGAAAGGTGAACAGGGTATATGAGCTATCTGAACCGGTCCGGGAAAAGATATTGAAAATAGCGAAGAACGTTTATGGTGCCGATGATGTAATATTCTCCAAGGATGCGGTTAGGGATCTGAAGCGTATATCCAAGATGGGGTTTGACAACCTGCCGGTGTGCATGGCAAAAACACAGTATTCCCTGTCCGATGACGCCTCGCTTCTGAACAGTCCAAAAGGGTTCAGGGTGCACGTTGAAAGCATTAACATTTCTGCCGGAGCCGGGTTCATAGTTCCTATCCTGGGCGAGATCATGACAATGCCAGGATTGCCAGAGCATCCCGCAGCAGAAAATGTCGATGTTGATGAGGCAGGCAATATAATCGGCCTGTTCTAAACCATTATTTATCCAGCCGTGCATAAAATAACCCTCATCCAGAAGGATGAGGGCATTCACTCCTAATTTATGTAATGAGTTCGCCCCCAGACTGTCAGGATCATATCATCCGGAGCGAAATATTTCGCGAAACAATGACCAGCTTAATCTTTATTACTGAATGGGACAATAGTGTGCATCGTGCTCATTGAAAATTCTGACAAGATACTGGACAGTCAGTGTATTATTGAGTTACGAAATAATGATACGCTTCTCGTGCCCTTCAACTCAATGAGAGTTTCCATACCGGGTATTTCCATTATATCTGCGGATACCGTAGAGTTGTTCCTGTTTGTACCGAAGGAAGGGGAAATCTCAAGAGAAATGAGGATATTCCTGCAGCAGTCTAACGCAATCGATCTAGGTGTGACATGGGCAATCAGGGCAAAAAGCACGGAATTTCCACCTGTTGAGAATTTCAGGATTATAACTGGTATCCCATCCGCAGTACTGGACGGAGTAATATTATCCGGCGGTTCCATGAAGATTTACACAAGATTCAATCATGAGCACACTGAGGAAGTTTCCGGGGCAATAGCAAAGGCATCCTCACTGGTTAAGGGTCTTGTACCGATATATCTTGGCAGAAGCAAAGGAATACTGAAATTCCTCAGGGAGATCAGTTCTTTGATGCCGCTTGATTATATCTCGTTATCAAGCTATCCTCCGGATTCCGAGAAGACCCCTGAAAATAACCCGGTTCCAACCCCATGGATAAGGGAAGTAAAATACATGTCAAACAGCGGTATTGATGCCGTTTACCTTTCCAGTGCAGGATCAGCAGGAAATGCCTCTATTACCCCTAACAGGGCCGCAGAGCAATCAGCCTACGAAGCCAGGACATCAAATGACGTACTGCAGGCCATATCAGAGGAAGCCGCATCGTATCCCATACCGACATTCTCCAGGTTCCAGAGTTTTGATGGGTCGCTTTTCCAGATGGATTTTGTGGTTCCCCGGAACTATAGTAATAAATTCATTAAAATAGTGACTGGGGTGAGCCAGAAGTTCCCGGACTGGAAAATATCAATATCGCAGATTTTATCCATTGAAAATCTTTTCTAAAGTTCACGGTTTCTGACTTATTTATTAATTTTATTAACCTATAGGATAATTAATACCCAGTACATTGGAACCTCATGATGTCACAGGTCAATGAGATCAGGAAGGGCAGGAACGTTGAGTATCTGGGAATCTCAAGAATGATAAGATCCTTGGGAACCGGATCCCTGTGGCCATTCATAGCCGTGTACTTTAATGTGGTACTGCAGATGCCTCTCTACATTACCGGGGTGGTATTCTCCCTGTACTTTGCAGCAGGGTTTTTATTCGAGCCACTGTCCGGTATACTGGCTGATTTTTTCGGCAGAAAACCCTCATTGGTAATCTCCTCAATGCTCTATGCCTTGAGCTCTGCAGCCCTATATTTTACGGACATTTTCCATGCAGGGACAATGTTTCAAGAGCTTGCTTTTGTCACAATGGCTATTCCGGCATCGATTGAATATCCGGCCATAAACGCACTTATTTCAGACTCATCCCCTGAGACAGGCCGGACGGGAGCATATTCAAGGTTCAGAACGATATTCAACATCGGCTGGATCTTCGGCCCGATTATAGGCATTTTCTTCTTTGAGACTGATTTTTCCCTCATCTTTCTGTTCAATATTATAACTGCCATGGTATCGCTTCTGTTCATTCTGGGGTTCGTAAAAGATGTTGAGCTCCATGTCAGTGAGCAAAAAAAGGGTCGGGACGATACGCATCACTTCAGGCTGGATCGCCTCATTATTGTGTTTGGTTCAGGCATACTTCTCCTTTCAATCATAACCGGCCAATTCCAGACCTCCCTGCCAGTCTTTTCGGCAAATGCACTACGCCTGAACCCTGCCTTCTACGGTTATGTCTACGCCATAAACGGCTTCACGGTTGTAATGACTCAACCTCTGGTGACGAGGCTGGTACGCAAATTCAGTGACATTCAATCACTCGTCCTGGGAACTGCTTCATACATTGCGGGGTATGTTCTGGTGGCATTTTCCAAGAGTATTGCCGGATTGATGTTTGACATGTTCATAATTACAATGGGGGAAAACCTGACTGCCCCAGCCGAGAATTCCGTGGTATCAAGGTATTCAACAAGTGACAAGGTAGGCAGGTATATGGCTTTCAAGAGCATGATGTGGAACATGGGGAGCATGATTGGCCCATCAGCAGGGTTTTTCCTACTCTCCGGTTTTGCATCCAACGAAGGCCTGGCATGGCTGGCCATAGGCTCCTTCGGACTCGCTGCGATAATTTCATTCATGTTCTTCTCACACGGCATGAAGAGGCATCTAAAATATATCCAGATAAATGTTTAATCACACGATGATTTAGCGGAATAATGTCTCTTCATCTCAGGAGAAGCCGCTTAATTATCAGCCCGGAACAATTTGCAGTGAAGTGGATAATAAATTCAAGACAAAAAAAGGTGAAAAATACTTCAATTTTCTAATTTTTGTCAGAAAATATTTATCAGGGTAATGAATCTACACTTAGTGGGAATAAATGACCAAATTTGTTTTGATATCTGACACAACGCTTGCCTATGAATACAGGAATTTCCCTCTGCTGGATTTCCTCCCATGCGCCCCAAGCAAGATTATCCCTGCACCGGTATATAAGTTTCTAAAAGGTCCAGCGCCACCAGCATTGCCGGATGGGCAGGCAGTATTCTCTCAGTACTCCATAAGAAAACTGGAGGCCGCACTGCTCAGGAAGTACAAGAGGGAAGAGGTTGCAGTTGCGCATGAGGACTACCTTTCAAACTTCATCAAGGATGATACCGAGATAATAGGCATCTCGACAATGGACCCGCTTGGCCTTGGTCCCACAACGATGTCTTACTTCGCTCTCTTCGGGGGGGACCTAAGTGCGTGGGTCAGGAGGGAATGGGATACTCTGGTCGCAAAGGTCAATGCTGCCAGGTCCGGTACAAAGGCGAAGCTCATAGTAGGCGGGCCTGGTGTATGGGAGTTTACCATTTTGAGGGACGAGATTGATAAATACAATTTTGATTACATAGTCCAGGGTGAGATGGACGACATGGCTGGCACCCTTTTCGAGCAGATTTCTTCCGGCGATATCGATCCCGGAGCGTTCTACCAGGGTTACATGACCTATGATGAACAGTTCAGGAAAGTCATAAAAAAGGATCCGAAGTTCCTTGCGAGAGGAATCACCCAGCAGGCATTCCCTAAACTGGAAGAGATCCCGGAAATAGTCGCGCCGTCAATGAAAGGTATGGTCGAAGTGATGAGGGGTTGCGGGGTAGGATGTGATTTCTGTGAAGTCACCCTGCGGCCATTACGATACTACCCGGTAGAAAAGATGAAGCGCGAAATTGAGGTTAATGTCCGGGCTGGGCAGACAAACGCGTGGCTTCACTCTGACGAAATATTCGGGTTCAAGCACGGAAACATGTTCGAACCGAACGAGGAAGCTATAAGTGAAGTCTTCAGTGCAGCCATGGGAGTAAAGGGCGTGAAAACATCTAACCCAACACACGGAAGGATATCCATACCCGCGGGTTACCCGGACATGATAAGCAATTTTTCCAAGACACTTAAGGCCGGTCCAAGGAACTGGATAGGCATCCAGACGGGAGTCGAAACCGGCAGCGATGAGCTTGCCAGGAAGCATATGCCAAACAAGACACTCCCGCTGAAGATAGGGCCCGATGGTTCATGGCAGGACATAGTCTGGCAGGGTGTGCATACGGAGACCAGGTACTACTGGAGACCCGCATTCACCCTGCAGGTTGGCCAGCAGGATGAAACTGACGAGGATAACTGGGACAGCATAGCCATGATAAACAGGCTCAGCAACTCCTTTGTTGATGGAAGGCCGTTCGAATTTACGGTTACGCCGCTCCTGAACGTACCGCTCGGAAGAATCAAATCCAGAAACCTGAATACCGAGATGCTCTCAACGTCAATGCTTGCCGTTTATTACGCATCATACAGGCATCTGGCGAAGATGGCAACGAGGGACGGGTTCAGGGATACCCGTGGAGGGTTTGTATCCAGGCTTGGAACCGGTGGCATTATTTCCCTTGGCGGAAGGCTTATGCTGAGGACCGTCGAGAATATAGCCAGGAAGAGGGGAGTGGACATAGAGAAGGTAAAGAAGTGGGGTAACGAGAACCAGAAGGAGATTACCAGCCTGGCATCGCTTTCCCGGGCATAAACCACAACCCACATCTTTTTGCATTTTCAAAATTTTTCACGGTAAAAGTCATATTGTGAAACTGATACGCAGTCACCGAGAACCACGCATGCTTTAGCTGCCAATTGGTATGGCAATAAAACTCAATATCAGTGCGGTATAACGCCATGTGCCTGCTAGAATACTGAAAGTCAATCAGAACAAGCCGGAGCCGGGGGTGGTTGAGGCTGCAGCCAAAGTTATAAGGGAAGGAGGTACGGTTGTTTTTCCAACAGAGACTGTCTACGGGCTAGGAGCCGACGCTCTTTCCGCAGAGGCATGCCTGAAAATCTTTTCAGCCAAGAGGAGACCGGCTGATAACCCGCTGATCGTGCATATATGTTCAATTGCCCAGCTGGACGATATCTGCAGGAATGTGCCGGAGGAGGTCATGGATGCTGCAAATCGCATATGGCCGGGTCCCGTCACCCTTCTCCTGGAGCGCAGCAATATCGTTCCGGATATTGTGACCGCCGGCCTTCCCACCGTGGCGGTAAGGATGCCTGCAAACCCACTGGCACTTGCAATCATAGAGAAAAGCGGAAAGCCAATCGCAGCTCCAAGTGCAAATATCGCGACAAGACCCAGTATAGTCGACTCATCTGATGCAATCAAGGAGCTAAGCGGCCTGGTAGACATGATACTGGATGCGGGAAGGACTTACTTCGGAATCGAATCCACAATAGTGGATGTTACAAGGAAGCCATATGTAATGCTCAGGCCTGGAGTATATTCGCCCGCCGATCTCGAACCATTCCTGGGTAAGATTGTATCTGATCAGCGCTCTCTGGAGGGAAATGCTGATTTCGCGCCCCTGGCACCGGGCATGAAATATACACACTATTCTCCTGACAAGCCTCTGATTCTCATAACCGATGAAGATCTCTTCAGGAAGATCCCCCAGATAACCGGCGTGCTAACGCTGATAGGGACTTCCCAGATGCTGGATGGCCTGGCTGGAGACAACATTTCCCTCGGTGACGGCAGGAATCCGTACGAACCAGCCTCGAACCTGTTCAAGGCTTTCAGGATACTGGAAGGGAAATCATCTCTAGCGGGCTGCATACACGCAGTCAATGATCAGGGCATCGGGATGGCAGTAATGAACAGGATCCGGAAAGCCGCGTCCATGGTCATCGGTAGCGAGGATGAACTTCTACGGTATATAGATGAATTATCCAGCAATAAGAGATAATTCATCGGTATCAAAATTTGCCTGACATAAATTAATAAATTCTCTCTCTGCATCTGGCATTCATGAAAAAGGTTGCCGTCATAATGGGTAGCAGGAACGACTACGACTTCATGAAAGACGCAATTACGACCCTGGAAGAGTTCGGTATAGAAACTGAAGTAAAGATAGTTTCCGCACACAGGACACCCAGGTTCATGATAGAGTTCTCGTCCGGCGCTGCCGGTAGGGGAATCGAGGTTATTATTGCAGGAGCCGGAGGGGCAGCGCATCTCCCGGGAATGACTGCGTCAGTCACACACCTGCCCGTCATAGGCGTACCCATACCGACCAGGAATCTTAACGGAATGGATTCACTGCTGTCAATAGTGCAGATGCCGTCAGGGATACCTGTAGCCACCGTTGCAATCGGCAATTCAAAGAACGCCGCATTGCTGGCTGCCCGCATACTGTCCATAAAATATCCTGAAATTGCAAAGAAAATGCAGGATTACATGGAATCAGAACAGAAGAGAGTACTCGGTGAATCGGTTTGACCAGGATCGGAATCATCGGATCAGGGCAGCTGGGCTGGATGACGATCCTGGAGGGAAAAAAACTCGGCGATGAATATTATGTCCTGGGAGGCACCAGGTATGACCCGGCATCCAGAATAGCCGACAGGCATTTTCCTTACGAAGACTATGCCAGGTTCGTAGACGAATGCGACATTGTGACATATGAATTTGAGCACGTAAATGGAGAAGCCCTTGAATATGCTGATTCCATGGGAAAACTCAGGCCGGGAATTGAGCCCATAAAGCTCAAGAGGGACAGGAGCCTGGAGAAGGAGTTCCTGAGGTCAAATAATTTTCCGGTTCCCAGGTTTGAGATAGCAGAGACGGTTGAGGACGTTGCCAGGATCAGAAAGGATTTTGGAAGGTGTGTGATCAAGACGGCTGCTGGAGGGTATGACGGCAAGGGTCAGTATTTCCTGAAGGAGGGCGATCCTGTTCCGGAGGGCATGCCCGATCAGAAGTACGTGGTCGAGGAATTTATCGATTACGAGTATGAAGCGTCCATGATTATATCACGGTCAACGAGGGGTGAGATTTCTGCCCACGCTCCTTCCTACAACCTGAACCTCAACGGTATCCTGATCAATAACCTCGCCCCGTCAGACGACAGCGGTATGTTTGAGATTTCAAGGAGGCTTGTTCAGTCCCTAGGCTACGTTGGAGTTATGGGCATTGAATTTTTTATCGTAAACGATAAGCCTGTCATCAATGAATTTGCGCCGCGGGTCCATAATACGGGACACCATACCCTTATGGGATCATCCATATCGCAATTTGAGCAGCATATTAGGGCCATTGAAGGCCTTCCGGTGGGAACTCCGGAACTCCTGAGGCCAAGTGGAATAGTGAACATAATCGGTACAGATCTCAATAACGTCCGGAAGTTAAGCATACTCAAGTTGGGTGGCACCCAGATATACTGGTACGGCAAAAGTGAGATTAGGAGGAAGAGGAAGATGGGGCACGTAAACTGCATATCCGACTCCAGGGAAGGAGTCAGGGTAAAGATCGGACAGGTAATGTCTGTTGTATACGGCAATGACCTTGCCAGGTTTATCTGATTATCAGAGAATCACTACTGCTTTTACGCCGGGCACTGCCTTTATTTTGCTGAGCATGTTCGACGGCACGGGGACATCCGTCACAATTATAGCCTTGGGGTCTTCAACCAGGTCCGGATCATCGCCAATTACCTGGCGGATGCTTATCCTCTCCCTTGCTATTATGTCAGCCACTCCGGCAATTATTCCAGACTGGTTTGCTGAATCAGGAAGGATTTCTATCACGCCCATGCCAACCTTGGAACTTGCCACACCAAGGTTGCACACAGGTCTCAGGTTCTGGAAAAATTCAAGAAGTCCCGGGTCCTCCGCTATTTTTCTGAGGGTTTCAACAACAACTCTCCTGTCAACATTAATAGCTTCAGCAATTGAATTTGGTTTTATCTCTATCCCGTCACAGTAAATCCGGAGCTTCCTTTCCATGTCCATCTCCACATTGAGCCCTATGGAGATCATTTTTTTTACAACTTTCTGCTGAGACGGATTCCGGATAAATTTTCCGCTTATCTGATCCCACATAGATAAAGTCACTGGATTCGCTATAAAAATATTGTCCTCAAAAATTCATAATGAGAATCAGGTTCCGTCGCTGATTCCATCCTCAGAAAGTTGTATGACCGTTTCACCCTCGGGAAGGTAGGGGGAATCTATAAGCCTGGCTATTCTCTTTCCGGCCTTGCTTTTTCTCAGGTAAATCCTGAAAGTTGCCGTATGTCCGACGATATTCCCGCCTATTGGGGTGGTTGGATCTCCAAAAAATACGTCGGGCCTGGCCGATACCTGGTTTGTTACGGCTATTATTGCATTGTAAATTGTAGAGAATTTCAGCAGGTCATGCATGTGCCTGTTGAGTAACTGCTGCCTCTCGGCAAGTGAACCCCTCCCCATGTATTCAGACCTGAAATGTGATGTGAGTGAATCCACAACAACAAGTTTTATGTTAAATTCCTTTGCGAGATCAGCAGCTTTCTCTGCCAGCAGTATCTGGTGATGTGAGTTGTATGCTCTTGCAACGTGTATACGCTTGAGGGTCTCATCAGGATCAAGGCCTTTTGCCTTTGCCATCTGGACTATCCTCTCCGGCCTGAACGTATTCTCCGTATCGATTATCATGGTCTCCGCTTCCAGTCCGCCTCTTTCGAACGGCATGGTCACATTGACTGCCAGCTGGTGCATTATCTGGGTTTTCCCAGATCCAAACTCGCCGAAGAATTCCGTGATTGACTGGGTTTCAAGTCCACCGCCCAGGAGGTCATCAAGGTTCTTGCTCCCTGTGGTAAGTTTCCTGACTTCCTTCCTCCGTGCAAGGATCTCTTCTCCTGTCTCAAAATTACCAACATCGGCAGCCTTTCTTGCAGCATTTATTATCTTTATAGCCGCTCCTTCCGCTATGCCGCTTACCTCTGACAGGTCTTTTGGTGATGCAACAGCCAGGGTCATTATGTCGTCGTATCCGTTTTCTCTCAACTTCTCGGCAGTCGCTTCTCCGACCCCGGGAAGATCCTCTATGGTTATCTTCTTAGTCTCTTTTTCATTATCTGCCATTAGTAAAACACCTCATTGTTTATTCCCAGACCCTTGTCTGTCATATCTATAGATTCCTGCTGGCTCGCAGAGCCCATAGAAGCCCTTATGGCATCCACGTTTTCCGGCACTACTATACTTTCCTGATGGACTGCCTGAATGTAATTTAACCGGTCTCCTTTTACGCTAACACTGTCCGACCAAATAACTATTTCGTAAAGATCGGATCGGTCCCTGTTCCCCTCCCTTGATAGGTCCATAACCTGTGCGGTCGAGGTGATCCCATCCTTCCCGGAAATCAGCCTTACACGCCTGTACTTTCCCCAGGTACTGAGCACCTCATCTCTCGTTGCACTTTTTTTCAGCCGGGCATCAATAACGTGAACGTGCATAAGAGTAGTGGGAACTTTCACAGCTACAGTATCTATGTCAATATCCCTGATCACGGTTCTCAGGTCAGGAGCATGGTGGGACGGGAATTTCAGGCTGGGTTCTATTGCATTTATCGGTCCTTTTTTGCTGTCATTGGGGTCAGTGGCCCTCCTTATGAGGGTGGCATTGACGTGCTGTATGCCGAACGCTGAATGGATTGGATACAGGCTCCTGGCGAGTCCCGTTGTGTTGCAGGAGACGACCCTGACATATTTTTTACCTGTGCATTCTCCGTAACTGGAATAAGCATTGAAGCTTGCATCTGCGACAGCGCTTGACTCCCCGCCCTGGAATATTGCGTTTATCTTTCCATTGTATAGCTGCTTGTTTTTCTCCCCAATTCCTTCAGGGGTGGCATCCACGACTAGGTCGCTTGACAACAGTAAGTCTTTGAGTAAGCCAGCGGTCTCTATCCCGGCGTCGCGAAATTTTTTTGCAGACGCCTCATCAGGTACAAATATACTGAACTTCTTGACGGCCATCCTGGCCACATAATCCGGAGTTGTCTTCACGATTCCGGTCACCTTCATGTCTTTTTGTGTAAGGACTGCGTTCGCCACTCTCCTTCCTATGGTTCCATAACCGTTCACAGCTACGTTTATCATGATCATGTCATGATTAGAGAGAGGTATAAAGAGCTTGTTTTTACACGCATTTTTACTCGCAGCAACCCATTTCTGGAAAAGTTCCATGAAAACCTTTTAAATTTCATATAAATATGGGAAAAGTGGCATCAATTAAATTAATTGTATGTTTTACATTAATACTACTAATACCACTAATGCCGAACGTGGGCATAGTGTCAAGCGCTTCTCCGGTTCATTATGATGCCTCCTTATCACGCTATTACAGTTTCTCAGGGCAAAATTATGGGGCTTTTCCATCCAATGAATCATGGATCCGGTTCTCAACGGCTGGTGAAGGAACTGACTATAACTTCTCAATGGAAGATGGGCAGTATGGCAATAGCATCATGGTGAAAACTTATGGCCCTTTTGCTGCAGCCTACATGAAGATGTCCTTCAATACTTCCATGTATGCCATGATCCAGATTGGATTTAGCTGGAACAATAGTGTGGGTGCAGGAGATACTCTGGCAAACTTTTCTGTCTATTTCGGCAATACGGAGACAGGCTGTGTTTCAATAAGTTCAGGATACAACACTACAACTGTAACTGCCATGGGAAACAGGTACAGGCTTTCTTACGAGCCGGAAACTGGAATGTACTACGATCTGAAGCTATACTTCTCGGCCGCCTACGGTAATATTTTTTACATGGAGCTCTCAAAAAACAGCACCAGCCAGCTGGTTCTGCCGATTAGTGTGCCAACGGACATCCCGTTTGCGAACAATCTATCAATAATGGCCGGCGGGACCAAATCAGAGATGAACATTTACAACATAACGGATGTTACGGCACCAAACGGTATTTTCAAAACAGTCTCGAACGGTACCGAGGTGGGAAGCTCGAGCTCCGGCATTCCACACAACCTTAGACCATATGGCCCGGGCGATCAGGCAGTCCTTGTTCCAGGGACCAATTCAGCCTATTATGTTGCATGGAACAATACGGTTGTCAGGTATAACTATGAAAATATGAGTTTCTCAAATACAGCGCTGGATGGCGTCAATGCGTCCATGATACCTCGGGGTATATCCGCGCAGGAAAATACCCTGTATTTTCTGATGTCATACGGTCCGGTATCGACCATATTTTCTCTGAACGCATCGACCGGGGCACAGGGGAATATCACAACCGGTGGATTTCAGGACGCTGAAGGCATGCTCAGGCTCGGTAACAACCGCCTGGCAGCATACAATAGCAGCGGTGGCATTATTATCATCAATACTTCAAGCGGAGAGGTCCAGGGGAGCATTTCGGCATGGAATGCCGCAACAAGCTATCACCTGGCAGGGATATATCAAGAAAACGGTTCTGTGATAATTGATGGCGTAAACCTGAGTACAGGAACTGGAATCATTGAGGAAATTTCACCGGTTACGCTGCATAAGACGGTGCTGTCCAGTGTTAGATTTTCCAGGTTTGATGGAACATTGGGAATTTCCAGTTCGACCGTATCTGGCGGGGGAGTTACGACGGTTATGAACAACACCCTCGCTGGTCATAACTATTTCACGCTTGTAGACGGTATATACGAGGAACTGGAGAATGGAAGTACATCAGTAGTCTATCCGGGGCAGGATCCAGTGACCTTCAACGGTTCGGCTTACGTCCTGGCCGGAACCTCATCCAGCCTGGCACTGCAGATACCAAAAATCAAGTCACCGCAGCTATGGTTTAGCAATAACTACACTGCAGGTTCAGAAATCAACTCCAGTGAGATACTGATATTCTTCAGTAACCAGAGTGAAGTATATTCGGGAAACAATATAACCATCAGGCTTGGCAGTCGCTATCTCATGAGAGGAGAGGCAAACGTGACGGTCAACATTCTTTCAAAAGTAGCGTACAGGGTAGAGATAACTATAGGGAATTTTCACCAGAACTCTTCCGGGGATTACCTTATTATTGATTCACGGCAGATTCCGGACGGCAACTACACGATGTATGTAAATGCCAGCAACGTTGATGGGTACAGTGCCTCGGATACGGCTATTTGCACAGTGGACAACAATAACCCAATAGTGCTTTCCGACCCTTCAAACGGGAGTTCAGTTGACGGGGGGCAGGAAATATCGATCAATGTTTCCAATGTGACCGGGCTGCAGGAATATAATGTCTCTGCTCCTGCCGTCCGGGAATCAATAATTTCTACAGGTGGTGCCACAAACATTACGGCAAAATCCGGCCCGTCACAGTTCACGGTATATGTGAACATCACTGATATTTATGGGCTGAAATTTTCCAGGTATCTTGTATTCACGGTGCTTAACACGTCTTTGAGCAATTTCAACATTAACCTGTACAATGGTGAATTCTTCAGGCAGGATAACCTGACTTTCTCATGGACGCCCCTGGAGAACGTCACCAGCTATGAGCTGCGCATTCTTGGGAATAATTATAGCGAAAGCGCCATTGTTAATGGATCAGAGTACCGGATAGTGCTGGAAAATGGCAATTTCACTCTATACCTCTATCCAGTACTTGGTGATGGGAAGGATCTGGCTACCTTTGAGTACAACTTTACCATAATTGCATTTTCACCCGGAGTAGCAGTAACAGGAAGCAACAACTCCATGTACTCATTTTTTGGAAATTCACGAAACAGTTCCCTCTACATCAGTATAAAGGCAAACATATCCGCTGACATCAGGGCAAATTTCACCTCTCCGTCCGGTGCTGTCTTTGATGAAACTAATGCATGGAACAGCCTGCAGATCACTATTGCCCATGATTCCAGAGGATTCGAGGAAAATGGTATGTACGTACTGTCATACTCTGCAGTATCACAGAGTGGTACAAGCACCCATGGAAATTTTACGGTCATTGTAAACAACACCGTACCGACATTTGGAAATTCCACCGGAAAAACTATTTTCACAAATGTTTCCACAATTCGTATAAATCCAGGCGTGGCTGGAAATACCCAGATGTCTTATTCATTCACGAAGGGAGGCTACAGGGAGGATCCTGAAACCATGGAAAATGAGGCTGTAAACCTGTCGGATTCACAGGGTCTGTACAATATATCAGTGCTGGACATGAGCAGGAGCGGTAATTTTGCTTATGACAACTTCACCGTTCTATATTCCATGCTTAAACCCGTCGTAATGGTGACTGCCCCCGAGAGGCAGGTCAGGTACGCGAATTACTCGACGATATTATATTCGGTAAGAGATCCGGCCCCCATTGAATTTATCAGGATAAGTATCGGCAACCACACCTATAGCCTGGCTGGTCCTGAACAGAACGGGAGCTTAATGGTATTCTTTCCAGCCAACGGCCTGTATAACATATCGATAACGGCAGAGGACAGGTGCCTGAACAGCAACAGTTCGTCCAGCATTACCATTAACGTAACCTACTATGTGACGGTAAATGAAGCAAACATTGCCTCCCGCATCTTTGGCACTTCCGGGAGGTTCAAACTCGAAATGACTGGTAATGAACTGCAGAACGTAAACCTTAGCTGGTATCTCAATGGGAAATACGTGGGGTCGGGGCAGGCCATCTCGGTAAACATGCCTCTTGGAAGCTCCAACGTGACCTGCATCATGGAATACGATGGAAGGTCTTTTGCCGCCACAACGCACACCTATGTGATAGGCTTCGATCCTTTCTACGCAGCGTTACTGTCAATTATTGCGGTATCCGGGGGAAGATATGCAATTTCAAGAAGGAAAGACGGGCTGGCAAGGGAACTGGTGATGAGAAGTTCAGGAAAATCAGTCAGTGAAATCAGGGAAACCAGCAGGAAATCAAAAGTGCCGGGAAGCTCGATCAGGAGGGCGGTCAGGAGGCTCTCTGGCACCGGAGAAATAACAACAGAGCGGGATTTGAGCAATGAGGTATACGTATTTGTGAACGGGGAGGCGGAATGAACAATGACGCTTTCACACTTCATTGATGTCTTTTAATACCATAAAAGTGAACTTAGGATAGAAAAGATTTTTAAAAAGGTTTTGAATAGGGAGAAACTAAGCGGATATAGATGAATCATCTTGTAATTTCGATAATAGCTCTCCTTTCAATTACCATGCTTGTGGCTGTGCCGGCAGTCTCTACGGCAGCTACCCCGACGCTTTCACCGCCACCTGCTACATTGCCCGCCGTTGTGTATTATACAAATCCCGTTACGGGGGTGCATTACACTGTCACGACTCCGGAATGGAGCAGTTTCCTGTCAAAAATCATAGATAACAGCACTTACGTCTCCTATAATTGGACTCTTAACGTTACGCAGCCCCTGGTACTTTTTGATCTTTCTTATACAGGATTGAATCCATATGGAATGGTGTTCATACAGGCGCTCGCTAAAGTAGGTGGATTCCCAAGCATTCATAACATGTCGATTGCGTTCAACATGACAAAGAACCTGCCGTCACAGATAAGTGGCTATACGAACATACAGGCTCTCGACGCAGGTGCATACCCTGGCTTTACATGGTCTGTTCCAATAGTTCACAGCATGGTTACGGAATATGAGGAAATAGGGGCGATTGCTGCTATAGTAGTTGTCATGTTTGTGCTATACTTCGCCTTTAACCGGAAAAAGTGATCGCTCTAAATGTATAGTTGATGATTCGGAATGAACTGAAATGGCGGATTCGGGAGACCAAAAAATAGTGTGCATGACAGGAGCGTCAGGCAGTATTCTTGGAATAAGGCTGCTGGAAAAGCTCGGTCGGGAAGGAGTACATCTGGTCATATCCGATAGTGCAAGGATTGTTATCGAGCAGGAAACAAGTTTCCGGGTGAAGGACGTCGAAGAGTTAGCCGAATTCGTGTACAGCGACGCAGACATTGCGGCAAAAATAAGCTCTGGAAGTTTCAGGTTCACATCTGCTGTCTTCATGCCGTGCTCCACTTCAACGCTTGCGAGAATATCCGCAGGCATAGCGGATTCCCTGATAACCCGTGTGGCGGCTGTTGCGTTGAAGGAAAGGAGGAAACTTATCCTTGTTCCAAGGGAAACGCCATTGAGCACAATTACACTGGAAAATATGGTGAGGCTCTCTACCGCTGGGGCAATAATTGCGCCATATATGCCGGCATTCTACAATATGCCAAAGGAAATCGACGACATGATCAACTTCATGGTGTCAAGAGTCCTCGATCTAATGGGAAAAGATAATGAACTCATCAACAGGTGGAAAGGCATCCAGTGAAAGGTTCCTTGCCGATGCTATGCTGGGTAAGTTGAGCCGCTGGTTGCGTTTTTTCGGTTATGATGTTGAATACGTGGACAGTTCAGTGGATGATGATGAAATAATAAGAAAGTGTTACTCATCCAACCTTATCCTTATAACCATGGATGTTGATCTGTCAAGGCGGGTAAAGGGCTCGATCCTTCTGGGATCATTCAATACTGATGTTCAGCTGCGCACCTTACTCGAGAAGTTCCCGATCGGAGACGAGTGGGAAATGACGCGATGCCCTGTGTGCAATGGCAGACTTGCGATAAAGCGTGAAGCCGATGGAGACTCAGTGCCGGAGGCAGTATCCAGGAAATTCAACGAGTTCTGGGTGTGCTCTGCTTGCGGCAGGGTCCACTGGAAAGGTTCCCACTATGACAGGATCAAGAAGAAACTGGCAGAACTGAAAGAGATGTAGAATGAGAATAATTTCGGAACAGAATAGTGACGAATGGAAGACTATTTACGTTGAAGATCTGGATGACTTGTGGTACCTCAGGAACATAATCAGGAAAGACGACATTGTCAGGATGACCGTGCTAAGGAGGCAGGAGAAGCAGGATGACATAAACCGGCTCAAGGAACAGGTGCGGAAACCCGTGACGCTATCCATAAGGACGGAGGACATAGAGTTCCAGGAGTTTGTTGACAGGATCAAGATACTCGGAACCGTTGTATCCGACAACGAAAATCTCAGGGGTGAACATCAGTCGTTCATAATATCGCCAGGCACCGTGTTTGACCTCAAAAAGAGGGAATGGGATGCCGAAGAGTCCAAGCTCATCAAGGAGGCTCAGTCACACTACTATAGCCAGGAATACATATTCATAAGCCTCGATGACGAACAGGCAACTATCTCTATCATGAGGAGTTACGGTATCCAGGCCGTTGCCAGAATAGATTCACTGAAGTCCGGGAAGTTCTACCAGAATAACTACTCAGAGAAGACATTCATGTCGGAGATTGTTTCCACCCTGAAAGCAATGATAAAGAAGGAAACCATAATCATAATACTTGGCCCCGGGTTTACGCATGATCACCTATATGGATCTATAAGAGAAGACAATTTATTGGGGAAATACCAGGTTTACAACTTTGCTACAGGCAGATCGGACCAGAGCGCGGTATACGAGTTTCTGGCAAAACCGGAGAGTGAACAGATATTCTCAGAATCGCGTTTGCTGAAGGAAAAGAGGCTGATCGAGGAATTCACGCGAAACCTGAAAGTCGGGGAAAAGGCAGCCTATGGGTACGAAGCTGTATCCCAATGTGTTGAGTCCGGCTCTGCAGAAAAGGTCATGATTACAGAGGAGGAGTTCAGGAAGGAACGTTCAAGAAAGATCCTAGATATGGCTACAAAGTCTGGAACGGGAATTCATATATTCAGCTCTCAAAGTGAAACAGGCCAGCTTGTCAGGAATTTTGGCGGATATTGTGCAATTCTTAGATATTGATCCTTGATCTGTCAGTTTTGCAGAACCTGATGATCTGGAATTGTCAGGAAAAGGTAAATATATTCTCAACCGTTTAACCGTAAGCGCTCCGATGGTGTAGTCCGGCCAAGCATTTCGGCCTTTCAAGCCGACGACCCGGGTCCAAATCCCGGTCGGAGCATACCATGTAGTCTAGTTTGCGCGACTGTTTCTTTCACACCTTTCCCTAGGACTTCCTAAATCCAGTTTCTTCATATACTTTCTAACCCCTGAAAATGCCTCTTCAGCATCTGGCTGAATGTGAATCATTGTGGTTCCCACGCTGTTAAGGCCCAAAAGCTGCTGAATAAGCTCAGGTTTCAGGCCATTATCCCACGGATATCTTTCATAGAATTTTCTTCCGTTGTGCGGTGAAAAACCTATGCCAGTTCTCTTGGCGATCCTGTCAATAATGTTATGACCACCACCATCGGTTACCGGTTTTCCGTACGGGGCAATCTTCATTGACCCAGTATTCAAAATGGTGAATTTGGCCCGGGCAACCATCTGTATAATATTCTAGCCAAAAAATTCATGTATTCTCTCATGGCAAGGTCAAGAACCATGGAATTTCAATACAACAATTGATTTAAATCCGTCCAACAAAGAGTTCCTTTTCGGACAGTGAAATCATGGGTTGGGTATATATCAATAAACCAGTCAATTTTGAGGGGTAGGGTTTTCTCTCCTCTGTTTCATGGGCTAAATAGCGTATGGTATTGTCACATTTGACCCTAATTGCTGAATAAAACGGAATACTATGTTCTTTGAAGGTTTTGCCTTTAAGCACCTAACTTAAGAAGAATTGCATTTTTATACAGCACAGTTAAAATAAAATTTGTTCCCAGGAATTATGGGTATTTACTCTCTATCCATCGACTGTAATTAGCAAATCAAAAGTGAATTCCAGATTAGTGGAAGCAGTATTTGTGGTATTAGCCTTGAATTCAACTTGTACGATTTCATAGTCAGGAGCCCCTACATACACTTGCCCGGAGGCGTCATTCACATATCCGGTACTAAACACTCTAGTGGTCATTGCGCCTGCTGTCTGTACATTCTTATTAACTGATAAATTCCTAAAAAATGAGACTGGAAGTGTGAAACTATAAACAATAGTCACATTATTCCCATTCAGTGAATAAGATGAGACCAGCATTGTCTTTCCAGGTGATAATGTAACCTTTGCGCCACTCTGCAAAAAAGCGGAGGAAAGACCATTGCGGTAACCCGACCGATATCCGGCAGTATGCCCTTCATTATAGCCTAACACATAAAATCCTAAGGCAAATGCAACTACTGCGATAAAAGTATCAGCTACGAACAAAATGGTGCTCTTCTTCACCATGTCTTTAAAATAGGCACTCTATATAAAAATAAAGTTAAAGATCCTTTATTAGGGCCATACCCATTTTAAATACTTATCTCCGGGGGATGAGGAATCATATCTACCCCTCAAGGTCTCCCATTCCGATGGCCTCAGGATCCTGGCTTAAAGTTTTCCTGATGATCTTGCAATGGCTCTCAAAATGCCTGTTAAGTTTGCAGCGGGACTTAATGGTTTTTCCCTGTCTGTTTATATACCGGTCTTTGAAAACATAAAGATAGCTATATATAAAGGGCGTTAATTTTTTCAGTAAAAGTTAGCTCTTGTGGCTTTTCAGTCTATTGATGGTAAGATCAGAGTCGAAATTCATCCCAACGTCTGTGATGATTTACTGCAATTTATGTTGTGCAAGGGACTAAACTAGCTCTAAACATATCCCTCCCAATTTATCGCCGAATATGTGCAGATAGCAGGAAAAAATGTTATTTCATCCCCTGTGGAATAATTTGCCGAGGAGTCACTCACACGAGGTTGAGGAGTTCCCAAAAAGATTATTTACGACTTAATATATTATAGTTAATGCCTTTTCAGAGAGCAGAGAGGACTGTTGAAGTGGTTGGAGTTATACTAGTTTGCACTCTGCTTGCCTACATGCTTCTTTTTAGTTTTGTTTTTATGACTTCAATGTTTAATGGAAATTATATTTTACCAACATTTCTTGGAACGATGATATCCGGAATGCCTATTTTCATTGGATTGGGTGTGAGCGGGGCCGTTGTCCTAGCGAGCTCAATTTATGCAAGTAGGGCGTCTCACATTTCATGAAATATCAGACAGATGTCGAATATTATTGGCAAAATAAGAATATCGGGATATGCCCGAACAGCATATCCCATTGATTACGGAGATCATATACAATATTGTTTTGCCTGATGATCGGAGGAGAAAGTATACAGATCGCCAGATAATGAAGCTCCTTGTTTTACTGCATATCTTCAGGGGTTCCTTCAGATCTGCCAGTATATTCCTCAGAAATCATGAGGAATATCTTAGAATGATCAGCCTCAAAGAAATACCAGGCTTCTAGACCTTCTCGCGCAGAGCGAGGATGCTTGATATACACACAATAAACAGGGAGATAACATTTCTCCATTCCATGGAATCCATTGCAGCAATGGATTCCTTCATGATACATACATGCAAGTATCCCACTGCAGCAAGGAGAAGAGTATGGGGAGATTACAGAGATCCTGTATCGGGATGGTCAAAGACCACCAAGGGGTGGTCCTATGGCAGGAATTGCCATATGACACTTGATGTGGATTCCCTTTGATCACGGGGTGGAAGATCACAAAGGGAAACATCCATGATTCCCGTGTATCCCATGACAGGGTGGATTTCATCAGGAATTTCTCCTATATCTTAGGAGGCTCAGCATATGACACTTCAGACACATATGGTTATGTGTATGAGAACACCTATGCCCTTCCTGTCATTGACACAAACAGGAGGAGGAGCATTGTTTCTGGGCTATTGTCGATGAACCGTAGGATTGGAATTGATCTGAGGATAGAATATGCATAGCTCTATTCCCTGAGATGGGAAATAGGGCGGACATTCTTCATACTGGAAGAGATACTCCTGTGTGAGAATATCTGGTACACAAGGAACGGGTCCTATGATATTGCAATGGGCCTCAAGGCCATTGCATACAACCTCATGGTAATATCAAACATGAAATCAGGAGAAAAGCCCAGGGAGATAATGAAAATCGTCGCTTGCTAAAAAATGAGATGCCCTATATGCAAGAGGAAGAATTGGAGGGCCTATCTGAAATCGGTTCCATTGTGAACGGTGCAAATTTTATTTCCAAGAAATTCGTTACAGTCATCATCTCTCAACCAAAAATGAAACACTTTCTTCTACAGGAGTTCGATGAGTGTAACGTGGATTCCGGGATGATGCGCTTCCAACTTACATAAAAAGGGAATTGAGGTGCAATCAGTTAACAGTGACATTCCATTCCAAAGAAACGCCTAATGCATGACCAGGGAAATTGTAGGAATACATCTCTGCATACGGTGTAATGGTGAAGTTCAAATAGAACGAATGTAATCCTTTATGCAGAAGCAAATCGTCGTAATTGTACCACGAACTACAATAAATGTGCATTCCGATGTTTGGCAAGGCACCAACTAATAGGGGGGGTTCCTGCACAGCTATGGATGAACTTATTTTGAAATCAGAGATAGAAATAGCTGTATTATTGAAGGGTTGCCCAAACGACTGATTCACTTTATAAATTTGTAAATCTATTGGATTACTTTGTAATTTGTGAGCGTTTGTTGCATTAATTACTGTTAAATTATGAAAGCCATAAAAAACGTAAAAAATAGATGCAGTTTGCCCGTGTGCTGTAAGGTTTAGATAACCAATTCTTGAAAAACCTGTTGACAAACCAGGTTGGTTTAGCTCCGAGATCAACGACGGTTCAGTCGGTCTTAGAGGAAGTACAGTAACCTTCTGCTCCAGATTTATGGCTGAAGTTGCTGTAAATAAAATTAAGATTGTTATCGATACGAGAACTAATAACTTCAGGTGCCCGGTTTTCATACTTTCACCATACTAATTTCAGTCCTCCGCTAAATATATTGGTATAGAAATAGAGGCAAGCATCGGTGCTACAGTATCACCACTAGGTGATACCCAATAAGTGGCACTGTAAGTGAAGAAATTCAATATTGCATCTTGAGCGCTCCATCCACTTATGGAAGCCCCATTGTTATACCATTTAAGATCTTCCGTGAAGTTGAACATCCAGGCATCTTGACCACTTGTTGTACCAATGAAATAGTAGGCAGGGAAAAAACCAGCATTATATCCTACTGTCACTTGATTAGACTGCCCACCACCAGTAATTGATGGCGAACTAGGGTCTGGCGAGAAAACGATAGGATAAAGTGCTGCCATTATAACACCAGCGGGAGCTGTATATCCATCGAGCGTGAGGCCGGTTTGCAGTGCTAACCACAGGGACTGTACTGGAACTGAATTCCACGTCATTGAGCTATTCTGGGTGCCCTGCTCACCTGCGTATATATTGTTGTTAGTTAACCAGATGTAATTAGACGGGGTGCGCCCCAATGAATTTCCATCCCAAGCGAATACCTGTTGATATTCATTGACTCCACCATAACTCTTCCAGTAGTTAACGCCATATGTCGAAGTGTTGTAAGGCATAAAAGAAGATTGGAAAGTAAGTGTGGCACTTCCCGCATCGCTGAAGGCACCATTTACGGTATCAAGCATATTTATTGTCAAGAAACCGCCAAAATCACCACTCGAATTGTAAATCTTTTCTGTAGCCTCAGATTGTTGGGGATATATCTCGCTTCCGGAGTTTTTGTTTAAATACGGAAACATTGTATAAGAACCAAAACCATGACCGGCATACGCGTAACCCTTCCCCCCAACCGATGAAGCAATGGCTTCAAACCCAGTATAATTGCCGGGCAGAACTGTCCAAGGGAACTGGTGGGCGCCCGTCGGATATTCGGTGATGCTGCCTATAGTTATGCTTCCACTATTCCCATTATAGGAGGTCAAGGCATACAATGTTACACTAACTGAACCCGCATTTCCAGAGTTGGTCACGTCAGAAGTTAAATCTATTGTTGTCCCACCTGATATCGTATCGTTATATGCGGTATCAACTATCAGCGATACCTGCGGAGCATAATAAGTAGTCCCGCCTCCACCACCACTAGTGCCATCGTCACCGTCGTGATCTGGTTCATTTAAACAGTCATTGTCATAATCGCTAGGAGGACACGCTATCCTCATTGGCCTTATATGGGGATCAATACTAAATGTTTCATTCCTTGCTAGGTTGAGTGGCCCAAAAGAGAGCAGTAGCAAGTTATTTCCCCCATCCGTGGTGAGTAGCCCCTGAGAGAAGATTGATGCCTCGTTTTGCCATGAGATATGGAAGTTTCCTTCAGAGATTGAAGAATCACCCACAGGAACAAACATCGAAGGACTTCCTACATTGAATCCATCTCTAGTAAGAGGATGCAATCCATTCACAATTACATCTCCAGAGTGTCTAGTCATTATGGAAAACACTACCACATAAGAGGAGTTGGAAGTCCCAAGATTCTTTAGTGCAGCGCTTGCGCTTATCATGCCGTTGTGAAATGAATAAATCTCAGCAATCCTTATCTGCGAATTGTTTTCTATTAATACAGCAGAGTTCTGATATGCATTAACTATCCTTCTGACTCTGAAGTGGGTCAAATGTTCTGTTATCAATCCGCCGGGTGTGAATTTTTCAACGATCCAAGATACTTTTTCTGAGCTATTTCCAAAAGCGATAAAACTCTGATCTCCTTCAAAGATGACCTTTTCGTTTCCTACCTGGTATTGGTGAACATTACTATGTAAAGGTGATGCCACACTAATACCTGGCATAAGCATCAGAACAGCAGCAAACACCGAGATAGTAATTGCAGTCTTACCATCCATAGTATCAAATAAAATGCGAATCTTATTTAATAGTTCTGTAGCGCTTTCTCATAATTTTACGATCTGTTTTTACCCTCCATTTATTCGCTATTTTGGATTGTGAAGGGAGATATGCCAATTAAGGTACTAAATTTCAGACCCAAGAAATGTCAAAATGAACGGAAGACCTTGAGGAAATAAAGTCATGAGTGAGTTGAGAAAGTCTGTAAGGAAAGCAGAGATGTGGGTCTTCTTGCTTAAAAAAAGTTCATTTGTTTGATTTCTTCATAATGGTATTTCGATATGGATATTATTAAAAGTGTTGCTCCTAATCACTGGTACAATCTGGAAATAGCACCTTGCGAAGAATGTAACGGATGGAAGCAACTAAGACGTCCACATTATCACAAGTGAAAAATTGTATTCTGTTAGGATTCAAGGCTAATACATTGCTTCAGTATTTAAACCAGGCAAATTTATCAAAAACTCCATCCTTGTTATCCTATCTATAATACATGAAAAGTTAGAAGTGGTGGAAAAACAGGGCAAAATTATCTGGGAATTGAGTAATGAAAAGGGAAAATTTAGGTTATGATATTCTCTCTGTTTGTGATTTTGATGTCCGTAATATTGAGGTTAAATCTTCTTCCGGAAACATGGATATAATAGACCTTACGGCAAATGAATGGGACTCGGCGAGAATGGGTGGAGACAAAGCATACCTGTACAGAGTCGAAAATCTTGACAAATCACATAATGAAAGACCAGATATAATAATAGTACAAAACCCGTATAAGAAGCTCATAGGAGAACCTATAAACTTTAAGGTAAGATTAAGAACACTTAGCGGGAAGTATGAAAGAGTTACACAAAATGAAGATGGGACAATGACTGAAAATTGAGGCTACTATTACGACCTCTCCATCTCGTGTTGAAATTTGGCTTTCAAGTTTGGATTGTTGGCAATCTGATTCAATACTGTTTCCAGAATTTAATCCTTGAACTCTAAGGGAAATGAATCAATTATTTTCTTCATAGATTGATCAACGACATCAGAATTTAGCAATTTCTTCTCGATTAGGGGCGCCTCCTCCTTGAGCTTTTCATTGATCAGAGTCTTATCAGGTATCACCCCACACTTCTATTAGAATCTTGTAATTTTGTCATTTGGCTCATTGCATCTTGGGCAGTTCAACGGTCTCTCGGAATCTATGGATGAATCTTCTTTCACTTCTATCCCATATACCTTAAGGATTGCCATATTATGGTCTCTCCCTGACAGATGCAAATATGTCTGGGTCATTCTTGACACATGCATCCAGTCCATTTGAGTTTCTAACGGCGCCTCAGTAGCCCTAGATGCCAGTATTGTTGCACGAGTATGCCTGAAAAGATGCGGGTATATTCTTCTCTTGATCCCTGCCCTTCTCAAGGTCTTTTTGAGAGTAGAATGCAGGTCATCGTAAGTCATGGCCTTATCTCTCGTGCTGACTGAAATACCGCAAAATAGCCAGAAATCCTCTTTATTCCTGTGAGGATGAGAATTCTGCCACTCTCTAAAGTAAGAAACGAGGTTTCCAACTACCCTAACCTTCCTGTATCATGCTTGCTTGCAACTGAAAGTATAGCACTATACTGGTCGAAATCTATGTCACGATTCTTCAGTGTCATCAGTTACTGGTTTTCCTCACTGAGTAACCATCTATGACCTAGTGCTCTTATTGATCTTTTCTATCAAAACCTCACTGAATGGCAGATACTTCAGAAAAGCAGCCCTTACACTTGGGAATAATGGGACATCCCTGTACTTTTCATTCTTTCCGGCTCTGACTATGATCTTGTCATCCCCAAGGCTGAAGTCATCAACGGTAAGATGAACAATTTCTATGTATCTTATACCGGCTTTAAAGAGAATTTTGACCATCAGGCGATCTTAGGGAGCATTATAGCCTCTGCAATTCAGAATACCTCATACCAGTAACTAGGAGAGAAGTACAGGTCCTTTTCATATCAAAGTCTAGGTAATCTCTCAAAGTCTCCCATTCCGATGGCCTCAGGATCCTGGCTTAAAATTTTCCTGATGATCTTGCAATGGCTCTCAAAATGCACTTTAAGTTTTACCCTGAAAGTTAACACAGTCTGTTGCCAGAGACTATTCGATTTCAATGTAAACTTTAACTTTGTTAGGTTTTCCATCTAAAGATTTCTTAGGAAGAACAACGTAAAATGTTCTGCCGTCCGGGGTCGAGCCTGAATATGATTTATAGCCTGCCCATATTGGAGTCAACGCTGGCATAACTTCGCTCTCAATTTTCATAACCAAATAAGAGGATAAGCTATTTTAATGTAATTAACGGTGTCGCTTTCTCAATATAACTCAATCACTGGATCGATAAATTAAGAGCCTCAGAAAATGCAAATGTCTCATTCTTTATAACTTGTAGTGAAGAATAATTACTTTCCAAATAAGTCGGGGTAAAACTATTTATTAACTGAGGGCTAAAATATGGGCCATTAATCACGTAAGTTCCATTTGGTCCAGAGTATATGCATATAGAATTTATGTGAGCAGGAGCACCAACGAAGGCACTTGATTTTCCATAGCCTAAAGCAGGAACTATTGTCGTGTAGTAAATAGCAGTTTGGTATATTCCTCCCGGCACTTCCTTTTGGAGCTCCTGAAGACCGGTTTAAATCAGATTCTTTGCCAAAGTTGGAGTTCCGGAAGCTGTTGCGTTCATATACTGATTATAGAGATATATTGGGTAGAATCTTACTGTGTGCACATAGGCATTGAAAGTGAGTGGGGTAAATATCAGTCCCGAGGTGTTGGGAAACACATCATTGGGGTCTGAGCTGTGAGATACTGCGCTTTTATTCAAATTCGTAAATGTACTTAGTGTCCCATAAATACCCAATGAATAAGTCGCACCTATTGGGCAGCCGTACCAATATATGAGAAAAATTGCATCTTTGTTAGAAGTGAACATATAGTTGTTGGAAACCTTAACAAATTCTCCGGAGGGAATGCCTTTAAGAATAATGGGTGCAGAGCCATTTTCTTCACTCTGGTGATGGTAAACGAAATACGACAGCGTGACTGTCACAAGTAATGCTGTCAGAACAACTGAAATTACTCTCAGCCATCTCCTAAACTATTTGTTAAAAAAAGTCATTAAAATTTATTGAGTTTCACTGATGACAGGACCTAAGCAGTGATATTCATGTCTAAAAGCACACCGTTTGCTATGTAATCATTGAAAACTCTTGTATACCCCCCTATTGTGAGTTGGCTTGCTGTGACGACATCGTATACGGCATAGTGTCCATTATGCAGAGTTATGCTGGTTACGGGAATCCATGTGTTATTTACAGGATCAAGAACACTCATTCCATAGTTCACTTTTCCGAGAACCAACCATTCCGTTGAACCGTTTGATAGCTTAACAAACACGGGTTGATCTCCCATCCCAGAAATGTATACTTGGTGGTTTAACTCCAATACGTTCGACACGTTAGTTTCCGTTACCTTTGAAACAGTAGATTGTATCAGACTACCATTTGAAGTGTCGTAAGACATAGCTTTCATTCCTGGTTGCAGGTCCTGAACTGGGATGCTCGTTCCGTTCGCCAAGGTGATCTCAGTTCCATTCAGAACACAACCGCCACCGCCGCCACCCGATCCCCCTGAACCGGAACTTACCTGATAGGCATATACTTCAACCCCCAACATTGGTACGTTACCAGTGTATCCATTGGTCAGGTCATACTGTGAACCCGACAAAACCACATAAGTGTTTATGTCATAATTTGTAGGAGCATCGTATTGCACGAATCCACTCGATGAAGAGAAACCGCTACCAAACTGCAATGTGCCAAAAAGGAGACCTAGCACTCCAAAAGCTACTCCAACCGGTGGAGCCGTAAATGCCAGTAGAATCGCACCCAGACCTATTCCTAAGCTAATCCATGAACTGTCAGTGCTTGTATATTGTTCCACGAGAGATTGTGAGGAAATCTGGTAATACTGTGATCCAATGTTTCCAATTCCTTGACCAGCTTGTCCGCTAGTTTGTTGATGCCAGGTGTTCAGGGCTTCTATGTTGCTTAAAGAATCCGTTATCCCAAATGATGTACTGCTTTGAATACCACTAGAAGTCCCAATGAGTTGCACGTTGACTATACCTACATCATAGAAGTATTGATTCATGGGCGTAGCACCATAAGAGTCTAAGTACCACAGAGAATAGTTAGCGCCTTCTACAGATGCGTTGATGTAAACGTAACCGGTGGAACCACTGCTGTAAGAATAGACCATCTCACCATTATTGAAACTGTCCACGCTGCCCGAACTGGTCGAGTATCCGGATCCTCCGGCATTGAACTGAGCACTTGAGGTATTTCCAGGATTTAATGCAAAACCCACGTTATAGTTAAGAGTTGTCGCTCCATTCGCATTAATATACGCTTGAGCATCACCGTTTATGTAAGTGAATGTCACTGGTATTTGTGTTATTGGTGTAAAGTTTGCATAATCCTGTTCCCAATAAAAGTAAGGTCCATCAGGAATTAGCGTTGGCAATGTAGAACCATCTGTTACAAAATTGGCTTGTACCTGAGCGGTAGGCTTTCCAGTTGCAATCAGTTTGTGGTGTTTATCTAGAGGCATATGGATGGTAGCTTTGAATGAGTGCCCATTTGCAATTTGTGTTGCTGACATGTTTACTGATCCGATTGATCTGCTCCACCAAGAATTGGAACACTTCTCTTCAATTCTCATCTAGTGTCACCTCAACTTCTTTTTTCTCAAACTTCTCCCTGAAAGCTGGATCATCCAGGAACTTCCTCCTGAACTCCCTTGGTGGAAGATAATCAATGGATGAATGTGGCCTGTATTCATTGTAGTCTGTGAATGCTCTTTCTATGGAAATAGAAGCATCATGGAAGTCCTTGAGTTCATTAGGCCAGATATAGTCTGTCTTGATTGAATTATGGAACGACTCAATATCTCCATTATCCTCCGGAGTATGTTTCTGTATATATTCAAGCTTGATTCCCAGTAATTTCATGGCATTCCTGAACTCGTGTGATATGTACTGGGGACCGTTATCTGTCCTCAGTACCAGGCCTTCCGGAACAGATCTATCGAATGCCATCAGAACAGCATTCTCCACGGATCTTATGGCATCCTTTGCCATGCAGGATCTGGAATAATGGTATCCCCGCCATTCTTTCGTGAAGCAGTCCTTTATGCACATCAGGTACGTCATTCCGGATTCTGTGGGGATATAGGTGATGTCAGTCTCCCAGAGCTGATCCGGTGCAGTGGGTTTGAAAAGATTCCTGGACTTTGTTCTTCCTCTGTGCTTCGATGCAGGAAGGCTTAGATTGTTATCCTTCAGCACCTTCCTGACAGTCTTCTGGTTCACCCTCGTTCCATGATTCCTCAGTATTGCCCACACTCTCCTGTATCCGTATGTTGGCCTTTCAGAGGCAATCTCCCTGATCCTTTCCTTTGTAGAAGAATCAATCCTCTGAATGTGCCTCTCCTTAGGTTTGTAATAATATCCGGACAGGGAAATCCCGGATATTCTTGAGATATTCCTCAGGGACATCGTGGGTTTCAGATCTTCAATGACCATCATTTTGACCTCCCTTGAAGCCTTTTTTTAAAAGCATCTATGACAAGGCTCTGATCTCCAATGATCTTCTTCAGGTCAGCGATCTCCTCGTCTCTGCTGTCGGAACTCCTTCTCTGAGCCAGCGCTGTCTTTCCGCCCTGGATGAACTGTTCCTTCCACCTGATCAACTGCACAGGGTATATGCCATGCCTCCGGCATATCTCTGCCTGTGAAACATTATCCATTAAAGATTCCATAACAATCTGGAGTTTCTCTTCCGTTGAATGTTTTGAATTCATGAATACACCTCCATGTGGGTGAAATCAGCTTTTTGCATGCTCTTTATGTATCTATTCATCTCTATAATATTATTATCATGGTGTTCCAGTTCTATGATGGCTCGGGTCACGATCGATAGAAACGTTCCACTTGAATCATGGTAAGTAATCAATAACAACAAGTCGGGGTGACTTACAGAATTTAGGACAGCACCCTGATATTTTACCCATTCATTTACAAGGTCTCTAACAGGAGTTAGGTTCTCAATCGATGCATATCCTCCTTTGTTTGTGTTGACCACGAATAGGTTTGTAGTTCCAGGTCCTTTATCAGGAGGATTATACATAATTCCCTGCACCGAAGCATTTACTAGGGGAAGTTCTTGCCCATCGAACACTTGGACACCTATAAAAGGCATAGGGTCAAAGGTGCCAGCCTTCTCTAATGCCACACCAGTAATGGCAATGGCAAATGCCGACATAACCAATATAGATGCAATCATCACCCCTTTTTTCCTATTGGTCATAATAAATTTAAACAGGATATATAATTAAACATATTGTAATTTCGATAGTTAAATTATCTCATCACAAATAATAGCGCTTTGTCTACAGTACAAACACATTTTGACAAAGCGCTTAATATTTTATTTTCATGAAAGAGCATGTAATTTGTTTACTCAAAAATTTTCTGTATTCTTGCGACCTTCTCATATTATTGAATAATGTGGACAACCTTGAACATTTATTCTCTTGTAATTTTGTCTATCAAGAGGTAGTTGCAAACTAATCCATGATCGGATGACTATATTCATCGTAACTCCATTAATGCCTCAAATGCTACATTGATGCGTGACAAATAACATAAATCATGAGTACCACCCGAATTTCGCGTAAAATTCTGAGCTAAGCGAGCGAGTCGATTGAATGTTCTTATTGGATATCTTACCTACATATTACATGAAAGTTCTCCGCCACCGCCAAAACGGGACAAAATCATTGGTTGAAGCATAGAAATAAGGGACGGTTAAGGCGTCCCGTTTGTGTCCTCCGGGAAGTGCATCAAGGTGTCTAACGTCCGGTCGGAGCCATATGGGAAATAATATTAAGAAGGATGATATTTTCTTTAAATGGGACTTCACAGAAGAGAAGTGTGGGGCAGAAAAACTAAGTTATTAGTACTGGTCGATGTGGTTTGTGTCTTGTTCTTAATAATAATGGCCTATCTTATTGGGCAAAATGTATTTGTTAGAATCGCAATTTTAGTGGCGTTAGCATTTCTAGGATGGGGAACTCCGGCATACCTTGCGTTCTCTTATTTAAAAAAGAAAAAGAATGGGGACTTTAGTAAAACTTGAGTTCCGCATGAGATAGTCTATCACGGTCCGTTGCAAATCCTTTTATTTACAACTTCTCCAGGCATTGGTCTTCTATTAATGTATGTGCACTATATATGCACATACCTTTAAATATTCATATGCGATATTGCCCTATGTTCCTGAGAATTACAAAGGTCAGGAGGGGATCTGCAGTACTGGAATATGCATCCATCGCGGAAAGGCTGGTTGTGGATCACGTGCAGAAAACCGTTACCCTGAAATATCTCGGTCCCGTGAAGTCCGCAGCGGATACGGAAAGATACCGGAAAGTGCTGGACGAATACAGGGAAGCCATGAGGAAATTCTCCCTGAATGACCTTAAGATCAGGCCAACACTCTCCTTCGGGATATTCTATGCAGCCAGATCCATAATGGAGAGAAATGGCATATCAGGGATACTGAAAAAACATACTCGCACCTACGCTGGGATATTATCCTTCATGATCATTTCCCGGCTGTTTGAACCCTCGTCCGACATTGATCTGGTCGATCTGGAAAAGAGGGTGTACTATCCATGGGAATTACAAATAAGCGAGGACAATGTTTACAGATCCCTTGATTCTCTTCTGGCGGGGAAGGATGACATCGAGATCGAAATATTCAACGCACTGAAACCGGACACCTCCACGGTGCATTATGACCTGACATCATCATATTTTGAGGGCAGGGAGGATAATGATCTGGTATTATTCGGTTATTCCCGTGATAAGAAAAGAGGAAAGGAGCAGATTGTTATCGGTCTTGTCATGGCAGACGGGATACCCATACACCATGAGGTGTGGCCCGGCAATACCATCGATCCGAAAACACTTGAATCCACCATATCGGTGCTGAAGGAGAGATTCCATATAAAAAACGTGATAATCATTGCGGACAGGGCATTCGGAAGATCCAAATCGTTGGATCTCCTGGATCAGAACCTGTATATCACCGCTGCATACAGGTGGGACCAGCCGTACCGCAGCATCCTCATGAATACGGATTTCACTGACAGTCTTGTGATGGATGACCTGGTCATGAAGAAAGTCGCCATAAGCGTGGATCAGGTGATGAAGGATGATTCCACCGGAGATCAGAAGAGACTTGCTGAAAAGAGGATATACATTGCGGTATACAACAGGAAGAGGGAAGATCTGGATCTGAAGGATCTCAATGACAGGATCGATACTGTAAAGAAGAGAATATCCGAGATTCCGGATCAGAAGGAACTGAAGAAGTCTCTGGGGAAGCTGAGATCACTGGTGAAGTTCCCGGAGACCGGTGCAGTGTTGAACGAAAAACGCATAGAAATACTGAAAAAGCTTGCAGGAAGATTCCTCATCGTCACCAATGCTGATCTGCCGGAAAGTGAAATTGTGTCAGCTTACAAGGATCAGTGGCAGATTGAGCGTTCATTCAGGACAATAAAGTCGTTTATCGAGATCAGGCCGGTATACCACAGGAAATCAGAAAGAATCAGGGCGCATGTCTTTGTATGCGTATTGTCGCTTCTTGTTTCAAGGATAATGGAAAAACTTTCCGGCAGGACAATCGACAGCATAAGGAAGGATCTCAATTACCTGGATGTCGTTCCTGTTACAGTTGAAAAGAGAGATCTGTATATTTCATCGGAGAGCAGTGCAGCTTCAGATATTTTGAAAAGCCTTGGACTGCCATATCCAGGGATCCGGGAAAGTGCACATACATAATCCCTGATAATTAATAACAGACTGTGCAAATCCAAGGGTCTGTGCGCAACACTGATAATGAATGACATGCGGAAGTCAAGGTAAAAATAATTAATCTATATTGGCGTTCGCTTCATCACTATACTATTGTGACATCATCCATTTTATACTTCCGTCTAAAGATGACAGGGTACTTATCAATTTCATGGAAGTACTGATCAATCCTGTCCTTCAGTTCATCCATGCTTTTTACCATGATCTCACGTAGCATGGTCCTGGCTAGTTTGCTGAAAAGTGTCTACACTATGTTGAGCCATTAGCCATGCTTTGGAGTAAAGACAAAGTCAAACCCTTTTGGCACTGTCAGCAGGAATTCCCTCGATTTCGCCGATGTGTGCACACTTAGATTATCCAGAATAACCCTTATCCTCTTATCTTTGGGATACGACGAATCCAGTTTCTTCAGGAATGCTATGAAATCATTGCTGTTATGTGTTCTGCTCACAGTTTCCGTAACAATACCGGAATGCAGGTCTATGCCTGCCAAAAGGGACAGAGTGCCCAGCCTCTTATACTCATAATCTCTTGTGGCAGATGGATACTTTCCGGGAACGAGATGGAGTTCCTCTGATGTCAATGATATTGGCTGCATTCCCGGCTTCTCATCGAATGATATTGTTATGGTATCCTTCAGCTCGGGTGTTATGAAACCATTGTTGATTATGTCCACTTCCTTGTATACGTGCAGTACGGTGGCCATTTTTCCCTCAAGTCAGGGTCCCTCTTTTCCACATAGTACCTTATTTTGTGAGGTTTTATCTCCGCCTCATTGAGTATTTCGAAGACTGTGGATCTGCTTATATTCTTGAGGGAGGAACTGTTCTTCCTTATGTGTCCGGTCAAGAGGGTATAGGGCCAGAGCTCATCCCGGTATCCATGTTCCGCTGGTTTTGTGCATGCAAGGTTAAGGATCCATGACTTACTATCATCTGTAATTGTTCTAGGCTTTCCGGGCCTTGGAAGATTCTTGTCTATGCCGGTCCTTGGTGCAATTCTGTCATCGATGACCTGTTTCTCCTGAGCTCACTCAGATCCTCTTCTGAAATGTCTGGCTTTGGATATTTCCTCTTAAAAACCATTATATCGCAAGTATAACGCAAATGAAGAAATAAATATAGAATATTAATTACGCGAACGATTATCTAGAAAGTGACTATTGCTCCAGCAAAAGCAACTCCCACACCAGTTGCAGTCAATGCTCCTACTGCCACTGCCATATCAACAACTCCCGCGTATGCTAAGATAGAAGCCAACAGTGACGCTACTTGGTAGCCTATGCCGAAGGTTAACAAGAAGTTATACCAAGCACTTTGGCTTGGGTAGCTTCCCCAATGTTCTATTTCCCAAACTATAAACATTCCTCCAGTAGCACCTGTAAGTGTGGTCATGGCTCCAGGTAGTACCTGCTCAAGGCTTTGAACTACTGGGACGCCAGCAATAATCATTATTGGCATTGCCGCCATAGAAATTACTATTGCCGACAGAACGGTAGCCTTGAGGGCTTTTCTCAAATTCTCCCTATTGACGCGCGAAGCATCACTCTCTTCTGGAGAAAAAACAACACTCCGGACATCATGGAAACTCATCGATGGGTACAATATTTCCATAAGATTATAATTATTAAAAGTATATAAGAATTTGGTTACAAATGAATCTAGATGAGAATTCGATCAAAAAATACTTCGGAGTCCGGCTAATATTGGGCTCAGTGAGTTGGCCAGTAGTATTCTTAATGAGCCTATTCTTTGCGGTCAATATAGAAAACTTACGATTTTCTATCTTATTATTATTCACGTTGAGCATTTTTGTTTTTTCTATATCATCTATTGAATGGAAGATAGATAAAATCTTTAAGGATATAGAGTCCAGCTTATATGAATACATTAAGGAAAACACATATTTATTTGTATTATTCTTTGTATATATTGGATTTGATTATATTTTTGTGAGTGTCAATTATAATTTTTATTTCTCTATCATTTTGCTTAATTTGGTATTTATTATTGTACTCTTTTTATTATACTTTAACCCATTTCTGTTTTTCTGGATTAAAAAATCAAAACCATTATCTGATGAAATAATTTTGAATAAAGCAAAAGAAATTGGAGACAAACTTGGTGTGACGATCGAGAAATTGTTTGTCTATGACTCTGACAAGATGAAGGTAGCAAACGCCTTTCAATCTGGGATTAAGGATTATTATATTTTCATTACTTCGTATCTTATAAAGAACCTTAGTTTTGATGAAATCATCGCAGTTGTTGCCCATGAAATAGTTCATGCAAGTAAGAGACATGTGAGGAATTTAACTCTGCTTTCTATTTCTACCATATTTATAAGTATGAATTTATTAGTCGTATCAATCTCTAACCACTCCCTGATTGGAGTAATTATTTCATTTGCCCTTTCATTTTTTGTATTTTTTGGGCTCACTCCCTATATACAGAGACATTTTGAAAGAGAAGCTGATATTGAGGGAAGCAGGCTTACAAGTCCACGAGACTTGGCTGAGGCACTGAGGAAGCTGTCAAGAATAAATCTCATCCCGATGAGTTATTCGAGTTTCCTTAACATGAGTCACCCATCTTTTGAAGAAAGAATAAACTACCTTTCAAAGTTGGAGGAGAAATAATGTCAAGGAAACGTAACAAAAATAAACAGCTTTTAGAGCCCGCTAACATTAAGGTACGGTTCTTTTCTTATTTTACAGACATGGTCATCTTATTATCTTTGACAACAATAATGTCTGCTTTGCTAAGGCAAGGGCCATTTTTTTATTCTGCTTCTCTTCTTTATTCTATTGGTTTGCAGCAACTTACAACACTATCCGTCCAGTCGGCTGCCTACTTTTACATAGTTTTCACGGTAATTTCAACAACATATTATTTCTTCGAGCCACTGAAGATTGGAACCATTGGAAATAGAATCTTTAACATTAAAATTGGGTTTGATGATAGAAAAAAATCCAATCTCAGGTTAAAAATATTTATCCGTGCTTTATTAAAATCAAACCCTATAATCAATTTAGTAGATTCATTTGGAATTTTTAGAAACAAAAAGCTGCTTCTTAAATACTCTGACCGTAGAAGTGGTTTTTTGGTGTTGACTGAGAAAAATCAACTTTCAGTGAGACGTTTAATAGTCGCATCCTTTCTTATCTATTATCTTCCACTGATTGCCATACTTGCTTATGCAGGAATTAATGGTGCTGTTCCCAATTTAACTACCAGTTCTAGTACTGCAACGGTATACAAAACGTCCGCTTTCAACACACATTTTTTTGGGAATTTTTACTCAACTGTTAGGGTTATTCTTTACAATAATTTGGATCTCTGTCTCGAACTTTTGTCGGGTGGGATCTTTTTCATGCTACCTTCGCTGATGGTGCTCACAACTTCATCCCTTTTTGAAGGTGTTTCAATGTATGTGTTCTTGAAAGGCGGCCCGAACCTTTTCGCTAAATCAGTTCTTCCAGAATTTTTTCCCGAAACTCTCGGATACGTGATGGCATTAACATTTGGGTTAATTTTATCTTCAGTTGTACTTGATTTCTTGAATTCATACGTGAGGGGAACTAGTTACGAAGAATTCGCTGGTAATTCCACCAAAATTTTAAAGAAAGGGTTCTTGGTCATAATTCTTATGGTTGCTCTTATAGTTGCTGGAGCTTTGATTGAAGCTTATGTGGACACCACCCTACTATAAAGAGGAATACACAATAATAAGTGAGGTTTTCTTTTTACCTCTAACTTCCGATATTTTGCGTAATCGCTATTGCGTGTTTTTTCATCACCGCTCGGGTTTTCTTCGGAATCTCGGATATCTTCCACATGCTCCAGCACATCCAGAGTACCTACTCGGGGTGGTCATGCTTCTTTATGAGGCCGTATATGCGGTAGTGTAGTATGGGCGTTATGTAGTTGGCAAACATCTATCCGTTCTGCTGGTATTCGTCCTGTTAATGAGGGTATACCCGATCCTGCTGTCATGGGCATAAACATGAAGGGTCTTACTTAATTTTCATAGCTAATACCATTACACCATTAATTTGTAGAGTTATTGTTTTACTTGACTATATCCCTTAGATATTGATTAGAACCTTTTTTTTTAGGAATTAGACGCTGACGAATTTAAAAGAATCAGTTCATCTGTGCATTTCTTTTAGTCTCTTTATTTCCAACAGTTTTAGTCCCCTAATGTCAATGTTATACTTCTCGATTAAATTCCGCCTTCCTATGAATATAAAATATACAAGACACACAATGATGATTGGTGCAATCGTCAAGGTAGCATACGTAAAAATATCCTCATAGAGGTATACCGTCATGTGTGTTGAAGTAACGTAATAAAAAGCATCAAACAAAGCGGAAAGAATGATACCTCCTGTTATTGCCACAAGGAATTGCCTTTCGGTTATGTCCAGAAGTCTTGCGAAGTATAACACACCATAAATCCCTATTGCGAGTGCGGCTATCGGAGTTCCGTACCATAACAAGGCAGCATAAAAAATAATGGAAGCCATATTTGATCACCGGATTAAGTCCAGCCCTCCAAAACAGCTTCTATGGAATATCAACTCGTTGGGGGAGCAAAATACTTCTCCATATTGGTATCAAAATTGGAGGCAAGAGCGTTATAAATGGTTATAAAGTCGGACTCAGAATAAGAAGCTAAGCCAACATTCTTATAGATCTGTGTTAAAACTTGCCCCGGGTTCATGTATCCTCACCATGAGAATTCAGGAATAGGTCCCACTCCCTAGCATTAAGAGTATATGTTACTTCAAATTGTCCGTTTAAGGACTCTTGGTTAGTAAACAATCCGTTTATGGTATTAGCCACATAAACTGGGTTCATATTACCTTGAATTGCCGTTACGGCCCCACCTATAAACCCAACTAATGTGTCATCCAGAGTCCCTGCATCAGGAACAATGCTACTTATTCCAGCACCCATTGCTGTCCAGGCAATGATTGTTGAAGCGTATTCAAAAGACGATCCAACCGTGATAGCAGTGGTTAAGATGTTCTTGAAATTAAGAGCATCATTGTAGCTGTCGAATGTAAAGTAAATGTTGTAAATGGTTCCTGAGATCAATTCGAGCCATCCCCGGTGAATTGTGAATGTATTTAATCTGATGTAGGGTTCGATCGGTGCGTACAATCCCTTCTCGTCTATCAATCCATAGACCAATGTCTGATTTTCTTTCGTGTATCTGTACGTGAGAATATTGGCACTCTGATTGTCATACATAGTAGTTTTGCTGGAAACAAGTTTTCCAAGATGGTTGTTTACAACGTATGTAATGTTAATCTCATTCTGTGGCGTGGGCTGGCCCACCTCATAATTTACTGCCGCCTGAACATCACTTCGGCTGTGAACTCTCTCGTTCTCCCACATAGGGAGCTTAACACTGGCGTTATGACTCTGTATGAAGAGAGGATTCGGCTAAAGTTGCCCTTATACAAATAGGCGAAGTTAAGATCTGCAACATACTGAAGCTGATCCAGTTTATTGGAGTAGATTCCATAATTTGAGACACTGTGCATCACGAACTTCTCAAATGCCTTCATCTCATGTATAGCAAGACCTGAACTATTAATGTTTTTAACAAAGTAAAGATCCGGTTGATCAATACCTGTAATACCGGTAGGATGTTCTCAACAGTCCCTCCTTTGTCCTGGACCTGTGGTTGAACAGCCATGACTGTATGGAGAAATGCTGTTCCGCCTTGTCTGATGTCTTCTCCACCTCAGGGTTACTGAGATACAGGAACACCCCCTTCCTGTGGCTCGTCACAAATGAAAGGAAGCCTGCCATGATCATGTCTTCCTCATACAGGCTATGGATCCTGCAAAGCATTATCTCAACAATCTCCTTCTCACTCCTGCCTTCAGTGAGTTTCCTGACTGGGTCACTGTTCTTTCCCAGTTTGTAAAGGTTCGTCTCGCCGGTGAAGAATATGTACTTGACCAGCCTCTCTGCCACGTCCAGATGCTCTTCCATCCCTGCGTCTTTTATCCTGTGCGCGAAACCCTTTCAACGTGAAAGAGGCACCTCTGCCTCCTTATCCTTATGTTCAAGGCCCGTGATACCTCTTTCAGTACTAACTTGAATTTCACTGCAAAGAACGGCGAACTGTTATATAACTGTATTACAGGTTCAAATAGAATCTTTCCTCAAGATGCCTATTACTTCCTGTACTTCCAGGGATACAGAATCTGCATATACTGTTGCCATTAACTGATGGCTCCCAATATCCACGGTAGGCTAATAGATGAAGAGTTCGTAGAATCTCTCTGTGATTTTTTGCGGTTACTTACCGTGCTTACGTTCTTCCTTGAGTAAACCGTAGTATAGCTGATCGAAGTACTTACCCCTGAAAAATGTACGCTGCCTAAGCCTGCCCTCCAAAGTGAATCCTAGTTTTTCAAGCAATGATGTGGACAGTTCATTGTTGCTAAATGGACAGGCCTCGATCCTGTTAAGCTTCATCTCTTTGAAGCCATAATCTATGATGGCGGATGTTGCTTCTGTTGCTATTCCCTTTCCCCAATAAGCTTTGTTCAGTTCATACCCCAGCTCACCGCATGATGATTCGCTGTCCAGGTTCCATAACGGGCAGTCTCCTATCACATTTCCCTTGCCTTTTATGGTAATGAACCACATTACGGCATTCTTTGCTTTAGTTCCCTCTTCCAGTGAAGCAATCCACTTTACAGCCTGTTCAGTCATTGTATAAGGCTCCCTGCAGTACGGCACTGTCACCAAGGGGTCAGATTTCATTGCAAACACATCATAAATGTCATCTTTTCTGGGTCCACGCAGTATGAGTCTTTCGGTCTCGATAACTGCTGTGCGCTCGAATACAGATTCAGGAATCAATAATCATCAGCTCAACAGCTAAATTGATTATTAGGAATATATATTTTACTTGGCCTGTTAGATGATGAATTAAGTGGATAAGAGAGGGAACAACGACAGAACAAAGAATAGGGAAGGGGAAGAAAAACTTGCTATCAGAAGAAGATCAAAGATAACAACGCCGGCGTTGAAATACGCCGGAAATACTCTGTGTATCCGAGCATGTATTACACGTGTAAGGAGGTCTACAATACGTTCAGATTTGAGAGTCTTAAACCACATCACAGGATGGAAGCCAAGGCAACGAAACAGAGGAAGGAGAAAGAGAAGCTGAAGAAACTTCTTGCAGAGAAAGGATCTGGAGATTGCTCCGTTCAGTGAATGCTTAAACTGGGGTTTATGAATAAGCAACTCGTGATTTGGGATACATTCAAATAAATCTGGTTTTCATATTTTATCGGCTGTATTTAGTAATCACAGTTTTTCCAGCTCATTCTCCTTAGGCCAAACAAACATTTCACTGAAGATATAATTTGCAAAAACCCCGAAGAAAATGCCAAGGAGGTTCAGGGCAAGGTAATTGAACGATATGCCCAGGGTAAGGAGAACAAAGGCAACGTAGTTTATGACTCCGCCTATGCCTGCAAACATATTGTATCTTGCAGCTTTGGAAATCAGGTGTCCCTTTCTCCTGCTTCCAAACGTCCAGAAATTGTTTACGGAAAAGTTTGTCAGAATTGAGAATTCTATGGACGGTATTGCTGCAAAGACAGGATGTGTTATGGCACCATGGAAGAAACCGGAATATGCCAGAAGGTAAAGGATTCCCTCATTCACCAGTATTCCTGATATACCCACAGATACAAATTTCAATGGCCTGTACCCGGAAAGGCCAAGCACAAGTCGAAGGTAATTGAGGTTTTCAGTCAAGCTCAATTTGCTTTTTCCCTTTAGCCGGGGATTGAATCTGTACGGGACTTCAACAAATTTTGTACCTGAACCTTTCACTACTATTTCAAGCAGGATCTTGTAACCGCTGGAATTGATCTGATCCTGCTCTATTATTCCTTTCCTGAAGATGAAGAAGCCGGATAACGGATCTGTGAGTACCTTTGTTTCCTGAAGCATGAGATGAGCTATGAAGGTAGCAGATTTTGATACCAGTTTCCTGAAAAAGGAAAACTCCTCGGCGCTGCCTCCGGACATGTACCTTGAGGCAATTACCATGTCGCTCCCTTTTTCTATGGCAGCAAACATGCTTCTAAGGGTTTCAGGTGGATGTTGCAGGTCCGCATCCATGACAGCAATATATTTTCCGGTTGCAAGGCTCATCCCATCCCTGATAGCTGTCGCAAGACCCTGCTTCGATCCCCTTTCAAGGACCTTGATATTGCCGTATTTCGTCGCAAGTTCATTAGCTATTTCTAATGTTCCGTCAGGGCTCCCGTCATCAATTACAATTATTTCTAGGTCGAGCTTGAGATTCTCAAGTTTCTCTATCAGTACCGGAATGTTTTCCGCTTCGTTATAAGTAGGTATCTCAACTGAAATGTCGACCAGGGTTATCCTCTCCCTATGTCACTTACAACTTTTTCTGGTTGCCTCGTAACATAATCAAGTAGGCAGGTAAACCCGAATATACATTAAAATTATCGGTTTTGTCTATTGACCCGTGAGTGGCACAAATTAAAGTTTTACAGCCATCAGGTTCAATTACTGTTCAGGGACAGGTTTCCAATCTCAACCGTAACTTCCCCCGGTGAATCATAATTGAGAACATAGCTTAGAACTGCGTTATTTACTGGATTAATTGATTTATTAAGGTTATTGTGGGCAATAATAGACTCATTTAGTGCCCTGAAATTAACTGATGAATGGTTTGTGTAAAAAACATAACTTGTCGCGTTCGTCGTTTGTGTTAAGAGGTTAGTGGGAATTGCGCTATTATTATATATAATATAGAATTTATACTGGGAATCAAGAGTTATTACAGGTCCGTAGAACAAAGTGGAAGGATCGCTGGTATTGTCCACTATACTGCCCTTAATTGCCGTTGCGTTGAAATTAAGGGATAAATTATGGGAAACAAGATATGTGTAATTAATGTTCGAATTAAGAGCTTCGTGAATAGGATTAGCCTGATTGGAACTGTTGGCAATCATGACTATCCCGTTGGGGACTGAAAGGGGGTAGTTTCCTTTTAATGACGATTCCCACGTCCAACCCGGGAACAGGACTCCGCCAGTACCGTTAGTCAGGAAAGAAAGTGTTGGGTTGTTTATCGGGGTGTTTGGGATTGAGATTGGTTTATCGTATGTGTAAGTGGCCAGGTAAGATGTGCTGTTTCCGTATGCAGTCACCTCAAATTTAGTCGAAGTTGCAGGCAGAAGTGAATTCGATGATGTTGGGTAAATGTCAACGGAATTGTACCCCTTTTGAACGTAAGGATTCGATCCGTACCACATTAGTCCATTTGCACCGGCTGCGCCCAGAGTACTGTATAAAATTCTGTAGTGAAGCGCCATTAATGCCGGGTCTCCGGGCGCAGGCGTATATGAAATGTTCAGTTGCATATATGTCACATTACCTGCTACCATAAACGGGTCGCCAATGTTCTGCACACTGTTAATTACAAGTGGTGTTGAATCAGCCTGCGAGTAATAGAAACCAGCAGATACTACCGTGGCCAGGAATATCAAGATCACTATTGCCACTGCTGTGGATTTCTTATTTCTTATGGCAGAATGCTCTAACGAAGCCAGAAAGTGATGCCTTGATAACGGGGAGCTCTTTTGCTTCTCCATTATTGCAGTTCTGTCTGAGCTGAAATCAGGGAGAAGGAGCAACACAAGGAATGGCCAGTAGATAAGGTAGTTGATAAGTGACCTGTAGTCCAGCAGGAAAATGATTATGGGAAATGCGAAGAAACCGTACTTGAAACGGTCATAGTGTATTATGTAGATGAAGAAGAGCGCAATGGTCAGTGCAATAAGGGAAATGGAGAAGAATTCTGAGGGAAGGTGCAGGACTCCTGTGAATGAAAGGATAGATGGACCCACTCCTATTCCTATGATTTTTAGTGTGGCAATGGAAGTTATGTTGACAAACCAGTCAGAAGCATTTGGGATGATATAAGGCATGTTTATGGCGAAGAAGGAAAGAGCAGTGAAGCCGGTGAATGAAATTGCCTGTTTCCTCTCACCCCCATTCTCCATATATATAAAATAAAGGAAGAATGGAAATATCAGGGCAGGTATCTGCTTGAAAGCCACTGAAAGCCCGTAGAATATCCCTGCTACCCATGGTTTTTTCCTAAAAACGTATGCTACGCCCAGGAGAAATACCCATATAACATCGGTAACTCCACTTGCAGAGAAGATGCCGTATTCTGCAACCAGCCCCATTACGAGGGCCATAACGGGAAGGCTTGTAGTGAAACCCTTTCGCTTGTAATAGAAGAAGATTAGGAACAGTGATGCAATGTCGAAGAATATGGTAACGGTGAATGCCGGTAACCCCAAGAGTATAGCAGGGATAAATACGAGCGCTGCAAGTCCGGGATAATCAAAATATGTTACAATACCGCCTGAAAGGAGGGGGGTGGATAGAAAACTTATCGCTTTGTAATGTATGAAAACATTCGCCATATTGGCGTTAATGTACGGATCAGTTCCATGGATAGTCAGGTAAGCGGCATAACTGTCTATTATCATCTCATCTGTCGTGGTGCTTGGGAAGAACTGAAGATAAGCCGCAATGGACACTACAAGTGCAAATGAGAACGCTATGAGGGGAAGCAGTTTTGAAATTGATCCCTCAGTCCTGAAGGCAACTGCATAGAGTATAAACACGCCGGAAATTATCAGCAAAGCCCAAATGGATACGAGGGCCGCTATGTTGAGATATCCAACAAGGTACCACATGACAAATGCAAAATTTATGTAAATCACTGCATATGCGATAAAATGCAATCTCCACTTTTCAATTGGAACGCCCCCCTCGTTTTCCCGGATTTTAACTTCCGGCTTATTCTCGATTTTCTCTGATGACATTGGCGCTTCCCATGCTTATTAATTTCTTGTAGTCTAGGAAAAAAACCTTAATAACTTTTTGTGCAGGTTTCTTTGGCCTGATGGTGTTCCGGTACATCAGTATATTGCGAAAATCGTACAATTTAGCCGGTATCCCGGCCAGTTCGAAAAACTTTTATATTTCACAGATGAATAGCCCCTTAAGCTTGGTGCTTCAGAAGTGTTGAAATGACTGAAAAATACATTGATTATGAAACTGATGTTCTTATAATAGGTGCTGGAGGTGCCGGTCTCAGGGCTGCAATTGCTGCATATGATTCCGGCGTCCGCGTAACGGTAGTGTCGAAGTCACTGCTGGGAAAGGCGCACACAGTTATGGCTGAGGGTGGAATAGCTGCATCTCTGGGGAACCTCGACAAACAGGATAACTGGGAGGTGCACTTCAATGATACAGTAGTTGAGGGAGTGTACATCTCAAACTGGCGAATGGCAGAACTTCTGGCCAGGGAAGCTCCGGATAGGGTATATGAGCTTGAGGAATACGGGGCGCTGTTTGACAGGACTCCGGAGGGTAAGATATCACAGAGGGCATTTGGTGCCCATACATACAGAAGGCTATGCCACGTCGGAGACAGGACAGGGCTGGAACTTATCAAGACCCTGGAGGATCAGGTTCTTCACCGGGACGTCAAATTTTTTGATGAACTGTACATAACCAAGCTATTAAAGAACGGGGACAAGGTAATTGGCGCCGTTGGACTCAAGTTGAATTCAGGAGAATTCTACGTCTTTCGTGCCAAGGCAGTTATAGTCGCAACGGGAGGATGCGGAAGGATATACAAGATAACTTCAAATTCGTGGGAATCCACGGGTGACGGTTTGGGCCTCGCTTTCAATGCCGGTGCCGAACTTATGGACATGGAAATGATCCAGTTCCATCCAACTGGAATGGTTTATCCTCCCGGGGTCAGGGGTTTATTAGTAACCGAAGGCGTTAGAGGTGATGGTGGGATCCTCCTTAACTCGGAAGGCGAGAGGTTCATGCTGAGATATTCCCCAAAAAAGAAGGATCTTGATGCACGGGATATCGTAGCCAGGGCAAATTATGCTGAAATTATGGCAGGAAGAGGAACACCACATGGTGGCGTGTACCTGGATATAACACATAAAGGAGCAGATTATATCAAGACGAAACTGCCAAGCATGTATGCTCAGTTCAAGGATTTTGCTGGCGTTGATATCACAAAGGAGAAGATGGAGGTTGCCCCTACCGTTCATTACCAGATGGGCGGGATTAAGGTAGATCCGGATACGACAAGAACCAATGTAAACGGTCTTTTCGCAGCCGGCGAAGTAGCCAGTGGACTGCACGGGGGAAACCGTCTTGGAGGTAATTCGCTTGCAGATATTCTTGTCTTCGGAAGAAGGAGCGGACTCGGGGCTTCAGATTACTCTAAGAATGCAACATTTCAGGAACCATCAAAGACAGATATCGAAAATGAGATTGCAAGAGTAAAATCATTCATGAAGCAGGATGCCAGGAACCCCTATGAGATCATTGAGGAACTTTCCCAGAACATGAGTGACAATGTTGGTATAATCAGGACAGAGACAAACCTCCAGAAGGCGCTTATCACAATACTGGAGTTGAAAGGCGCTGCTTCCAGTGTTGGGGTGCGTGGTGACCTAAAATACAATAAAGGGCTCCTCGCGTGCCTGGAAATTCCAAATATGCTCATTGCGGCAGAAGCAATAGTAAGGGGAGCCCTGACCAGGAAGGAGAGCAGGGGAGCACATGCAAGAAGTGACTTTCCAAAGAAGGACCCAAAACTCAAGAAAAATATTATCTATAAGAGAATGGGGGATGAGATGAAGCTGGAACTCAGGGATGTGCCAGAGATGCCTGAAAACCTGAAGAAATTGGTTGACCCGGAGGAATACTGATGGGAAAAATAACGTTGAGTATATACAGGCGTGACCCTGCAGTCGATGCTGAAGGAAAGTTTGTAGACTATGAAGTTCCAACAGAAGATGGTATGGTTGTTCTTGATGCTGTCAAATACGTTGAGACAAATATAGATCCAACCCTCTCCCTGCGCTGGAATTGCAAGGCAGGAAAATGCGGATCGTGTTCCGCAGAGATAAATTATAAACCATCACTGATGTGTAAGACGAAGATAGATACACTGGGGGACCATATCAGGGTTGCACCCATGGGAGCTTTCCCTCTTATCAAGGATCTCGTAACCGATGTTTCGGCAAACTGGGATCTTCTGAAGAAAATTCCTATATTCACGCCAAGGAAAGACGAGCCCAAGCCATGGATCATTGCCCAGATTGACATAGAACGGTCTAAGGAGTTCAAGACTTGCATAGAATGCTTTCTCTGCCAGGACGTGTGCCATGTTGTTAGGGAACACAGCGGGAGCGGATATTTTGGGCCGAGGCATATAGTAAAGGCAGCCTCTGCTGATATGCACCCTCTCGATACCATAGACAGGTCGGAGTTTCTGGATGCCAGCGCCGGACTTGGATACTGCAATATAACCAAGTGCTGCACTGAAGTCTGCCCCGAGGGCATACACATAACAGACAATGCCATAATCCCGGAAAAAGAGAGAGCAGTTAATGCATTCTATGACCCCATTTCTATTATAGTACGATCAAGAAGAAAGAAAAAGGAGGCGAAGAACAATGGAAAACAGTAACGTTAAAAAGCACATAATACCACCAGAATTTCTCGAACCCAACTGGAGGTTCTGGTCCTTCATAATGCTGGCTATCATAGGAATTTATCTGATGATGATTTATCAGGTGCCTGTTCACGATGGCCTTACCGACCCATTCTACTCCCCGACAGTACTGGTTCTTCCTCTGGTAGTACTATTCAGGGCAACTTGTTATGCGTACAGGAAGGATTATCACAGGCATCTTTTTGACCACCCGAACAGTTGTCTCACAAATGTTAGGCTTGACAGCAGTAAAAGACAGTATACGGGTGAAACCAGGTTTTTCAGGATTGAGGACTTTCACCGATATTTCATGTACACTGCCTGGGCCATACTGCCATTTTTCTATTATGACGTGTATGTATCGTGGACATACAGCGGTGCATTCACCCTTACCCTCGGAAGCATTATCCTGTTGATAAACACACTTGCAGTGACTTTCTATACATTTTCGTGCCACTCCGTCAGGCACCTTACAGGCGGGTACAAGGACTGTTTCAGCTGCCCATCAAATCTAACCAAGAAGAGATCGTTCTTCAATTTCCAGTCAAAATTCAACCGGCATCACGAGGCATTGGCGTGGACGAGCCTGATAATGTTCATATTTACCGATCTTTATCTAAGGGGAATACTTGCTGGCATGCAGCTGAACATTACATTCATACATCTGGGGCTCTGATATTAATGGCGAAAATATTACCTTCAAGATACAAGTACCCATTCTTCTTCCTTGGGCTATTCGTAATGGAACTCTCTGGTCTTTTCTTCAAGTTCCTTAACCTTGCCCTGAGTGGAGTGGAAGCAATGATTGTAGTTGGATTCCTAATATTCGCGTTTTCTATTCTAGCTACATAATTTTATTCCCAATTTTTCTGACTTTTTATTCTAATCCAGTTAAAGTATTCTTTCGCCTGCAGATTTGCCGGAGATTTTGTTTTCACTGTCAGTTATTTTGCAACAGAGTTTTTTGGTTCAATCTTAAATGTACTTCCAGGGTGTGGACAGGATTGAAGCCTGATCAAATTCCTATGGCGCCGCACTCAAATTACAGGTAGCAGATCCGATATGCAGTCAAATAGGGATAAATTCCCAGCGTCTTTTAACGCGGGTTTAGAAATCATTCCTGATTAACCCTGTTGCCGGATTTATCGTTCCCTATAACTACATTCTTCATAAGCAGGGTAAATATCACAGAAACAGCAAGAAACGCCATTCCCGTGAGATATATGTAACTGAATGCCTGATAGGAGGGGAAGTACTCTGTAATATTCCCTATGGGTGTGTGGAAAACAACGCCAGTCACATACAAGGTCTCAAATACCCCACTTACAGCAGGAGCTATGGACGACCCTATATTCCTGAAGACTACGTTCATTCCGGTTGATGCCCCGGACTCAGACCTGGGCGTTGATACAAGAAGGATGTTTATCACGCCGACGAAGATGAATGAGAGCCCCACGCCCATGAGTGTGGCATCCTCAGCAATAGCAAGGGGTGACGATCTGTACAGGTATAACCCCACATATGAAATGAAGAGTACAATGGTACCTATCAGTATGGTGATCTTTGGACCTCTGGTTCTCGTTACCCTGGCTGAAAGGGGTGCGAATGCCATGGACACAATCGCGGCAGGGAGCATGACCAACCCGGCGTTGATAATAGACAACCCGAAGCCCGCCGGAGCTGGGTCCTCAAGCAAGGTTGGAACACTGTAGAAAAGGAAGAACATTCCAGCCATTGCGAAAAGGCCCGTGAAATTTGAAAGAAATATGTTTCTGACTTTCAACAGTTTCATGCTGATGAACGGTGACTCAGTATGTAGTTCAATGAATACGAAAGCAACAAGGGTGACAATAGACAAAGCAAACAAGCCCAGTATTCTCAGGGATTCCCAGCCCCAGTATTCTCCTTCGGAGAGGCCAAGTATTAGGGCAACAACCCCGATTCCGAGGGCAGCGACACCTGCAAAATCGATCTTCTGCTTCACCCTGACGGATGTATCCTTAAGCACAATTGCTGATACAATAAGTAGGCCAAAAGCTACCGGAATCGCGGAATGGTATGACCACTGCCAAGTGTAGTTCTGGGTTATCCAGGCACCGAGCACGAGGCCAATTGCGGCTCCACCAGTGAAGGTTGAGCTCAGTATACCCTGCGCAAGCGGCAGATCCTCCTTGGGAACCTGGTCGTTCAGGAGGGCAAAGGCAACAGGAAACATCCCCATCCCTAGGCCCTGCACAGCACGGATGGCTATAAACTCATCAAGAGTGCTTGCGAATCCGCCAAATGAAACGGCGATAGAATATACAAGGGCAAGAATAATGAAAATCTTCTTCTTGCCATATATATCAGCCAGCCTCCCGAAGATTGCAGCTGATATTGTCCCAGAAATAATATATGCTGTTATTACCCAAGATAGTGCATCATAATTGGTGTGAAAGAAAGACTCCAGTATGGGTATCGCCGGTGTTATCATGGTTTCAACGTACGTTATCAGTATGCCCATGAAAGCCATTATTCCGATAGTCAGGCCTGCGTGTCTTGAAAATCGTGCCATGTTTGTTCAAACCTCAATCGCGACTTGCCACATCAGGACGAAGCATTTTCAGCGACACCATGATAGTGAATCAGCCTTTCCACAGATTGTGGCATGATATTTTAATCATTCCGGGTAAAGGAACAATCAATTATTCCCGGCACCGGGAGTAGTTTTCTTCCTTCTTCTGTTATAAGCACGATAAACCAGCCAGAGAAACACGATAACAAATGCGGCTACCGAGATGTAGGTGTACTGGTCAAAGAAGGTAAGGATACTCTTCCAATCCGGACCAAGGGTATAACCAAGGTAGACTAGCAAAATGTCCCAGATGAAGCTTCCTACAAATGTCAGGATAGAAAACATCTTGATATCCATCTTGGCAAACCCCGCAGGAATCGATATGAATGACCTGAAAACCGGGACAAGTCGTGTAAAGAATACGGAAATGTCCCCGTATCTGGTAAACCACTTGTGTGTTCGCTGTATGGAACCGGCGTCAAGCAGGAAATACTTTCCATATCTGAGGATCAATGGTATTCCGCCCTTGTCCCCGATGGCATAAGCAAGAAGCGCCCCGACAAGATTGCCAACGGATCCGGCAATCAGAACCAGTATATAAGCGGGGATGCCAATATAGGGTGGCAGGGCTCCTGTCAGTGCCAGATATCCGCCGAATGCGAGGACAACTTCCGAAGGAACTGGAACCAGGAGACCCTCGAGTACCATTAGCACAAAAATACCGGGGTAACCAATTTCGCTGATAAAATTCTGGACTAGGATTATAATCCCTTCCAGGCTCGTTAAGAAAACAGACACTGCTAGTGATCTCAAAGTTATTATTAAAAAGATTTATTCACTGGGGTATGGTATACCTCTAGTCTTCTCCAGGCTTCAGGTAGTACTCGCCAATCATTGCACTGACCTCATTTTGCGGTAGAGCGAACCTGCGTTTCTTGATGTCGCTTTCCAGGAGCATTAATTCAGAGAGCTCGTCCGGATATCCTTCGGCATATATGATTTCCTCGATCTTGGCGTTCATGAGCATCTTGGAACAAACCACGCAGGGATGCGTTGTCACATAAATCTTTGAATTTGCAATGCTTACCCCATGGACGGCGGCCTGTATTATTGCATTCTGTTCTGCATGAAGCCCGCGGCACAGTTCGTGTCTCTCTCCAGACGGGATATTAAGGTCGTCACGGATGCATCCAACCATGTCGCAGTTAGCTGTGTTGCTGGGAGGGCCATTATATCCGGTTGCCAGTACGTTCTTGTCATTCACAATTACGGCTCCGACTTTCCTTCTTGTGCAAGATGACCTCGATGCTGCAAGAAATGCCATCCGCATGAAGTACTGGTCCCACGTTGGCTTCTCGTATTTCTGCACTCTCAACCATGTTAGCCGACTTAATAATCTTTCCCGAGTGAGGGCTTGTCAATTTTTTGTTGATTTTTGTTGGATCATTCAGGGAAGATTTATTTAGGATAAGAATATATTAACATGTGTATGCATACAAGGCTGTGAAGCAGGATTTCATTGCTTCTGACAGCTTGGGTGTATTGATGCATAAATTCACCGGGATGGTAAATCTCGTTATTGGCATCATGATCGAGAAGAATCTCACATCGAGGAATTCTGTATCTAAGGAAACATATCACATGCTCAGGGAATATGACATGCCCTCATACTATTACCCTGAAGCCATCAACAAGGCAGTTGCGCTCGTAAAGACATACAGGAAGAGACTGAAGAAGAAGCAGAAAGCAACCATGCCTCATGTTTACAGGCCCATGCTTGCCACATATTACGGATTCAGGATAGTTGATGGTAACCTCATGATTCCCATTGCAGCCAGGACATACGAATCCATACCACTGAATACACATACCCGGAAGGTCATATCAGCGGTGAAAGTGCATTCCTTTGCTTTGTCGGCATACACACTCTCTCTCACAATTGGGAGAGAGGTCGATTCTGTGGAATGCACCACTTCAGTTGGTATTGATCGGAACCTGAGGAATGCCACCGTCGGGAATGAATTCCATCATGAAATACATGATCTCTCGGAAGTTGTTGAGATCAAGCAGCGTTACAGAAGAAAGAAATCCCATTTCCACCGGAGTGACAAAGGAATACAGAAAAAGATTGCATCAAAGTATGGGAAGAGGGAAAGGAACAGGACGGGACAGATCATACACAGGACAAGCAAAAAAATAGTCATGAATGCTTTTCAGAGGAGAGAAATGATCGTCCTTGAGAATGTGAAGGGTCTCATAAACATAACATGGAAGGGGGATGGCAATGCACATGATTACAGGTTCCTCCTGCACAATGCCTTTCCATATGGTATGCTGGCATCCCAGATAGTGTACAAGGGATCATGGGAAGGTCTCACTGTAATTGAATTAACAAGAAAGGAAACAGGGTATACCAGCAAGGAATGCTCGGCATGTGGGTCACTGACCCGAATAGAGCATGATAGAATACTGAAATGTGATTCCTGCGGTCTTGAGATAGACCGCGATGTGAATGCCTGCATTAACATTGCAGGCAGGGGTCGGACAAGGCTGAAACGATCCTCTAAAGGCCTGCCAGCTGAAGCTGTGAAGCAGTCAAAAGACGTGGAGCACCTATAAGAGGATTACGGGTGAGGTCAAGGAGAGGGATCGTACATTTCTTGAGACTATGCCACACTACGTGGTTCCATTGGAATTCCCTCCCTCTCTCCCCCTGGGCATTCTCTCCCTGTAGGGCTTCCTGTTCTTCATTATGGAATATATGTGGTAAAGGAGACGCTTTCCAACCACAATATATGCCTGTGTCGGTTTCTTCTTCTTGTCTATCTCCCTCTGGTATACTGCAAGGAATTCGGGATTCTTGTGCAGCACCAGGGAGACTGCGCATTCGTAAACGCTGTTTGACAGGTGCGGATTCCTGATCTTTGATGATCCCGTTGCCCAGGATTTGCCTCCCGATCCGGTCATGTCAGGCGTCTTTCCCCCGTATGCCTGAATCCTTACAGCAGAATCGAACTGCTCTATGCCCCCTATCTCAGAAACAATTGCAGCTGCAGATGTTACACTGACGCCGTGGATGTCAGATATGTTCTTGACATCCGTATTTTCTGACATCCTGTGGTCAATCTCATCATCCAGCTGTCTTATGCGATCCTTCTCCTCCCTGAGCCTTGCAGCATTAATCCTGATCCTGTACGCGTATACATTTCCGGGATCGGGAATGCCGATGGATGTTTCCGAAACATGTATTAGGTTCCTGGCATCGTCCATACTGTAGTGGCCCTTGCCTGTATTCATCAGTGCAAACAGTTCATCCGGATCCGCGCCCTTTATATTTTCGGGAGTGGCATATTTCTCCAGTATTTTGAGTGATGTTTTTGATCCTGTGTCAAAAATGCCCGAATATTCCGGGAACACTGCTGCCAGATCAGATCCTATCATGTTTGTTATGATGGTTGCGCTGTTCTTCAGCTGTTCAAGCATTCTGGTGAGCCCGGATTCCGGCATCCTTTCATGCCCCCTGGAATCCGTGGCCGACGGATCAAGGCGTGCGGTGGAAGCAAGAACCGATGCATCCTCCGGATCGGATTTCTCCTTCCCGAGATTCTGTATTATTCTCAGATGCTCAGTCCTTCGGGCATCTATCACATATACAGGGTAACTGTTTGATTCAAGAAAGTGTTTGACTGGCATGTGATAATTTCCAGTTGGATTCATGAATATTCCCATGACCTTCTGGCTGTTGCTGTTCTCCACTGTTGCTATCTTTTTCAGCAGGGAATCAAAGCCATCCCGATCGTTATTGATCCTCCCTTTCCACATCCTCTTTCCATTTTCATTCTGGATCTCCACCTCATGTGTTTTCAGGTGCGTATCGATCCCAATCCATAGCATTTATATCTCTTCCTGCCCATATCCACCTGTTGGGGAGAAACGATCAGCATCGCAGACACCTATAACTTTCCCCACAGGAAAGAGAATGCCTATTGGCGATTGTGATCAGGGCAGATTCAGATCGAAGCAGGTCCAAACCTGCAGCTTCACGTAACTGCCCCTCCCCATATCCTGGATTTGGCTCGACTCAATCGCAGAGGAATATAGGTTAATTCCCTTATAGCATTCAGATGGCAGGAAGTCAAATATCAACGATTATTTGACGAAGTTAAGCTCGAGACAATGCAAAGATATAAATTGACTCTTTGTTTTATTATACTCATGAAAGCAATTATAGCATTCGACGATTCCGATGCTGCCAGAGCGGCATTAAAATTCTCCATGAAATTCAAAGACGTTATTGATGAGATAATAGTAGTATATGTGAGCCCTTCTCTCATCGGAGTTACACCAACTTTTGATACCTATATACCCGCCAGCGTTTATCAAAGGCAGGAAGAGACTTCGGACAGTATAATTGAATCCGCAAAGAGCATAATGGGCAATACTTCCTCAAAGATCACTTTTGTAAATATTGACTCCAAAGGAGAAACTGTCCCCAGGGCAATTATGAGGACTGCAAAGGAGCGTGGCGTCGATCTCATAATTACCGGAACAAGGAAATTGTCAGGACTTAGTAAAGCTATATTGGGTTCAGTCAGCTCCGAAATCGTGAAGCTCAGCACCATACCAGTACTTATTACGCCCCCGGTGGAAAGCTGATATCTTTTTATAGCCCTTAGAAATAAGGGCTGGCTTAATATGGGAAGTATCAGATCCTCGAATGTCAAACGCGTTGCCAGGGAAATAGTAGAAAATAACAAGGAAGCTTTTACTGAAGATTTCACAAGGAACAAGGAGGTTCTAAAAACTGCACTCACCAGTGTATCCAAGAATACGCTTAATGCCATTGCAGGATACGCCACAAGGACAGTTGTGAAAAACAGGATGAAACTGCAGCGCGAGATCGAGGAAGGAACCGTTACTGTTTAACCCCAAGATTTTTGGGCAAGAGGATGCAGGACCCATTCTATAAGTAATTTTTTTCTGGAAAAAATAGGGTAAAGTTTGCAGCAGTGCTGGAACATTACTTCAGAATTGTTGCAAAACTGTTATTAGCGAAATAGTGCTTGTTTGTCATGGTTCTCCTGGCTACTTACTGGCTTCCGCATGGCGATGAACTCATAGACCTGCCCAATGATAATAGCAGGACCATGGCGCGTAAGATATCCGAAGTAACCTCCTCTGACAAATCAGAAGTTAGGGTTGTGATTTCACCGCACGGACTTGGGCTGAGCAGAAACATAGGTGTAATAATGACCGAGAATTTCAACGGCAGCTTCAGCCTTGCAACAGGGAACCTTAGGGCCAGATATAAAAATGACCGGATCCTTGCAGGAAAGATCGCTGATTCCAGCCCAGATGTCGTGGAGAAGGTAACTTTTGCAACGGGCTCCGGTCAGAAATCGACTTTTCCGGTTGACTTCGGTTCCCTCATTCCGCTCCATTTCTTCAAGCGGGGCAAGGTTGTGCTTATTGGACAACCCAGGTTCAATAGAAGATCCGAACTTGTGGCATTTGGGAAGACGCTATACGGTGTTCTGAATTCCTATCGGGAATCTGTTTCCATGATATTCAGCGCTGACATGGCACACACGCATGCACCAGACGGGCCGTACGGGTTTTCTGAACAGGCGGCAATTTATGATAAAGAAGTGCAGGATATGTTCAAATCCGGGTTCTTCGGCAGATCCCTGGAGATACCAGAGGATGTCGTAACTGCGGCCAAGCCTGATAGTTTCTGGAACCTGCTTATAATGTCGGGATTTCTTGAGGCGGGCGGGATAAGGATGAAGATGGATTATTATTACGTTGAACACTATTTCGGGATGCTTTTTGCACACAGTTGACCATGTTTATTTACCGAGAATGAATGTCTGGATATACAAATGAATTCAACTCTCAGGTACCTGCTTATTGTTGTGGTTGCGGCTCTGATAATAGTCCCCAGCGTATATATTGTCATGGGTCTGCAGAATTCTGACGCACGTGCTACAATCCCCACTGATTATATTCCATCCGATTCAACTGCTGCTGGCATGATAACCAACAATGGCACAACTTACTACCCTTTTATCTCAAACGGGACGGTCGGAATGGTATTACAGGCTTCACTCTCCTCCATCGTATCCGGAAAATCTGCGGCCAACCTGAACATAACCTCATCATTACTCTTGCAAACGAGCAGCTACAGAGGATATTCAGTCTTCAAAATTTCAGACCTGAACATCCTGTCCCTTTTCAGTTTGGGAGCAAATGCCACAATAATGGGCTATGTCTATGGCTTCCTTAATCAGACTAACCTGTCCGGGATTACAAACGTTTCCATATATGCATCTAATCCCTCACCCTCTGTTACAATTGTCGGCGAGCTGCAGGCAGTATACCGGTCGCTTGATTCCTATATAGCCCATGACAATATCGATCCATCCATGCTGTCATCTCCTAACAGCGCAAACATGTCGCTCTACTATTCCCAGACAGGTGGAAATATTTCCCACATCAGCGCTAACCTCACTTCGTCCAACCTTACCGTAAGCATTGGTTTCGTATCCGCCAGGCTGTCAGAGGCGGCATACCTTGCATACCTGTCTATTTCACCCGGGTCGTTCCAGATGAAGATGGTTGGGTCTTCGACCTTATTGATCACAATTTCAAACCAAACCTTCATGAGTATAGTAAATGTCGACAACCTCTTTCGCCTGGTTAAACTGACTGGTTTTACCCTCTGATTCAGGGCTTAGGGTAATTCTTCCTGCATGCTGTCCGGATACAAAAAATTCCAAATTTATATATCTTGTACTCTGATTCCCACTGGGTGCAGCATTGTTATCATTCTACCTTCTGGCTCAGATTGTACTGGCGACCCTTGCAACATTTGCCAGGGTAGGATTGATGATGTTTATTTCCGTCCTCATAAGCCTTGTATTCGGCATACTGGCAGCCAGGGTTAAGAGCGCTGAATCCATCGTGATCTCACTGACTGACGTCATGGAGGCCGTCCCCGTTGTTTCATTCTTTCCAATTATCCTGAGTTTTTTTCTCTTCACAATCAAGGGATCTCTGGGTGTTGAGATTTCTGCAGATTTTTTAATACTGACAGCTGTTGTCTGGAATCTCATACTAGGCGTTTACGAGGCAGTTGCACGGTTGCCGGAGGATTTCGAGAACGTGTCAAAGGTGTACAGGGTGGGTTTCCTGAACCGTATCAGGAAGATTTACTACCCCATAGCTGTACCCAACCTGGTTGCCAATATTATGCCATCTTTTGCCAGTGCCCTTTTTTACATAACTTTCAGCGAGGTAATTACCTTTGGAATCCATGACTATTACGTCATTGGTATAGGCTCGCTCGCTTTTTCACTGACCGAAGCCGGAAATTACGCGGCCATACTGGTTCTTGTCCTCATTGTAATAATAGCAATTGCGCTTACCTTCTTCCTGATCATATCACCATTGATAGACAGGTCAAAAAAGTATGCAATGGAATTTGTCAGTGCAAACGGGCAGGCAGTCCGGAAGAGAGAATCCGGGGCGATTGTGCACTATTTCGAAAGGCGGTTTGAGCGTATAGCGACCTCCGGAAGGAATGTGGTGGCAAACATATCAAAAGCACTTTCACCCGGTCTTCCGGCTGAGGAAAAAGTGAAGAGGGGACTGTCTAAAAAGCTTGTCAACATAACTGTGGGTATAGTGCTTCTTGCACTGATTGGCTTTGGCATTTATGAAATAGCATTGGCGGGATTTTACCAGGCTTTCATTGTTTACTTCCTGTCCCCATCATTCCTGTCGACGGCATTTGTAAACCTGGCCTACGACCTGGCCAGGATAGGCATTGTTTATTCAATATCCATATTCACAATGGTGCCGCTGGCCATATTCCTCGGGAAGAGGCAGCGTAATGGCAAAGTTACCACTGCAATTATGCAGATTATGTATTCAATACCCATACCTATCTTTGTTCCGTTGCTGATCGTGATTCTGGTTCCTGCACTTGCTCCCTACACAGGGTATAATTTAGCCCTTAACTTCGAGGTGCTCCTTGTTACGTATTTCTCAGCTGCTGCATACATATTCTTCAACGTATATGGAGCAGTAGTATCCATACCGGACGAATTCAAGATGGTAGCCAGGACACTGAATCTCTCGAGGTGGCAGGAAATCAGGTCTCTTACCATTCCGTCAATTATCCCAAGCCTGATCACCGGATCAATGGCGGCAGTTGGCAGTTACTGGGGCGGGCTGTCAGTGTCGGAATTCCTATCCATAAATGGAAAGACATACGTTGTGAGCCATGGACTGATGGCATCGATTGACAGGGCACTGAATGCGGGGAATCTACTGAAGACTGACGCAATTGACATATTCATGGTGATAGTAATAATCATTCTTTCATTTGCGCTGTGGATACGCCTTTACGTTTACGCAAAGAAAAAGTACGCGTTTTCCGCCTGAATTCAGGGCGACTCAACCCATTCAGGTACGTGTTAGGAACTAATATTTAATAATTTTTATTGTCAGTAGAGTCATGAAAATCAAAGATAATAGGGGGGTGTTCACCTGATAGCACAAATAACTGAGCCAGGAATTAATTTTACTTACCCGCAATTGCATGGATACGTTGAGGGCATCGACAATTGTTGAAAAATAATCACAAAAACTCCCTAAATCTTAATATATTTAGACAGATAAACAATTGAAATGTTATCATTTAATGAAGAATACACGACAAACCCGAATGATACTGAGCTTGTTGAAGCCATGCGAAGCCTCAAGAATAGCAAGTCCCTGAAGATCCTTCATTCCACAAATTCTGGCATGTATGACAGGTTGGTTTCCGCCATAGCCGAGACGGCAGACATGACCCGCCCATCCAGCATACGGGTAATAGGGGATAAAAGCGGCGAACTAAAGGAATTTGAGGATTCACTCGTAAAGAGCGGTACCATGATAAGACTGAACGAGAAGGAGTTCCCGAACAGCTATCTTTACCGTAGCGACCCAAACGATGTTGCAAGGACTGAGGGAGATACTTATATATGCACGTCCGGAACAAGGGAGGATGCTGGACCAACCAATAACTGGCTTCACACAGACGATGCGAAGAACAGGATATATTCAATCATGAAGAATACAATGAAGGGAAAGACGATGTACGTGGTGCCATACTGGCTTGGACCACTTGGATCTGAATACGGGGAAGCAGGCATAGAGATAACGGACAGCCTCTATGTGGTTGTTAATCTCATGATAATCACCAGGTCCGGCGAAGAGGCTATCAAGGAATTCTCCCGAAGTACCCGGCTCGTTATAGGTATTCATTCCACTGGTGCACTGGACCCAAAAAAGCGTTATATAGCCCACTTCCCGGAGGAGAACATGGAGCAGGGTCTTGTGCTGAGTGTTAATACAAACTATGGAGGGAATGCATTACTGAGCAAGAAGTGCCATGCCCTGAGAATCGCCACATATCAGGGAAGAAAGAATGGATGGATGGCGGAGCACATGATGCTCATCGGTATAACCAACCCGGAAGGGAAGACCACTTACGTTTCTGGAGCCTTCCCGAGCTCGAGTGGAAAAACCAACCTTTCTATGCTAGAACCGCCAGCAGAGTTTTCCGGCAAAGGTTGGAAAACGTCACTTATCAGTGATGATATCATTTGGATGCACGAGCGTCAGGGGGCGCTATACGCCATAAACCCCGAAAACGGATTTTTTGGGGTTGCTCCGCATACCAGTGTTCACACGAATCCCAATGCAATGGATGCCATAAGTCATGACACAATATTCACTAATGTGGCCGTGGATAGCCATGGTATACCGTACTGGGAAGGAATGAGGGATATTCCGCAGAACCTGACAGACTGGAAAGGGCATACAAGCACGGGGAATGAACCAGCTGCGCACCCTAATTCGCGGTTTACAACGCCAATATCCAACTACCGTCACCTTTCAAGGGATTATAACAACCCCTCCGGCGCCAGGGTCTCTGCTTTCCTCTTTGGAGGGAGGAGAAAAGACCTTATCCCGCTTGTTTACCAGGCTTACTCGTGGAATGCTGGTGTATTGGTTGGTGCCATGCAACGCGTTGAAACCACTGCTGCCACAACTGGAAAAGTTGGTGTGCTGAGGAATGACCCCATGGCTAACCGGCCTTTCGTAGGCTATAACATGGCTGATTATTTCCGGCATTATGTTGAGATGGGCAAAAAGGTCAGTAATCCTCCAAAAATATTCAACGTCGACTGGTTCAGGAAGGACCAGGAAGGCAGGTATATGTGGCCAGGCTATTCCCACAACATGTACGTAATGAAATGGGTGCTTGACCGCGTAAACGGCATGGGTAAAGCTATAGAGACGCCTATTGGCTTAGTTCCTGATCCGCAAGCGTTTGACTCTGGCGGAGTACCGGAGACTGTCATGAAAAGACTGCTTGAGGTGGACTCGCACAAGTTCCTGTCAGAGCTCGAGGAGACCAGGCCATTTTTCGAATCTTTCGGAAAGAGGTTCCCAGATGAGCTGTGGGAGGAATATCATGCTCTTCAGGACAGGCTGAAGAAATCCATTTCCTGATAGCGAAGATTGCGGCAACGCAATTTTCCTTTTCCATGAAAAATCTCTGCGCATGATCCCAAGGCATTTGCTTACTTCAGGAACCCAAGCAGCGTTATCGCATTGAGGAAATACTGTATGGCAAAGGCAGCCACAATAAGCCCGAAGATCCTTGTCATTGCTTTCATTACCTTTTCACCTATGACCTTCAGGATGGGCTCTGAATAGTGGAAAAAGAGGTAAACTATTGCAAAGAGTATGAGTATGGAAATTATGGTGAATATGTCATCCATAAAACTCCCTTTCATAAGAATGATTACAAGTGAAATAGCTCCGGGACCTGCAAGAAGCGGAGTTGCAAATGGAACGATGCCAACATCAAGTTCCTCTATATTCCCACCAGCAGATTTCGGTTTGTCTCCTTCCCTGACCATTTCAACGCCCATGATCAGGAGAATCAGCCCCCCTGCAAATTCAAGTGCGACTATAGAAATACCGAAGAAATAGATAATTTCGTTCCCGATTAACGCAAAGAACAGCAGAATAATTGCTCCATAAATAACAGCATCCTTTGTTATAAGCTTTCTCTTTTGTTGAGTAATTCCGCTGGTCATGGACATGAAAAGTACCAGACTTCCGAAGGGATCAATGACCACAAAAAGTGGCATGAAGATCTTGAGGAATTCCACAATTATGGAAGATGACATGTGTTCTTGTAACCCCTACTACTATTCAAACTGATGGATTTAAGTGGCAAAGCCGGCAGGATATGAAAAAAACCAATGCCGGAGCAGTAGGGCTGAAGTGAGTGCAAACTACCGAACTTTGGTTGGCTAAAATTTATTAGATGATCATTTCCAGCCCAGTTGGCTTCTCAGCTACTATTAATACCAGACACCTCATAATTTGTGCCTAAAACTATTATAGGCCATTATAATATTATACAAGGTGCAAAAATGGCATTCGTTGATGATTTGGCCCTAGAGTTGTTCGTCTTATCTCTTGTAGGAGTTATTTCGATATACATGACGGCCTCGGTTTATGTAGAGTACAGAAAAGGAAACGTGAAGGATATTGAGGGAGTACTTAGGCAGGGCGCGTTTCCCCTCGGGTTGCTTGGTTTTTTTATTTTTATAATGGGTATCTTCGGTGAAATGGTCTGGCCGCTTCCAGGAAGTTATAATATCCTGTTCTACGACCCATTTGTCATAATAGGAATAGTCGTTCTTTCCATGGTCGTAGCGATATATCTTAAGCAGAAACTTCAGTTTGTCGGAATATTGGCTTTCTTCTCAGGATTGATTGCCATCTTCTATGGTGCTAACGCATACACTGACGGAATGACCTCAAGCCCAATTGCAATGCTGGGTCTTTACATAGCATTCGGTCTCACTGGAATGTTCACGTGGCCTGCAACTTACATATATGACGTACTCCCTTCAAAGGGAAAAGTGTCAAATCTGTGGACAATAGTACTGGTCATATTCTGGATTGGACTCGTGGTTTCAGCAGTGCTTGCAGCGTTCACTGCGATTGAAGCTGTACCACAGCATCTGCTCAAGCCACCATAATTTTTTTATTCCCATACACAATTTTTTTAGTAATACTTTTTTATTATAGGTAAATGAATTGGAAGCTTTACACTCTCCTGCTCGTTGCCTCGGCTTTTACCATTATTATTGGCGCAGTTATACTGAGGGTTGCAGGCCTTGTTCCCCTGTCACTCACATACCTTACTTTTATTGCAGCCGCCATAGTATTCTCTGATTCCTATTTTGTATACAGGGAAAACAGAAAAGCCCTCTCTATTGGAGTTATTCTGGGAATTATCGCCATGATCTCTGCTTCCAACCCGGCACATTTCAATGCTCTCGAAAAATTCGGATCTACCCTGTCGCTTTCGCTTGCGGATATTACTCTGGTTATAGGGTTCTACCTTTTACCTATGATCTATATTGCAATGTACGCTTGGTCACGAATTCGGGAATACAGTAAACACGTTAAGAAGATCTAAAACTATCCTCACAATATTGAGTTCCAGCATCCTCGTGGTTTCATAATTGGAATATTACTGTTTGGGTATGTAGTAGAGCGCCTGTACCCCCGACTTGAATGTTTTCGCTTCAACAAGCTTGAGAGGGAGTTGCTTAGATTGATTTTTGAGTAAGGGCTTTCCAGAGCCCAGAATAATGGGGAGAACGCGAATCCGGAACTCATCCACCAGTCCGTATCTTACCACCTCAGAGACAATAGATCCGCTTCCAATAACTACGATATCCTTGCCGGGTTCGTTTTTCAGACGGGCAATCTCTTTTGCGGGGTTAGTCCGAACTATAGTTGATGGTTTCCAGGTAGCCTCCTTCAGGGATGTTGAAAAAACAATTTTGGGTAATTCATTGAGTTGTTTGGGAATATACGGGTCCCATCCTGCCGACACTGGATCCACTGTAGGAAAGAACTTCGAGAACTCTTCGTAAGTTGTGCGCCCAAACGCTAATAATCCGGCACGTGTCAGAACATCGTGAGACCAGGCAAAATCCTCCTCCTCAAACTGCGGGAACCAATCGATCTGGTTCTTCGAATCCGTGTAGTATCCATCGAGGGACATAAGGCTGTCCAAAACCACCCTGCGCATTTTTATTATACATTGAAGTTGGTTAAAAACATTATGAATGCTTAAATTTGAATTGAAAACTCGTAATTGCAGTCAACATTATAGCCACAATTCATGTATAAGAATCCCATTTTAACTGTCAAATGCCAAATCATCAATAAATAGCGTATTAGACAGCATGTTTTGGAAAAACATGACCCGACTTTACAGGCCATTGAGTATGAGTTCCAGCTCTCCTGAATGGAAACCAGGGCAAGAACCCAAAACAATTGTTCCAAAAGTCAGAGTTATCATGTCAAGATATGGTATTGACAAGTTCGGGTGTCGAAAAGGTTGGATATCTTACTATTCCCTCCCGGCTTTCTTTGTCTTCGAACGGATGGTCAGGAAGTTGTAAAGCCCGACCAGCATTGCAAGGACCATGGGAATCCCAAAAAGCACAGCACCAATCACTGTTAGGGCGAAATACGTAACCACAAGAAACACGATCGAAAGTAAAAACTCAAACATCGCCAGTAGTTTCCCGGGTTTGGTGGTGATCCAACCTGGATCTTGCCCCCGAGAATGAACAAGTATAAAGATGGAAACTACGAAGACAATAAATGCCGTAAGGGCCCATGTCCACAGCGGCAAAAGTGGATAAATCTCAGTCGATTCCATGTTACCACGGTGGCTCCTCAAAAGTATTCCAAGGACCACCATTATGTGTCACTTCGCCGTTTGCAAAAGTATTACCGGCACCGCCATCAACTAAGTACGGTAGATATGTTCCACCATATGTATCCGCGTCACCCGAATATAAGCCCTCTTCACCATAAGCTCCGAGGTAATTTGGGTGCAAAAAGAAAAGCCATCCAGTAGGCCAACTCATGCCGACTTCGGCATAAAATGACGGATAATGTTCAATCTGAGAGGGCGTATATAAAGCAATGAAATCAACGGCAACGGCTCCTACGATCACAACAAACACTGGTGCAAGTGCGGTAGCGGATGCGGCGCTGTATCCCGGGAACCCCGCTATCACATCCGATATGTCAAAGCCAAATGCCGACGCGAAAGCTGTTACCGATGAAAATGATGATACCGAAACTATTAAGTCCCCGAGGACAGAACTCCATCCAGGCCCGCTCTTTTGGAAATAGTATATCGAATCACTGCTACTTGCAGTTGGTAGGGAAGTGTTTAGACTCCCAAGCTCCCGTGTCACTGGCAAGTCAAAAGAAATAAACAGGCTCAGGTTATTGCCGGAAACGTTGGTCTGGGAACAACCATTAGACGATATATCGGTGACGTTTGTACCGAGACTAAGCCCATAAGAGTTATTTAGGGTATAATCCACCCACCCATTCACGGTTTGGCCATTCTGTGACTGAGCAATGTTGTATGATGTGTGTATGCCGTAGCCATTGTTCGATACAGCGGGTGGCATGGAAACCTACCCTCCACTGGCGCTGTTATCAGCAACGGGACTGAAGTTCACCGCAACAAATATAGCAGCCACTATGATGGCAACCGTGATCATAGTCCGAGGAGCCGACGGCCTCTTTTTGTCATGTTCCATGGATTATCAATTGAACTGACTATACGAATATTGCCCTTGACAGACTCTCCGCATGTCTGACGGAATAGTCTCCCTCAACATACGGAGAGTCTGATTCCTACACGTAATGATTGGATCAATCATGGTATTCAGGTTTCCAAAGAAAACCGAACAGCCGGTTGTCAACAAATTTATCCAGAAGTTCTATGGCCTGGATTCGACCTCCTGGCAGGGGAAGTACAAATTCTACAAAACACGAGCATGGGAATTCAGTTTGGATGATACTGAAAAGACGATAGGGTTTTTAGAGAATATCCATTGAATATCATTCCCCTGATATTTGTTTTAGATCCTGTCCCTCGCATTAGAATGTGTCTTGAACACCACCATAACAAGAGTAGTCGCCAGAATTCCCGCACTTTCCAAAGTTATTAAGGTCAAGGTACTTGGCATCCAATCTGTTTTCAGGTATCCTCCCCAGTTCAAAATGCCGACTACTCCTATGACTGCTAGTATAATGTAAAGCGAGAAAAAGACCCTCATATCTTTATCCATTTTTCCCTCCTATTTTAAGCATTGTTACCAGTACTCAATATCCACCTGGGACGGGGTTATATGCAATCCATGCTGGAGGATGCCCATATAAAGAGGCAATCCAGTTAGTAGAATCTGCATAATATACTCCTTGATAACCGCCCATCCAGTTGATAAGACCAAGTACTGCAGCGGATGCGACCAGAGCAGCTGCGACAATTGCCGCAATGGGACTCCAGATCTCTCTTAGCCTGGTTAAACCAGTCTTTACTTCTTTCCGGCAAAGGTCTTCCATTAAGATAAGGAATTGGCATATATATAAAAATCCAGATCTATGATTATTTTGTTGAGGCCTGAGAGATATTTGAGTATTAATTGCGGTCATGGCTACATATCAAGTCGGCAATTCACGATTGAAAATCAGTTTCCCCCACTTTTCAGAACTGCAATTCTCTTTGGTATCTTATGGTAATATTTCATGAGAATTTCAAGAATTGATTGTTCATCAGCACCGTAAGGCAAGGGATATTTTCCACAGGATCGACTTCTGAAATGTTTCACTAATCTCTGTACAAATCGCGAAATTAATTACTTAACATTTTGATCCACTTTTTTCATGACATCTGGCTTAAGTGAAGGAGTAAACTATCAGAGAATGAGAAATCAAAATACCTTTAAAATCCCCCTAAAATACAATGCATAAGAAATGGGCATTTTTTTGGAAAAGCCAATTTATAAGTGCCTTGAAGCAATAAGATATAGTGAAAAGGTAGAAAGATAATCTACTACCTTGAAACAGAGGTGCGATATTTATGCCGAGGTTTGAAGTATCTGAAAATTTGAGTAAGAGAATGAACGACTTGAGCAGGGCGAGGCAGTCACTAATAGAGGAAATGGAAGCAATAATGTTCTACGATGAACGTGCGGACGCCACTGAAAATGAAGACCTAAGGAATGTTATTGTACACAACAGAGACGATGAAAAGGAACATTTTTCGCTTCTTTTAGAATTTCTCAGGAGAAACGACCCGGAACTCGACAGGGAACTAAAGGAGATCCTTTTCAGCAAAAAGAAGTTGGAAGAGCTTGGAGACTAAAATAGATCTTGGAAACTCTATCTATCTCCTTGATACTTTTACAGAGTAAAAATTAATTTACCATAGACGTTATATCCATTTAATGAAGAAGTTTGCCTCCGATCTAGTGGGTAAAAATGTTGTTGCAACTGACGGGACCATAGTTGGTCAGGTGGATAATCTTGTGATAGATCTGGAGACCGGTGCAATCAAAAATTTTCTAGTTCAGCCATCTGCCACTGTGGAAGCGCCATTCAAGAAAGACCAGAAAGGAAGGTACATAGTTCCATTCAATTCCATCAAATCCGGAAAGGATGTTTTCATTGTCGAGTCCGGGAAAAGCGTGACGATTAAGTGATTTCACTGAATCTGCTGTTCCTTGGGAACATACCTTAATATCCCTGCCATGCCACCAAAGGCCCGTTCCAGGAGTTTTCCCTCCTCACTTGTATCAGAAATTAATTCCGTCTTGGCGCCGGATGCTTCGGCAAGATGAAATATGTATTCAAGGAAATCCTCTTTTTGTATGACACTCATTGGTGTTCCGCATTTTTCGCAGTTTACGGTATCCTGCCCTCCAGCAAGGAATGTTTCCTTTTCGTTCCCGCAATTGGGACATTTCAAGGATACATGATTCTTGTCGAGATCCTCGGAAACAAGCAGGAGGTCTATAGTCTTGGCCCTGAGTGCAGCAAGCACATTCGCCTCACCGTATACGCCCAGGCCACCGTCATTCTTCTTGATTTCCATCATGAATCTATTCATGAGATCCTTCTCCCTTGAAATCTTCATGTCCTTGATGTTTGTGGAGGCTTTTTCAACCAGTTCTCTTAGCCCTGATTCGTCAGTATAACCGATATCGAAGAGATCGTTAACCTTGAACTTGAGCTCATTCCTGAGGTATTCTTTCTCAAAAAAGTAGTTCTTCGTAGACCCCGGACCACCGATGAATATGGCCTTCATCTCCCTTATGCTGGGCATGAATGCCTCGTTGGCTATGTTTCCCACCTTCTTGAAAAACTCATGTGCAGCTATTTCAATAAGCCTTTCGTAACGCCTCGATGACTGCCCTCCCTGATGATGCTTGCTGGGGACAAGCGACTGCTCGTTCGTGATAAGAATTATGTTTGTTCCGCTGAGGATTCCGACTGTCGCCTCCTTACGGTCCATCACGATCAGCCCGTAAATTTCTTTTTCTCCAAGCTGTGTCTGCAACTGCTCCAGGTGGAAAACGGAATCGCATTTATACATAAACGTCTGGAACGCTTCCGGTGGTTCAATGATCTTTGTATACATTTCAGTCTGGTCACCGCGGGTTGCCACATGCCCGACAAAGAATACCAGCCCTGTTTCCGGGGGGGCTTTGTAATACTTGAGCCTTGACATTATGGATTCTATGGCAGCTAACACGTTTTTTCTCGTTGACTTGGATTTTATGTTAGAGGAAGTGGAGAATTCCTCACGAAGATACTGCACAACGTCAGAAATCTGCTTGTCAGGCGGGATGTACAGAGAAATCAGTTCAGTGCCTCTTCCGTGAAGTTTCGTTAATTCATTGAGTGCTTTCTTGAATTCGTATCTCCTGATCTGGGATTCGCTATCTTCCATCTGCTCAGAAAATTTATAATCGTATATAATCTTAATCTAAGGAAACACATGGAATCTTTAGTTATCTCTCTAGGAGGATCGATTGTTTACGGTGACTCATTGAACCTGAATTTTCTCAAGAAATTCTCGGACCTCATAGCCGGTCAGAAAAAATATGACAGGGTTGGAATAGTCGTCGGAGGGGGCAGGCTTGCCCGGATGTACATAAATGAACTGAAGAAATTCGGTGTCAATGACAACGTGCTCGATGAGATTGGAATCAACGCAACAAGGATGAATGCACTGGCTACTGCCACTTTCTTCTCTGATGTGAACACGAAAATCCCTGTAACAGTCAATGAAGCAGCAGAAATGGCCCACAGCTACAGGCATATAGTGATGGGCGGCACTGAGCCTGGGCACACAACCGACACTGTTTCTGTACTGCTAGCCGAGCGCATAGGAGCAGGCATGGTGATAAATGCAACTTCGGTTGATGGCGTTTATTCTGAAGATCCAAGAAAGTCCCCTAATGCCAGGAAATTCAAACTGCTCAGCTATGACGAAGCGATTAACCTGTCCATTGGTGCTTCAATTGGCGCAGGACCCAATGTTTTTATGGACATCACCTCCTTGAATATTGCAAAGAGGTCGTCGATACAGATACATGTGGTTAATGGACTCGATCTTGGAGTGTATGATAAAATACTTTCAGGGGCTGAGCACGAGGGAACCATAATTGGCAGCTTCGGTAACAGGAATAGAAGCTGAATGTTTTTTAAGGAAATGTTGCAAAGAGTAAATACAGATTTATACTATCTGAATCCATAAAGGGGAGTAGAAAGATGGAAATTATTTCATTCATAGGCAAGAGTCACGATAACGTGATTGGTTACAGCCGGCAGGATCTGGCCAGGTTCATAATAGGGATGAAGCCGACAGACGTCGTTTTTACTTATGTTTCAAGGGAGGATTTTGAGAATTCCAGATATGGACAGGAGGTGTCAACCCTTCTGGCGGATCATGCACTGAAAGGTAAGGTCAGGTTTGCAGGGGTTGTTCCAGATTCAGATCAGGCCGCGGGGCTGGAAAACCCGACTGCTGAGGCGGTTGTGAGGAAAAACATAGTTGACATGATCTATAGTACCATATATGCTTACCTTGAGGGATACTGGAAAGATTACCAAACTGTAAATTCCGAGGTTACTGACGCACTTTTCAGGGCCCGCAGACTGCTTGTATCACAGATTACTGGTGCAGGCGGAGACGAAAAATGGGAGAAGGATCACGAAAGCATATTGCAGAACGTGAAGCGAATGCAACTTGGCCAGAATCCTGTTATCGTTGTGCCTGTTGAAAGTGCGTTCTGGTTCAAGGATAATCTTATGAATTAAGGAATTTTATCCTCTTTCTTCCTGTATTTTTCGGTTATTGCAACCCATGTGAGAAAGCATCCGTCAACGACGCCCTCCTTCTCTTCTTCCGGCTTAGCTTCAGACATCACTCAACCCCCAGTTTCTTTGTAAAGAAAGTAACTGTCCTATCCCAGGCATCCTTGGATGCCTCCTCGTTGTAACTCATTCCTGTGTGATTGAAGAAAGCATGATAAGTTCCGGGATACAGTTTCATGTCCCATTCCTTCTTGTGTTTCAGCATGGCTTTCATTAATTCCGGAAGCCCATCATTTATGCCACTATCCTCCCCGGCGTACACGCCGAGCACAGAACCCTTAATATTTCCAATAGTCTCGATATTCTTAGGATTGGCACCATAAAATATGGCAGTGGCGTCTATCGGGATCCTAGTTGACAGCTCGAATGCAAGCCCCCCACCCATGCAGAATCCGATCACACCTCTCTTTCCCTTATATCCTGAGGACTCCATGTGCCGGTAGAGGCTCTGCAAGTCGGATACCATCTGCTCCTCCATGCTGTCCCTGTTGAACATGAGTAATGTAACTATTTCCCTGGCTTCAGGAGAAAGTTTTCCCATTATTTTCTCCACCTCAGCCTTGTCATGTCTCTTATCGACCGGCAGGGACCAGAACGGCCTCATGGCATCCATTATAACTTCCTGGGTGAATTTACCCTTCTGCGCTTTCCTTGAATACAGATCCGGCGCCACGGCTGCAAAACCAAGTTTGGAAATCCTCTGGGCAACGCTCTTCAGAAAGTCCGTGAGGCCCCAGATTTCCTGAATTACCACAACAAAATTTTTCACCGGTTTTCCTTCAGGGATTGATAAGAAGGCGTCCATTTCCTCGTTGTTACTGTTCTTGAATTTTATCATATTATCTGGCAGGTGATCACCAAAAGTTCATGAATAAATATCATATAAATCTTTTACAAATAAAGAAGTTACTTTTGGCCATCACCAATCAATGCTTTTATCATAAACTCAATTGGCGATGTCTTCTCCCGGTGAACGAATACACCTGTTCGTATGATGTTATGCACCCCGTCTTTTCACTTAGGTAAATTTGGACTTATGTCAAAAGTGCATTCCCACAAATCCAGCAGTTCTGGGAAGGGTTAAAGTCAAGTGCCAAAAAAGAGGTCCCCAGTTTCCTTCTATATTCTACCATATATATGGGTATGGCCTCGCTAGAAGGGAATAATTGGCAAGTTGACAGAAGAATGATCTGCCCTAATTGCAAAGTGCTCAGGCATTTCCTGCAACAACCGAGTCAAGGTGATTTTCTAAACTATCATGCAGGCAAGGGCATCGTAAGATTTAATTTCCATATAAAATACAGAAGAACAAAATGTAAGCGTTCCGCTGGATATTGGTCCAACATGAGTCACACGAAAGAAACGTTTAAGTAAGATTATATAAATATAGTTGCATGGTTGAAAAAGACAAACCCCTAGTCAATGACGTAAAAGAAAAGCGACCGTGGGCATGGATTGTTGCAATAGTGATCGTTGCGATAGTGGCATTTTCTGCCGGGTATTTCCCTTTCCATTCAACACCCCAGTCCAACACGGTAAACGTGCAGTTTTACGAGAGTCTTGCCCCGAGTGAAGCCAGCTATATGAACAACACCTTGATACCTCTTTTTGAAAGTGAGTACCCTGGAATACATGTAACGCTGGTTAATGTAGGCAGTGGACAGGTTTCGACTGACGTTCTTGCAATGGAAAAGTCCGGGAATATTGGGCCTGTAGTTGCCGGGCAGGATAACCTTGAGATAGGGCAGTTAATATACAGTTCCTCCGGAAACGTATTAATGAACTTGACAAAGACCGCTCCTGCAATATTGCCAACTCATCTTACGCCAGCTGGTCTAAACTTGACAACCTACGAAAAGAATGTCTTTGGAGGAGTTTATTTCTTCCCATTCAGGGGAAACGTACCGCTGGTATTTTACAACAAGACTGCATTTACTGCAGCCAATATCAGTAGTCCACCAGCTACTTATACGCAACTGATACAAGATGCGAAGAATCTGTCTAAGTCAACCGGAACAAATCCGATTATGATACAGGGCGGATCTACTAACGGTGCTAGAGGCGGATCGAGCACAGCTACGGAGATGTACCAGATGATGGTGCAGTTTGGTGGAAACCCCCTCTATCTAAATGACAGTGGAGACATTAATGCTCTTCATATGCTTTATAATCTTACCCCGTATCTGAATTCAGGATATCATCAGGGATATTGGGGAACTTACAGTGGATTAGCCACCGGTGCATACTCTATGGTAGATTACCAGTGGCCATATGTGTACAATAGTCTCACGACTGCCCCATATAATATGACAAACAAGACACTTGGATTCTATCCGGGGCCAGCTGGACCAGTGAATTCTAACCACATTCTGGGCGGAGACGTGCTATTCATACCAAAAGGAGCAACCAATGTCCCGAGCCTTGAAGCATTCATGGGTTTCCTGCTCAGTGCTCAGGTTCAGAAAGACACCTTGCTTAATCTTTCATGGGTAGCTATTAACAGCGCTGCATATGAAAACCTTCCTGCTAAGTACTCAGCCATAGACAGCGCGCTTGGAAACGCAACAGCATCCGGGTTGTTCCTCAGAAACCCTACTCCGTGGATAACCGAGTGGCAGACTATATTCTGCAATGTTGTATTTAACAAATTGTTCCCCGTTTCCGGTACGCCTGCTTCAAACAGTACAATACCGTCTCTTCTGTCTTCCGCGCACAGTCAAATGTACCAATACATCTTGAAGAACTACGGTCAGGCAAACGCAACACTGTATAACAATCCTTCAGCTTATGCACCCATTACAGTGTAAATTTTTATAATTTTTCTTATTTTTTTTTGGTGATTTAAATTGAACAAATGGAGAGATGAGTGGACCGCTTACCTGATGATATTGCCAGCTGTACTCTATGTGGTAGTACTTGCTTTTTATCCCGCGATTAATGCGGTTTACGGCAGCTTTTTTACCAGGCTGGGAAAATTTGGTTTATACAACTACACATTCGTACTGGATCAATATGGAACTGCGCCTATCTATAACACATTTATAGTGACTGCTTCTGCACTGCTACTCCAATTCACTGCTGGATTTGTAATAGCTGGACTGCTTTCAAAACCATTCAGGGGCAAATCCATATTCTCTGCAATATTTCTCATTCCATTTGGAGTTGCAACAATTGTGACTGCGGTAATTTTTTACCATATGTTTGGAGTCGAAGGGGGTTATGTAAATTCATTTCTTCGTATGATTGGCGTTGGTCCGATTAACTGGACTGGAAGCTTTTCGAGTTCCCTTTTTGTTATTGTACTTGCCGATTCCTGGAAAAATACGCCAATCGTTACTCTAATACTCCTGGCGGGTATGACTACAATATCTCCTGATCTGTACAGCCAGGCGATGGTTGATGGAGCTGGTATATTCCAGCGCTTTTTCAGGATAACGCTCCCTAACATGGCGGGATTCATTGCTATTGCTCTTATGATAAGAGGCATAAGTGAATTTAACATATTCGCAATGGCTCTCTTGATATTTCCGTATCAGCTGCTGACTACCATGACCTTTAGTTTATATGACATCATAAATGCTCGCCCGTCCGAGGCGGCGGCGACAATTCTTTTGGGCTTTGTTTTGATATTTGCCACGTTTGTAATGATCTACAGAACTAAGTACGGGAAGGTGTCATGATTGCCGAGCGAATATAATAATCCTCGAAAAAAATACGCCATATATATCGGATTCGCCTTTTTTACGTTCCTTGTGCTATTGCCCTTATACGTCCTGATTGTCATAGCTTTCGGTGACCCTAGGCAGACTATTGACACTGTTTATCCAGCACTCATCCCTTCCAAATTTACACTTGCCAATTTCGTGAATGCATTCAGCGGATACGGATCAATCCTGATTGCGGCTTTTTACAAGAGCCTGGTAACCGCATTTATTGTTGCAATACTGGCTATTGTCCTGGGATTTCACGCATCATTCGGTCTCAGCAAGTTGCCATTCAAAATAAGTGGAATAATCATAGGCATACTTTTCTTCAGCACAATGATACCTTCCCTAACTATAGCGGTTCCAATTAGCGTCGACTTCCTGAGAGTTGGCTTCCTTAACGAGTCTGCATTCGGCCTGGCATTAGCCCAGGAATTAACTGTGCTTCCCCTTACTGTTTTCCTTATTCTGGGTGCTTTTCAGTCTATCCCGAAACAACTGGAGCAGCAGGCAAGGGTTGATGGAGCTACTTTTACCGGAGCACTGTACAAAGTTCTTTTTCCCCTCGCTTTGCCAGGAATGATTTCAGCTTTCCTGCTATCATGGCTTATGTCGTGGGATGAATTCACCTTTGCAATTATTCTTTCCCCGGTACACCCAACCCTTCCTATTCTGATTTATATATACGGGACAGGAAGAGGTAACATACTTACCGGTGCTGCCTTCTCACTTTTGGTAACGATTCCGGTGATAGTATTGACAATTATCCTTTCACGATTCATAAAAGGAAGCTACATGACAGCGGGGATAACGGGTTGAAAGCCTTCATGAATGAATACAACACGGAAAATCTGCAAACCGAGATAATGGAACTCAGAAGCGATAATGGCTATCTGTATGCGGGTCTTCCCAAGTTCAAGGCACTATTTGGCCGCGACTCCATAATATCCGCGTTGCAGCTACTTTCTTATGATCCCGGAATTGCTGTATCTACCATTCGTGCACTGGCTGCGCTGCAGGGAAAGAAGATAGAGAAATCTAGCGGAGAATTTCCAGGTAAGATTATACACGAGTACTATGACAGCGAACCAGCGTTTTTACAGAGAAAAAAAGCCATTCCATGGCTTACCAGAGATCCAAGTTATTTTTCGGTTGACAGTACCCCGCTTTTCCTGATCCTGTCAGCCAAAGTTATCCCAGTGTGCGATCCAAAGGAAAAAGGGGAGTTTATCCGGTCATATATAAGCGCAATTAAATTCATCATTGACTACGGGATTTCCGATACCTTTCTCGGGTATGAAAAAGCGGTCATCGGAGGTGGGATCCAGTCACAATCCTGGCGCGACGGAATTGGTGACATCCTGGACAGATTGAAGTCTCCTGTTTATACCATCGGAGTTCAGGGATACGTTTATGAGGCTCTTTCAGAAGCAGAATCCATTTTGAGGAATTCACCAGATTATATTGATGAAGAACTTATTCAAAAAGTCAGAGAGGCATCTTTCAGGATCAGGGAAAACATTGTGGAGAATTTCTGGATTGAGGATACATCATACTTTGCACTGGCAACTGATGGAGACGGTGTGGCAGAGCGGTCAATTACGAGTGATCCAGGTCATCTGCTGCTAAGCGGAATCCTTTCCAGGAAGTATGAAGAGGCTGTTGTTGAAAGGCTCTTTGAAACCGATATGATCACAGACTTTGGAATACGATCTTTGTCCACCCTGAACCAGGGATTTGATGAAAAAGCATATCAAAGAGGCAGCATCTGGCCTCAGGACAACTGGCTAATTGCCATGGGGCTTAAAGAAAGAGGATATTCAGCGCGTTACAAAGACCTTAGGGGAAGGTTGTTATACGCGTATGAAAAACTTGGGAAGATGCCCGAGTACTTTGGAGTTAAGAAAAACGGAGCAATCATGGAAATGAGTGAACTTCGCATAAGGCCATGTTACCCCCAGGCATGGTCTACAGGGGCAATTCTTTCTCTGATTGAAAATACAGGGTAAAAAGGCTAACAATCGATAAGGTGAAAATATGGTTACAAAACTTGAGCTAAGAAACGTGACAAAAACTTATGGCAAGACAAGAGTGATCTCGGATATGTCTCTGGTAATAGAAGAAGGCGAATTTTTTGTTGTTCTTGGGCCTTCGGGTACAGGCAAGTCAACTTTACTTAAACTCATAGTTGGGATTGAGCAACCCGATAGCGGTAAGGTGTTTATAGATGGTAAAGACGTGACAAGACTTCCACCAAATAAGAGAAACATAGCCATGGTGTTCCAGAACTATGCATTGTATCCTAATATGACTGTATACCAGAATATTTCATTTCCACTCAAAATGCACAGAATTGCAAATGCAAAACAGAAAGCAATTGATGTTGCAGCGAAATTGAACATATCTGATATCCTGAACAAGAAGGTAACCCAGATAAGCGGTGGCCAGCAGCAGCGTGTTGCATTGGCCAGGGCAATTGTCAGGGATCCAGCTATTTTTCTTCTCGATGAGCCGCTGAGCAACCTCGATGCACGAGTGAGGTACACAGCGAGAAGTGAACTGAAGAAGCTTCAACAGGAACTTGGCCAATCGTTCCTTTTCGTTACTCATGATCAGAAAGAAGCAGAAGCACTTGGAGATAGAATAGGAGTCCTTCATTCAGGCAAGTTCGAGCAGATTTCATCGTACAAGACACTATATGAATCCCCCGCTACTCCGTGGATCGGTGATTTTGTGGGAGACTTTCCAATGAATTTGATAGGTAACATAGGATTCAGGCCTGAATGGGTCAGCGTTGGTGAAGGGCAATATTCAATGGTTGTAGATTCACAAGAGACCATCGGAGATGTTGTTTTCCTTCATGGAATGATGGACGACGGGAACAGGGTAATTCTTAAGGGAAGTGGAACGGAAAATTACGGTTCAATTGTGAAGTTTACGGTAACCCACCACATTGTTTTTGAGGCTTCCCAATCGGAACCGACGATGTCTGATCAAAAATTATCATAACCATTTTCCGAAGCTCCTGGCTTTATTTGAAGAGCCCCCGGCTCGGATCTGCCCAAAACTGTGATACTCAGACAGCACTTTTCACTATCTTTATATTATGAATGGACAATTTGAAGAGATTTTCCTGAACAATGCATTGATTTCACCCATAAATGCTGTGAAGAACCGATATTTTTTAATCAGCGATGTCAAGAATTTGTATAGAAATGAATATTATTAGAGAAAAAAAAATACAGGGTGCTTAAATTTCGCGCCTGTTGTATATTATAATTGATATTGCCAGGCTTACGATCAGGTATCCGAACATTATGACCAAGCCTTCCCATACAAGTGGAGTGTATGACGTAACAGATATTCTACCCGCGCCGATAACAGTTTTGTGAGCTGCGTAAGGCACCACAAGTATGTCTGTCACAACAGCACCGCCATATGTTAGTATGAACCAGGGTTCAATGTTCGTAACATCAAGGACGCCCTGGACAATGGCGAATACAAGGAGCATCAGAATAATTGCCGTGACGATTGCAGTGGAACCATTCTTGAACATGGAGCTGAAGAGAAATCCCAATGCAATTGCTGATGCAACAAAGACGAGTGCAAGCAGATATGACTCTCCAACCTGCACGGGCACGCCTCTGTAAAGGTAGAGCATTCCAAGTGAACCAAGGACATAATAGAGGGAGATTACTGCAATTCCTACAACAAGCGCACCAAGATATCTGCCGAGAAGAATCGATGTCCTTTTCACAGGCTGTGAGAGTACAAAAGATCCTGTTTTGAGCGAGAAATCGCTAGCCATTGCGTCTCCTCCCAGGAAAGCCCCGATTATTATCACCAGGTATGATAAGAACGCGAAAAAGAACGTGTCAAAACTTGCTGCTGTGGGTGGCGCGGCCACCACGCCACCGGCGATCAATCCGTAAACAACTACAGTTATAAGAGCAACAAGGATAAGAAAGAATATGAATCTCTTCGTACGCAAATAAAACTGCAGGTTCTGTTCCAGGAAAACTCTTGTCCCGTTGATAGCTGAGATCAAAGCTGTCCCTCCCTTATCAGTTTTATGTAAGTATCCTCCAACCCCTCGGTGTTGTTTTTTCCACCGAATTTTTTGGAAACATTCTCCACGGTGTCGATCAACAAGATCTTGCCGCCGTTTATGAAGATTATATCGTCAGCTACATCAGTAACCTCATACAGGAGGTGTGAACTCATAATGATGAGCTTGTCCTTCTTCATTACCTTGAGGACTTCCCTGACATCCTTTGCCTCTGCAGGGTCGAGCCCTCCTGTTGGCTCATCCAGCAAAACGATATCTGAGTCGGGCAGAAAAGTTGCAGCAAGCATAACCCTCTGCTTGTTTCCCTTCGACATCTTCCCTGTTCTTTTTGTAAGGGATTCGAGATGGAGTTGGTCAGCAAGTTCGGTAATTCTCCTCTTTGTATCTGCAGTGCTCATTCCTCGTATTTTTCCAACAAACTCAAGGAACTCAGATGCAGTCTGGTGAGGATAAGGTTCGGGCGACTCAACCAGTGCAGAAATGTTTGAAAGAGCCTCAGCTGGGCTTTCCCTTACATCAATACCATTCACAATAGCGTTACCTGATGTTGGAAATAAGAGGTTGCTGAACAGCTTCAGGGTAGTTGTCTTTCCTGCCCCGTTAGGCCCAAGGTATCCCACGAGTCCGGGTTTATCGAACTTGAAATTCAGGCCAGTAACCCCTCTTTCAACACCAAAACTCTTAGTAAGGTTGATAGCGGTTATTTCCATGGACCGGTTATTGCATTTTCTTATTTAAGTTATCTTCATCATTTATATAGTGATATATTTGCAATAGATATAGTTGACACACTGTCATCAGTCTCGTCCAATATGGTTTAAGGGCATCGACAATGAATCCTGAAAGATATTTAATAAATGGTGAAAGAATTTTATTTTCCTTTTGACACAGATATCGTAACTGTGAGAATCTCTCTGCCGTTTGCATCGATGCATCTGTCGTTTGGACCACAATAAACGACGGAATGCTCGGGTTCCAGCTTGTTACCCGAGATCGAGTCGGTGTTGTGTGACTCCATCATGTCCTCAGCATCGATCATATACCACTTCAGCTGTTCGTTCTCCACGGACAGCAGGTAACCTCTAAGTTCTTTAACAGGAAATCCACTGGCAGGGTCGATTTCACTGGTGAATGACCTGACTATAACTGAAACTATCTGGCTGCTTCTCACGACCTTTGAGAGTATGGATTTGAAGCGCGCATTCTGTGAGCTGTTTGTTCCGAGGAACAGTTTGCCACGCTTTCTTGTTATGTCCCATGTCTCAGTTCCATTCCTGGATAAATAAGTCAGTATCGCCTTGCCGGAAATGTGTTTATCCAGTTCATACATGAAGGCATCAATGTCAAGACTCAATTCAATCACTGGAATATACATAAGAGCATATATATCCAATTGCCGCTCTGCACGATTATGAAAACGAAATTTACATTGGTAAGCCTCTTCTATCCTGCAACATATTGCTACGGCCAATGCAAATATTGAATTACCCTTTGCAATGAACAATTATGCTTGATTGCGAAGATTTCGGTTACATAATTATTTACACCAAGACCGGGACGCAGAAAACACTGGACCACGCTACGACTGTAAATCTCTGTAAAAAAGCGCAGGAAGAAGGCGTTGGTATCGAAGAAATTATTAAGAGAGAAATTGAACCCGCCCTGAAGTTGATCAAGTTCAGGAATTAAAACATAAAGAATTTAACCGCAATTAACATTCAAACCTGTTGACAGAAGAACTAAGGGAAAGGTCACTGCACATAGTGCCGGTCGTTGAAAGAGACCCCGAAGACCGCATGGTATCATTTGTAACTGTGATCCATGGCTTTCCCCAGCACCATATTGAGGCAATATCACGGATACTAGAAATAGCCGATGAAACATCAGTTCCATACGAGGTCGTTGTGGGCTATTCAGATTCTGTGGAAGGAAATTCCGAAGTTGTAAAGTCCATAAAAAAGCACTTTCCGCAGGTAAGAATAGCGAGGCTTGAGTGTGGAAATCATGGATCCTGCAAGAAGCAGATTTCAGGCAGGTGTTCGGGAAAATTCCTCGCTTTTTTTGATCTTGATTACGTGTATGATTTCTCTCACGCAGACTTAATCCTGAAGTTCATCAATTTCTCCGAAAAAAAGATGCTTTTCTCTGAACTTCCGGTAATACCTGTTTCCCTTTTGAATGAAGCTGGAGGATGGCGTTCACTGACGGCAGGAGAGGATGTGGACCTTTACAGCAGGATAGCCGTTCTTTCCGGAATCATAGCTTATCCAAGAAGTGACCTTGAGGACTATGAATGCGTTTCCAGGTCGCAGGACAGGGTTCCCCGGAGCTTTGTAAAGAGAATATTATTCAATTTAGTGACCACGAGAGACCTGATGATAGGCTGCAATTACACAGTAAGCGATATGGTGATTTTTAACTCCGACCGGAATCTTTTATCCAGGCTATCGCTTCACCTGTTCTTCACAATATGCTTTGTTGCAACCAAGTTTGCACCCACCAGAGCTGTGAAATTCGACAGGAACAATTATCTCGTTTTCATGGAAAGCGTTGTTGAATCCCTCATTCTCAAGGATCATCTCCGATTTGACAGACCGGAGGACAGGATTAACCTGGGTCTCTCCAGAGGCGAGCTGAATTACCTAAAAAAGAAGAGTAAGACATGGGAACAGGTCAAGGATTCCCTCGCAAACTACATTCATGTTGACAGGTAACTACCATACACCGTACAGGTTACTATACATAACGTAATAATTACTGCCGTATATTTTTAAATACTTAATATCGTTATATAACTATGAAACGGCTTGAAATAAACAATGCAAAGGAGTTGTCTGTGGCTATACGGAATGAGATATCACGCTCAGAGGAATCGAGATATGATCACCGACTGCACGGCATTCTGCTTGTAAGTGAGGGAATGAGCTGCTACGATGCCGGAAATATATTCGGAGAAGATCCCAGAACAGTGGAGAGATGGGTCAAGAGATTCAACGAGAAAGGTTTCAACGGTCTCAGGGAAGGAGTGAGATCCGGAAGGCATTCAAGACTTACACCCCAGCAAATGGAACAGATAGGTGTTGATCTGAGAAAGAATCCGGGAGAATTCGGATATGAACAGAACCTCTGGGACGGGAAACTTCTCATGCACCACATATGGGAGAAGTTTCATGTGAGAATCGGTGTAAGGACATGCCAGATCATATTTCACAGGCTTGAATTCAGGAGGAGAAAACCAAGGGGTGTCATAGCCAAAGGTGTTCCTGATGAACAGGACGCTTTTAAAAAAACTCTCTGAGGATCTGAAGAGAGGCGATACGGACATATGGTCTCTTGATGAATGCCACTTCTATCAGCATGGAACCACCCTGGCCATGTGGATACCGCCTGAAGACAAAGATCCAACAATGCTGCAGTATCCCACAAGAAAAGGTGTCAGTGTATTCGGTGCAGTGAACATCAGGACCGGTGAATTCGTCGGAATGGTATCAAATGTATTCAACGCCATAACCTTCGGCAGATTTCTTACCGTCCTGATGAAAAGGGGAAAAGGAAAGAAGATGCAGATCATCCTCGACAACGCCAGGTACCATCATGCAAAATTGCTCCTGCCATGGCTGGAGGATCACAAAAATCAACTGTTCCTTGACTTTCTGCCACCATACTCACCTAAACTGAATCCCATTGAGCGGACGTGGAAACTCCTCAAGAAATTAAGGTTACACAACCAGTATTTTCCTGATCTGAAAGAAGTTATAAGGGTGGTTGCAAAACAGTTCCTGTTGTGGACTAGAGAGAATGAAAGCCTCAAGACGCTATGTCACATGGAGTGAGGGATACATGCGGCAAAACTTACTGCGCTATGTATATTTTAACGTATTTTGTCAACAAATCGATGTGATATCAGGGTTCTAGTTAAAAAACCTTTAAATTATCTCTTTCTTTGACCCAGAATGGGAAAAAGAAATATCGTATTAATTATGGTAATTGGTATTCTAACCATTATGGTATTATTTCCCTCATACTCGATCCCTGCGACCCATTATTCCGGATCAATCAACACAAAAGGTGGCGGATTTTCCCTGCCGGAGACGGTGGCTGTAACTATAGGGAATGGAATTACAAGAACCACCTATTATATTTTCCAGAACCTTACAGTCCCGGTTGGCGAAACTCTGTTAGTAAACGACACAAACCTTGTAATTGTTGGGCAACCGGGATCCTCAATGTATATTCATGATTATGGTGCTTCATACATTAACGATTCAGACATTTCGGCATTATCGGCCAGCGGAGTTGGTAACGTTTCCGTATCGCTTACCGTGGGAAGCAGCAACGCATCAGAACCAGCGATCTTTTCCATGAAGAATTCCGCCCTTGATTTTGGCGGGTCAATGAATGCATATAACTCTACACTGAGCATCTTTTCGTCCAGCATCGGCATTGAGAATGAATCCGCAAGCTCTTTGAACGATTCACTGGGCATCGACGCGATTAATTGCAGTCTATATTCGTTCAACACAACATATAATGGCTTTTACAGGAGTAATGTGGTAAAACCGTACGTGAATGGTTACCTGAATTTCTCGGGTTCAGGCGCTTCCGGGCCCCTTAGCACAGTGGGTTATAACATGGTGCCCCTGAAACCCGGAAAGGCAGTTATTCCGGATGCATATGATGATGAACTGCTTGTCAATGTCACCTTTAGTGGGAATGACAGCAATGAACAGGATTTCATAAATTTCATGGAGAATGGCTCTACAATTGAAAATTACACGTTCCCAAGCACTGGAAGCGTTGATACGTTTGAAACGGTGTCCATTCCTATCTCTAACCTGACTCCCTTGCAGCAATCCCTTGCCTATACGACATCCGGCTTCACCGCAGGATATGGGATAAACGGAAAAACGACTATCATTATAGAGAACGTGTCAATCAAATTGTTTTCAAACGACACGGAGGCAAAGTACGGATATGGTGAGTACAACATCATCCTTCATAATACAACATTCCTTTCCGTGAGAGACAGTATTCCCATAAGTTTCCAGAGCACCTATACAGTTGGGAAAATACTTGACCCGAACAAGAACCTGATTATGTTCTACGGGAATTGCACCGGGTATATTGTTGATGGAAGCAACATCACCTGGGGGCAGGATTTAACCGGCATGCCTTTCCTGATCTCTAAAGGATCAAGTGTTTCACTGTACAGGCAGGAAAGCCTGAAGTTCCTCACCCCCGGTGGTTTTTTCACCAATGGGAGTTGCTCAGTATCTCCGGCAATGCTTTCATCGCACGAGAACATGATCTCCAACAGGTCAAATTCTGAAATCTCCGGTCTTTTGCGCACGGCGGGGATTGCAATTCCATCTAAGAGTGGGCAGGGTTTTTACTTCATCCTGTTAGACAGCATCATTAATTCATCCAATAAGCCCGTGTTTTATGGAGATTACAGGGTGCAGGCCGCTGGATTAACCTCATACTTCTCACTGAGTCCGTATCCGTTTATTTCGGATAACTCAGGAGTAAGGTATTTTAACCTTGACCTTCCCGATATTTACATATCTTCGATCACAAAATCGCTGTCAATCGGCAGTTCTCTAATGCAGGTTACAATTGTGTCGACGGGAACTGTGTCGATTTCAAATCTAAGCCTAAGTATCGGTGGCACCTCTGTCTCCATTCTGTTTCCTGTTGCCGGACAGACACTTGAAGCAGGTGTTCCTGAAACCTTTCAGGCAATTTCAAACATACCTCCAGGCACGATTCTGGGCAGTCATTCTTCACAGCTGAACGTCAGGTGCACGAATTATACACTTGAGGGCATGAATTTCACCTTTTCGTCCACAGTGACTGTGAAACCGGACATTGACCTGACTGTGATGGGCTATTCAGCAAAAATGCTCGGAAATAACATTACAGTATCGTTTAACGTAACAAACACCGGGCTGAGCCCTGGCAGTTATCTTGTAAATGGAACAATGGATTTTTCTAACGGATTGATGCAGAGCAAAACTGAGTATCTGATGTTCAATCCTGATTCTACAATGGAAGTATCAATCCCTTTTGCCGCTAACTTCAATGTTTCCGGATTCAAAATTACACTGAACCCTGAAACGGACAACGCTCCTGCATACACGTTTCAGTTCAACAGTTCAATTGCCGTTGTTTCCTCCGGCCTGCATACTGTAAATTTCCAGCAGCATGGACTGCCGCTGTATACAGTCTGGTCTGTCTCTGTGATGAACAAAACCTATAGTGGCTTTGGAAACTCTCTTAATATCTCGCTGGCTAACGGCAATTACACCGCCGTTCTGTCTGTATATGGTGCCAATTTTTCCACAAAACATATCAATTTCTCGGTAAACAATTCCAATGTCTACCTGAATGTACCTTTCAGCAGGCTGCCTGGAAAGCCGCCATCGTCTTTATTTCCATATGGTAATGCGTACGATGCCATCATACTTGGAACACTGGTGATTTCAGGATTCGCATTCTTCCGCTACAGGAGCAGGGCAACCCTTTATGTCTGCACAGACTGCATGAGGATTTCCAGGAAGAGAAGAGTCTGCAGAGCCTGCCGCGAGAAGAATCAAAATGGCCAGGAAAGCAAACTTGGGTAAACCATATTTTACTTCCAGTTTACCAATGAATAGGCTGCAAGGGGAGAGGAATATGTCAACAGATACTGACTTTGAGCCAAAAAAGACGCTTTTGAATGAATTTGAGTGCAAAGCCGCCAGATAGGGTCGCATGAAGTCTACGACTCAGTTTTCACCCTTTGTTTCCCAATAAAGAAGAGTATTAAGAATACCAGCCCAAGAGTGGCCAGGATTCCTGCGGCAAAAAAGAGAATTGGCCCAAAAAAATGTGGATAATAAACGTATTTATTGATAAAATATCCCGGCTCTGATGTGGTTGACTTTGTCAGAAAAGTCATCCCTAAAAGGGTCGTTTCGTATGAAATCGTAGAAACAATTGCCGATGCTCCTGCTGCTACAAAGGCAATTATTCCCCATCTTGCCCTTATCCCTCCGCGCAATTCCATATTTTTATCCATGCTTAACACCTATAAGATAGCCTCGACCTATGAGAGTTGAGGTATGTTTATTTACATGCCGAGGTCAACCACATAGTATGTGGTGCAGGTGAAGAATACGTAACACGGAGTAACGTACGGCCCGAGCGTGATCTTGATTTCGTATGTCAGTTGTGTGTTCTGATCCGCATAGGCGTGTGTTGCAGTAAAGGAAGTACTCGTTGATACATCCAGTTGCCAGTTGAAACCCACAGTATCTGTTACTATTTGCCCTGCTGAAAAGAACGGAGTATAGAAAGAGGCATCCCAGGAACCCAGAACAGAAAGGCTCCCGCTAATTACACCACTTGAGTCATAGGTCAGGGAAACTTCAACATAGGCTGCCGCCTCCGTAATACTTCCTGAGATGTAATCCATGCTCTTTGAGGACGTGTAAATTTTCGCTTTGGGATTACAATACGAGCATGGTGCAGGGGAATCCGAACTATATGAGCAATTTACAGTTTGATTAAATGGCCTAGCCATTGAGTGGACCCCATCGAAGGACATAAGCGTGGTCAAAGATTACTGGATATGTCAAGACTGGAGGCGATTATCAATAAATGGAAGAGCAGCGTTAACAGGAGTTCCAGATCTAATGCGAAATACTGGCTTTGTGGCACACCTCAATTTAAAAAGAAGCAGTATTTGCCGGTCGCGGGTTTAATCCTGAATTTCCTCTTACCATTGTGCTGTTTGTATTCAATGCACTGAAGGTGCAAAAATTAGTGCAAGACTACCTGTGAACGATCTAGGGACTTTGAATAAAACCCTGAAGAGATCAAAGCGCCCAATTTACCCAGTTGTATTTCAAAAAGTGCCTTTATGCTTGAGAGAGTTATCAGACCTCTGTTAATCCATATTCCTTTCTGTACAGTGCTGCGAATTGCTTGTTTCTGACATGGAATTCGAATGGATCGGAGAAACCCTCTTTCCAGAGGGAACTGATGACCACCTCAGGTGCTATGTCAGTTATTATTAGAATATCTATGTCACTCGAAAGCAAATACCCACTCTTTGCTACAGATCCAAATATGAATACTTTTGCTGACTCGTCCAGTTTGAGAGCAACTGCTTTGATGCCTTTGAGATGATACTGAAGGTTCTCAAACACCCATTTCCTTCTTATTGCTCGTTTAGCAATTGATTCCAAGAGTACTTAACACCTCCTCTGTTACTTTCTGCAGCTTGAGCACCTCACTTTTAGAGAAAGTTCTGGAAACATATCTGGAAGTGATATACGCATCTTCCAGAAGAGCAATTTCAAGAATATATTTGTCAAGGACAGTCCTAGTAAGTTCCGAACATTTGTCATCTGACACCTCTGTCATTATCTCAAGAAGAGTCTTCAGTGAATGCGTATGAGGGTACGCAACTCCACGTTGCAGTAATTTGCTCTTGACAAAAAGCTCAAGAGCCTGATGAAAGCTGAAAGCCGCTACTGTGTAAAATTCTTTCCCAAACTGGTAATTCGCAGTATCCAGAAATTCTAAAGATCTGGATTTCATTAACTCATATTCGTCAATCGCAGTCACTATAAGTGAATTTAGGGTTGATATAATAACTCTGTGTTGGATTGTTCTGTTGAACAAGTCCCCAGTATCTAGTTCTCCTCCCATGAATCAAGAATTCCATCACTTTTTCCTGTCTCTATGCCGTATTTTTCATCTTAACTTTTTTCATTGCACCCTCATTTATGTAGTCATATATCAATAATATGGTACCCCATCCGCTTCTATGCTTCGGACGGATCAACTTACACAGTTCTCCCCGAACTCCCTCTTCATTGCAGAGAATATGCCCTCCGTTCCGGGCAATCTCGTGCCGTAATGGTTCACTCCTGCCCATGTCCAGTACACTTTATTCTGGTATACCCTTATTTCCTTGCACGTCGGTAGAATAGTGTTGAGGGCATAGCTTTTGCTCCTAGAATTTTCAAAACCAATGGAATCGCTCATAGACTGCACAAAATTTGTGTAATATCCCGCGGTACGGACTCCGTCCGGCATGCTTCTTGTAATCAGGGCGAGGTGGTTCATGCAAGATAATTGTTAGACAGATAAATTTTTGAACTACTGTCTCCGGAAAAGTGCCAGCCGTTTCCTGGGTCATATGTGATATAACTTCAATGGAACTTCATCCACTAATTTCACAGCAGTGTTATCCGCACAGGGAGGTGGCTATGACATTATGCTTACAGTGATGTGACTCAAAATAGAGATTTTGTCCTTGTGACAGATGCAGCTACAGCTTACTACGCTGTCATGTTCAGGGAGTTAGGGGGAATTGTGAGAAACAGTACACTCTATTATCTTGATCTCGTTGGTGAGAGTGTGCTCCTTGTATCTGGAAAGGTGTTCATGATTCTTAGTTGCAAATGTACCATTCTTTCCTCTGGGTTTACCGTATTCACCGCGATCTGATTCGATTGACTATGATCTGATTGCGGATTTCATTGAACACCAGGTGTCAACGCGGGTTTAGAATTTGCCTGTCGGCGCCGGTTAATTATTTCCACCTTACATATTGGAACTGGGGATCCGGCTGTTCGATGTGGAGGTGTGGTCAGTGATTACGGAGATGCGGGATGGAGGAATGAAGATAACAGGATCGATAATGCACTATTCTGCACCAATGCGTGGCACAATTTATTCAATATGGGTCGATTCTAGAATAGTGTCCCACAGCCCTGAAAGACGCATGAAATGTATTTCATGACAGGTTTAAGTGCCTTTTCAGCATAATAGAGTTATGGTGAAAAAACTTGAGAACCTGATATGGGTTCTTGTAGCACTATTTGCTGTTGTTGCATCAGTAGCCATAATAATATCCATACTCCTTGATGGCCGGTATTCAGGTGGCACCTCTGGTCCATGGGGGTTGATGGGAGGTTATTATGGCATGGGAATAATTATGCCGGTATTAGGAACCATCTCGGTGATCTTTGTCATCGTGTTTATCTACTTTATCTTTGAAGCCTTGTTGGGGCATGATAGCAGCCATGGTAACCCATCTTCTGGAGCGGCAGAGGATATAGTCAAGGAAAGGCTGGCCAAAGGTGAGATCACAGACGAGGAATACAATAGACTAATTGAAAAGATAAGGAGGTAATATAATTGAATAAGTATAGAGCAACCGGGTTGGTGTCAGTGCTATTCCTTATTGCCGTAGTCATATTTTCAGCAATTTACTTCTCAGGAGGATTTGGAAATCCAGGACGCCAAAACAGTGGTTATCTGACTGAATCGCAGTTGGTGGCGATAAATGTAACTTCTTCTGGAGTATATGTTTCCCAGGCAAACTCAACAATCTTCATCAACGGAACCACTGATCTGCCCATATTGATGGGCCCCATGAACGCACCAAACATGTACAGTTTTGAGATTCGTGGCATAATAAACCCTACACTCGTGATAAAGCCGGGATCGGAAGTGCATTTCACCGTGATAAATGTCGATACGGATTCCTATCATAATTTCGTCCTGAGCCATTTTGGCCCACCTTATGGTATCATGGGCAGCATGATGGGAGGGAACGGCTTCTTGAATTCGATGCAGTATCTTCCTCCTGTGCACTCAGGTAATTATGCATACCTGAACTTCAGCTATACCTTTTCAGATTCTGGAACTTACTGGTATCTGTGCAACTACCCGGGACATGCTGAGAACGGAATGTATGGAAAAATTGTGGTTTCCTGACCGGCACTTTTTATAAACAGGAATTTCCAAACAATCCTGTTAAATTTACAGAAATGTGAGCAGAAAACCCCATGCCTTCACAGTAGATCAGAAATATATTTCGTGTGAAAAATGTCTGACATAAATCTACCAGTTTTAATGATGGGAAACATGCCAGACAGGACGCTTGAATATTGGCATCAAGGGTGGGAATAATAGCAGATAATCTGAGGATATTCATCGCCTCAATATTGATCAGGACCAATCCTTTCGCCACTAATCTTATCCAATCAAACAGGCACTCTGGAGGTGATTTTTGATCTGCTGTTCAGCTAGGGGAGTATGTCAGCGGGAATTCAGGATATTATTGGCTAAAGCAGTTGCCGAAAGTCAAGTTTCAACGACTTTCCTAGACCTTCCCTAAGGCATGATCTATGTCGTCAATCAGGTCTTCAACATCCTCTATCCCGGTCGAAAGCCTGACTAGATTGTCTGTTATTCCCATACCTTCCCTTATTTCTTTCGGAATTCCGGCATGTGTCATCAAGGAGGGAATTTCTATCAAAGATTCCACGCCCCCTAAACTTTCTCCTAAGGAGATGTATTTTAAATTTTTTAAAAACTGCCTTACTTGAGACGCTGTCAGGTTCAACGAAAATGAAACAATTCCACCATACCCCCTCATTTGTTTCTTTGCAATATCATGATTCTTGTGACTTTTTAGGCCCGGGTAGTAGATCTTGTCTACTTCCTTTCTTCTGGAAAGAAACTCTACTATTGCAGATGCGTTTCTCTCATGCTCCCTCATTCGAACAGAAAGAGTTTTAATTCCTCGCATAGTCAGGTAACTGTCGAAGGGACTCAACACCGCCCCGACTGCATTTTGATTGTATTTCAATTTATTATAGATTTCGTCATTACTAACAGCAATTGCGCCCCCGAGCGAGTCGCTGTGGCCGTTTATGTATTTGGTCGTGCTGTGGAGGATAATATCACTACCTAGTTTCAATGGATTTTGAAAGTATGGTGTCGCAAAAGTATTGTCACATACAAGGAGTGACCCATTTTCGTGGGCAATTCTAGCAACTCCTTCTATATCTATAATCTTCAGCAATGGGTTCGACGGAGTCTCAATCCAGAAAAGTTTCGTTCCACTAGGTACAGATTTTAGATTATCTAATGCAGTGAAATCAACCGAGCCATAGCTTACCCCAAATTTACTCAGGACATTCTCAAAAATCCGTCTAGTGCCGCCGTACAAATCATCAGATGCAAGTATATGGTCTCCTTTTTTTAGAAGGCTCAGGAGAAGCGAAGTTTCAGCTGCTAATCCTGATGAAAACGCCAGTCCATGCTTCGCATTTTCCAGAAAGGCGATTTTACTTTCGAGAGCCGCACGGGTTGGATTTCCCGTCCTTGTGTACTCGTATCCATGGGTTGGAGATTCCGCAAACTCCCGTGCAAAGGTTGTGGAAAGATGTATGGGTTTAATAACATCGCCTGCTGAGTTTAAAAGATCGACTTCCTCCCCCTTATGGATTGATCCCGTGGAGAATCTCATAACTTATCCCTCCAAAAAACCATTCTTCATCATCCAGTCATCGCTATAAAACTTGCTCAAGTATCTGAATCCAGAATCGGGGAATATTACAACCATGTTCTTTTTTTCCACTCTTTTCGAATATTCCATGGCCGCCCACATGGCCGAACCTGAAGACCCTCCTCCCAGGATGCCTTCCTCACGCGCCAATCTCCTTGCCATCAGGAAGGAGTTTCTATCGTTCACTTGTATTATATCATCTATCACCGAGAAATCTACAGCCTTGACAAGGTAATCTTCCCCTATTCCTTCAACTTTGTAGGTATGGGGAACGGGGATAGTCTTTGTTTTAAAATAATCATAAAAGACCGACCCCTCTGGGTCAACCCCTATTATCTTTACGTCTGGATTCTTCTCCTTCAGGTATCTACCAACCCCTGAGATAGTCCCTCCCGTACCTATGCCGGCAACCAACACGTCTATTTCGCCGTCTGTTTGTTCCCATATCTCTGGACCGGTCATCCTGTAATGGGCTTCTGTGTTGTCAGGATTATCATATTGGTTTGGATAGAAGGCATTAAGTTCCTTGGCTTTGTTTCGGGCAACACTGTAATAACTTTCAGGAGAGTTATAAGGAACATCCGTTTTAGTAATCAGGACTTCTGCTCCAAACGCTTTCATCAGGTCTATTTTTTCTTGGCTCATCTTGTTAGGAATTGTTACTATGCATCGGTATGATCTGATTGCTGAAATCATGGATAGAGCTGCCCCTGTGTTTCCAGAAGAGTTTTCCACAATTGTCTCTTTTAATTTTCCCTCTTTTTCCGCTTTATCCAGCATATATAGTGCCATTCTATCCTTAATACTGCCTCCAGGATTGAAAAATTCGAGTTTGGCAAGTATATTATTATCACCATCGTTGATCCTATTTATCTTTACTAACGGCGTATTACCTATTGTTTCCAGAACGTTATTATAAATTTTCATAATTGACAAATGCGCAACCGTCAGAAATTCTTTTCTATAGGTGCAACAGGTTACTGTTATGAAATTGAATCATCGCCAGAACCGCTATTTCACGGGGTCAAAGGATCTATGTGTAACAATTGCCTTATATTAATAACATGACTATACATAACGTAATAATTACTGCCGTATATTTTTAAATACTTAATATCGTTATATAACTATGAAACGGCTTGAAATAAACAATGCAAAGGAGTTGTCTGTGGCTATACGGAATGAGATATCACGCTCAGAGGAATCGAGATATGATCACCGACTGCACGGCATTCTGCTTGTAAGTGAGGGAATGAGCTGCTACGATGCCGGAAATATATTCGGAGAAGATCCCAGAACAGTGGAGAGATGGGTCAAGAGATTCAACGAGAAAGGTTTCAACGGTCTCAGGGAAGGAGTGAGATCCGGAAGGCATTCAAGACTTACACCCCAGCAAATGGAACAGATAGGTGTTGATCTGAGAAAGAATCCGGGAGAATTCGGATATGAACAGAACCTCTGGGACGGGAAACTTCTCATGCACCACATATGGGAGAAGTTTCATGTGAGAATCGGTGTAAGGACATGCCAGATCATATTTCACAGGCTTGAATTCAGGAGGAGAAAACCAAGGGGTGTCATAGCCAAAGGTGTTCCTGATGAACAGGACGCTTTTAAAAAAACTCTCTGAGGATCTGAAGAGAGGCGATACGGACATATGGTCTCTTGATGAATGCCACTTCTATCAGCATGGAACCACCCTGGCCATGTGGATACCGCCTGAAGACAAAGATCCAACAATGCTGCAGTATCCCACAAGAAAAGGTGTCAGTGTATTCGGTGCAGTGAACATCAGGACCGGTGAATTCGTCGGAATGGTATCAAATGTATTCAACGCCATAACCTTCGGCAGATTTCTTACCGTCCTGATGAAAAGGGGAAAAGGAAAGAAGATGCAGATCATCCTCGACAACGCCAGGTACCATCATGCAAAATTGCTCCTGCCATGGCTGGAGGATCACAAAAATCAACTGTTCCTTGACTTTCTGCCACCATACTCACCTAAACTGAATCCCATTGAGCGGACGTGGAAACTCCTCAAGAAATTAAGGTTACACAACCAGTATTTTCCTGATCTGAAAGAAGTTATAAGGGTGGTTGCAAAACAGTTCCTGTTGTGGACTAGAGAGAATGAAAGCCTCAAGACGCTATGTCACATGGAGTGAGGGATACATGCGGCAAAACTTACTGCGCTATGTATAATATTGTATCAAAATACTCTTAGTTTCCTATGATCATATATATTTCTAATTTTCCTTAATCTATCGTAATTTCAAAGTGTTTTTTTAAGCGTCCGTAGTGGTTAAATAGTAGGGTCTACCATGTACTACTACTGTCATTTGTCAACAACTCCTCACTAAAGCTTCGGAGCTTGTTGCTGTCAGGGTTTTGTGGATCAAGCCTCAACTATTGGCTGGTTGACTTTCCTTTGCCGGAGGAAGGAGGCTATTCCTTATCCCTTTCGGACAACGCTCCACAGCCTGGTTTCAGCAGAGGGCATAGGCGTATATCCCATCTCCTCACGGAGAGCATGCCACCGAAACCAATGTCCTTTCGAACAGTCCCCTTAACCGTCTTACTCCTCAAGGGAGTGCCTTACCATTTCAGGTGTGAACATGATATGAATACATATTTATCTTTTAATTATTGGTTCGCTCTCATCTCATACCTAAAGGTCGGAGTTTTCCCGCTCACGATGCATAAGCGCCAAGAAGGTAGGTGATAGAATCTATTATTCTAAGGTTGAGAATGTTAGGGCAAACGGAAAGGTTGTGCAGAGTCACCTGAAATACATCGGCAGGGACTGGGATGAGCCCACAACTCTTCCATTGACACGTTGAAAATCAACTCCCTCGTAACACGTTGCATCTGTACTGTTCTTATTTTTTCTGACAGGCTCCCTCAAATATGACATTCCAAACGTAGTGGAATCTTCAACTACGTTTTTGAGAAGACCGTACTCGGCGGCAATCAATGGGAAATAACAGTATCTCGGGAAATATTATAGTTTGAAATTTGGTGGAAATTCCAAGACTCTTTTGAGAGCCTATTTCAATCGAACTAAAAAGAATACGTCATCCCAGAGACCTTCAGTTTATCCCCTACTCTTGATTTGGAAATAGTGATGGTATCGTTGTGTCTGTTAATAGAGGCCGCTATTGGTGGAACAGCATAAACCTTGATTTCAGGATCATCGAGTGAGATGAGATAAGAATTCGAATGCTTCTCCGTAGAGACAGCAACTTTAGGGATTGCTTTGCATAGGTTGTCGGCGCAGGGCCCTTTGACATAAGTGAGATCTAAATATATTGCCCTGAAGCCCTTGTTTACTATGAAGCCCTTTGCTTCCTTTGTGATCTTAATCATGGTCTAAACCTCTTGAGGAGAAGAGAGTTCAGTAAAACGGTGGTTGAGCTAAATGCCATGGCGAAAGCTGCCAGAAAAGGCAGAGTGTTGTATATTTCGGCTCCGAGCAGCGGAATCAGTGCTCCAGCCGCGATAGGGATAAGTACGATGTTGTATAAAAACGCCCACATTAGGTTCTGTTTGATCTTCCTGATTGTCATTTTCCCAATCTTGAGCCCAACATAGACATCGTAAAGTTTGTTTTTCATCAGTACCATTCCTCCGGTTTCCTTGGCGATGTCCGTGCCGCTTCCAATTGCTATTCCCAGATCTGCCTTGGCAAGCGAAGGTGCATCATTGATACCATCGCCAACCATTGCCACTTTCTTACCGATCTTCTGGAGTTCCTCAATTTTCTCCAACTTTTGACCCGGTTTAACGTTTGCAACTATGTTTGTGATCCCCACTTTTCTGCCTATTGCCCTGGCTGTGGTCTCGTTGTCTCCGCTTATCATCCAAGTCTCAATATGAATCTTGTCTAGCGCCTGGATGGCTTTTGTGCTATCTTCCTTGACTGTATCAGCAAGGGCAATCAACCCCACCACCTTTGAATCTAATGAGAGGATCAGGACAGTCTTTCCATCCGCTTCCATGTTCTTTATTGAATCTTCGAAGCCGGCTGTCGCAATACCATTATCTGAGAGCAAGTCTCTGTTTCCAATAAGTATTCCCTTGTCTAACTTGCTCGAAATTCCCTTGCCAGGTATGTAATTGAATTCTTTTGGGAACTGAACTTCGATATGATCTTCCTTTGCCCTCTTTATCACCGCTTTGCCCACAGGGTGTTCAGAGTTGGCCTCAGCTGCTGCCGCATATTTGAGAATTTCTTTCTTGCTTACGGCTGTGAGTTCAATGATATCGGTGACCTCCAGCTGTCCCTTAGTGATTGTTCCCGTTTTATCGAATGCGACCGTGTCGATCTTGCTCGCAACTTCGAGGTATTCACCTCCCTTGACCAGAATTCCATTCTCCGCAGCTTTTCCTGATGCTACCATCAGAGCCGCTGGTGTGGCAATCCCAAGTGCACACGGACAGGCTATTATAAGGACTGAAACAAAAACTAGCAGTGAGAAAGTCAGTCCTATGTTACCGATATAATACCAGTACAAGAAGGATAGAATTCCCACCAAGACAACGGCAGGAACGAAATAGGACGAAACCCTGTCGGCAAGTCTCTGGATAGGAACCTTGGCAGAGTTTGCATTCCTCACCGTTTCGACGATTTCGGAGAGAGCGGTGTCTTCACCCACTTTTTCTGCTACTATTCTAATTGCGCCAGACTGGTTTAAGGTCCCACCGATGACTCTATCTCCAATGTTCTTGTCAACCGGTAGACTCTCCCCAGTTATCATCGATTCGTCAATAGAGGTGAACCCTTCTACAATTTTGGAATCGGTCGGTATGCCTTCCCCTGGTTTGACGAGAAGTACATCATTTACCTTTACATCTTCAGCCCTGACCTCCACTATATCACCGTTCTTGACGAGGTGAGCAGTTTTGGGAAGAAGCGCTACGAGTTTACTAAGAGCTTCTGATGCTCTGGTCTTCGTCAGGTGTTCCATCAGAGTTCCGGTTAGAATCAGGGATACTATGGCCGTAGAGGTATCGAAGTAAATCCCCGTGGAAGGAAATAAGGTGGGGAAAAGGACCACTCCCGCACTGTATGCCCATGCGGCAGATGTACCGATGGCGATTAGAGAGTCCATGTTTCCTGCTCTATTCTTAAAGGCATCGATTGTTCCCTTGTAGAACCTTAACCCTGGATAGAATTGCACTACCGAGGCCAGGATCAAAGTGACATAAGGCCATTCTTTAAAGTGAACGATATAAGTAAACAAAATGACCGGTATGGTCAGGATCCAAGATAGAGTAAGAAGCCGCTTCAATTTCTTTAGTTCCTTCTCTGGTTGTTCAAACTGGTCTTTGCAGGACTCGCTGCAAAAGTAGTAGTTCTTCCCATACTTGAAGCTCTTAATTGTTGCTGTCGTTTCGTCGACGTACATTCCACAAACTGGATCTCTAGCCATTCCGGTTGCCCCTTTAAATCGGAGTTGGATCAGCAGCATCCGCTGCTGTGTGTATGTCCCATCGATTCAGATGCATATTTGTGCGGATCCGCGTCAAACTGTTTCTTGCAGTCATTGCTACAAAAATAGAATTTCTTTCCCATATGCTCTTCGCTGATGGCAGTTTTAGTATCTACCATCATTCCACACACCACATCCTTTTCCAAGTTTTTCTTACCAAACATTATATCACCAGAACTTCATCACTCACCATTATTAAAACACACTCTGTGCAACATGCCTAATATGTTAAGCCTAATTGTGCACATGAGGTTGGAATTTCAGCCCATGGCAGGTAGATCTATCAGCTTTGAACCATCAATGGCATCATTACAGAACTTTTCCAAGGTAACCCCGTCAAATCGTTGGTGGAGGATGCCAGTCGTCTGCTCTTGCCAGTTTCTTTTCCAAATCATTCTTACAGTTTTTGCAACAGGCATAGTATTCGTGGTTTTTGTGCTTTACAATCAGTATACCTTCTCTTATTTCTTTGCCACAGTAGTCGCAATAAGTTCTAACACTGGTCGATATGTTGTTAAAACTCTGCCATTTGCTCACTATATTCACACTGATATACTTGATATTCCTTTGGAGTGAATCCAGGGTGGACAGAACAACGTATCTGCCATTGGCAAGTTCAAGAACTTCTATCCTGTCTCCTTCGGGTACCTGTTCCAGGTTGTCTAATTCCAGCAGAACCAATTTTTCGCCATCCGGGTGTAAAATGCTGACAGTAAATTGCGTAATAACCTTGTTAGATATCAACGATTTTATAGCGGACCGTACGGTATTGCGATTAAGGTTGGTAATTCCCGCTATTTCATTTACTGTCAATCTCGAGTCTTCAACCAGTGCTCGTAGTACTTTTGACTCGTTTTGCGTCAAGTTGATTCTCGTCATGATTCCTTTTCTCAAAAGAATGAGAGGTATTTAACAAATTTCCTTTTTATCACGAGGTTACGCTCACTAGAGCGGTAAGTCATTTTAAACTTGAGTTTCGCAACAATTTGAGGTAGAAAGTTAACACTCATGCCGCAAACTACCAAGTTATAGCTATATTTTTAATCTGATTTTGGTAGTGCACCAACCAATATCCGATCAGGTGGTGCGATTTTTAATTCCTCAAGCACTTTCATCCCCTCTTCTGATTCTGATCTATAGGCGATGGTATTTGGAGATTTAACGGGAATTGCGTTTATTTCCGAGAGCATCTCTGCAGTTCTCCCTATTGTAAGCTTCGATTCGGTCATCCCTCCTCTATAAGTCTTGAAAGCAATAGCGACAGCTCACAGACAAACACATGAGACTTGATCCGATCTACTTTCCAGTGATATACGGGACGGATCTCAAGGAATGATTTTATCGTCCGGAACGATCTCTCTATGGTCCACTGCTCCTTGTATGCTGACACCGCCTCCTTATCATTAAGATCGGTATTGGTGACAATGAGGAACCTTCCTGCAAGCTTCTTAAGTACCCCTATGTGTTTTTCGTTCAGCATTGCATCGCTCTTTGTGAATTTCACCAGTGATTCCGATTTCCCCAGAGACCTTTTCAGTTCTTTCCGATCCGTGATTTCTGACATCTTACTCTTCACGATATCAATCTTCCTGCCAAGATCCTTCAGGTCAAGTTCCTCCCTATTTTTGTTGTATACTGCGATATATCCCCTGTTCCCGGCGAGTTTTCTCTCTTAGTTTGATGAATAGCCCTTAATCAACTGATCCACACTTATTTCGATCCTCTTTATGATGAGGCCGTCCATCACAATACCATCAGAGAAATCCGTGGCCATGAGGATCCTTCGGTAAGGCTGATCTCACCTGTAAGCTGCGGTAATATACAGATCCCGATCGAGAAGAGTGAGTGACCTGGGTCTTCCGAATGCGCGATCTGCAATTGTACTTTATCTCTCCCTGTCAGCTTCATTCCTGACAGGACCAAGATGCCTGATCACACGTGTTATCTGCTTTCCATTCTCCCTGTACTTTTCCGCTATCTGTGCATAAACCTCAGTCCCATGTTTATGTTTCTTCTCCGCAAACCTGAGGAACACGCAAGGATCTCACAATATTATATAATAAGATATTCACCATGGTGCATGATATGGAATAAACAACAGAGAGGCTATTTTACGGTCTCAGGTCAAAACTGGCCTGCGAAACTCAAGCTCAAGAGAAAAATAAAATGGGTCGAGTTCAATTAAGCACTAATCTAGGAAACTCAGGTTCTCGCGCAGTATTGAGGTGACATAACCCTTCACCTGTGAGAATTGCAGCTTCGGCGGCATGGGCCTTTCATCTGAGCTAACTACCACATCAAGCACAGCAGGCCCGCTGGTTGAAAGGAAATCAGATACTGATCCGGGCAGGTCTGCATATTTTTCCACCCTGATCCCTTTGATCCCAATCGCACTGGCTATGGCCGCAAAATTCTGAGGATACAGATCGACGCCAAAATCCGGGTATCCCATGACTTCCTCCTCAAACTTGATCATTCCGAGCTTCGAGTTGTTAAAAACTACTATCTTTATTGGCCTCTCGTACTTTGCAGCAGTTATCAGTTCCATCATGGTCATCGCAAAGCTTCCGTCCCCTACGAGGGCTATAACCTGCCTGTCGGTTGCAAAGGATACTCCTACCGCACCCGGTATTCCAACCCCCATGCTCCCGAGCCATGAGGAATAGATGAACCTTCTACCCGCATTTGTCCTGAAATTCCTTACTGTCCACACAGTAACGTTTCCCGTGTCACCAATGATTACCGCATCGCTGGCTGCCTTTTTTGATATCTCTGCAGCTACTGACTCAGGCAGGATCGGATCTGATTTCTTGCTCTCTATCGCAACCTGATCCTTTATCCACTTTTCTTTAGCTGATTCCAGGTCAGAATAGAATTTTGCCTTTTTTATGTCAGGCTTGATATTGTCGAGAAAATATTTTGCCGTACAAACAAGAGAAATATTGACCGGAACACGCTTACCTAGCCTGTTCGGATCGATGTCCACCTGGATCTTCTTCACCCCCTCAGGTATGAATTGCACATACGGGAAAGATGTACCAATCATTACAAGAAGATCAGAATCCCTGAAGGCATCAACGGAGGGTTTCGTACCAAGAAGCCCAATGCTTCCCATGACCCGTGGGTCATAATCATCGACTATCCCCTTTCCATTGAGCGCATAGACTATTGGGGCTCCGATGCTATCGGAAAGAGAGTAAAGTTCTTTCTCAAGGCCTGTACAGCCTCTCCCAATAAACAATACAGGCTTCTTGGATTTATTTATGGCATTTCTTGCCGTCGTGAGGTCTGGGAAAAAATCCACGCTAGGAAACATTTCTGGGGAAACATTCGCTGACTTAGGCGCCGGGAGTCTTAGCACATCCACCGGCAGGTTAATGTGGGCAACTCCTCTCTTGTAAAGCGCCTCCCTGTATGCCCTCAAAACGATTTTACCTGCATTTTCAGGGTTCACTATTCTTTCGTTGAAAATTGAGACATCATCAAATAGTCGGTTAGTATTGATCTCCTGGAAGTAGTCACTACCTATTAGGTCAGTCTCTACCTGGCCTGTAAGTGCAATGACGGGGACTCCCTCCATTTTTGCATCGTACAGCCCATTAAGCAGATGAATTGACCCAGGTCCTGATGTGCCGACACACACCGTGACCTTGCCAGTAAATTTTGACTCGAATGCAGCTTCAAGCGCTGCACCTTCCTCGTGCCTTGCCTGTATGAATTTGATCCCGGGGTTCTGTCTAATTGCATCCATCAACGGATTCAGTGAATCTCCCGGAATGCCGTATATCCTTTCAATTCCCAGGGCTACCAGGGTATCTATAACTGTATTAGCTACCTTTCCACTCATGTTGAATGTTACGCGCTTATGTTATATAAATGACGTATCACTGAAAAGGAAAAATCAATAAGGCTCTTTTCAGCATATGTTGCAAATGTTGATATCGCTTAAGCACACATTGAACTGCGAGGGAAAAGTCCAAGCAATAGACTTTCACAGTCGGGTGCATTCTTTATTCTGGTGTAAACAACCACAGTTAAAACCAATGATTATTATTTTGTTCATTTTTAGTTAAAATAAGTTTAAATATACTGTAAGGTTTTCCTTACAATGGTAACAATTCTGGTAGTATTACTCCTTTCCGCTATAATGGGGCTTTCGATTTTTATAACACTGCCGTTCATAGTTGGCAGGCGCATAAGTAGCATTAAGGCAAGGTTCCTTGGTGCTGTTGCAGTTGGAATTCTCATATTCCTGATTGCTGATGTGTTCACGGACTCTGCAAGCATTATGTATAATAACACCCTTGCGGGTTACGGGACCAATGGTTTTTACGATGCAGTATTCTCTCTTTCGCTGATTGCAGGTTTCATAGTTCTCTATTTTGCGGAGAACCATTCAAAGAACTCTGCATCTCCCTACATGCTGTCGCTCTTCATTGCGATGGGTATTGGATTCCAGAACCTTACCGAAGGGCTTGTGTTTGGGGCATCCTACAATTCAATAGGGCTGGTGGGAATCACACTTGTTATACTTGTTGGCTTCATTCTGCAGAACATTACGGAGGGTTTCCCTATAGCATCACCATTCCTCGGGAAGACTGGGCAGAAAATGTTTCCAATGGCTCTGTTGTTTCTTGTCGGGGGCCTTCCAACCATAATAGGTGGAGGAGTTGGGTATTTCTTTTCATCTACGGTTCTCAATCTGGTATTTGATGGGCTTGCCATTGGAGCCATGCTGTACGTCATCCTCCCAATCCTGAGAAGCCTGATGAAAGACTCAGACGGGTTGGCAATGAAGATGATATATATGGGCACGTTCCTTGGGTTTGTACTGGGGTTCCTCGTTAACCTGATCTAGATCGCCCCTTCTTACCGCAAGGGGAAGACATTTTCTCCCAATTTCAAATGCACCAGAGAAATGTCATTAGACCTATCACGATCGCGAAGCATTGATCTTTCTAAATCACCTTCCCCATTCACCATTTGCATGAAATTTAATAAGTAGAAAAATGGAATGGGTTAAACAACTTATAATTATTCATATCTGGATCGCACGGTTTGTATCCGCTCATGATTTGGACTGGGTTAAATAATGTCAGACAATAAATTAAACTGAAGAATCGTTTATAAATTAGTCATGTATAATATTCATGAATGTATACAAACTATGCGGCATTAAATAGAACTATGTTTATAGTGATAGAATAAGTAGTATATTGCTACTATAGCTATCACCATCCTACTAACTGTACGTACTTGGATTTCGATCACCCGGGTAGGGAAACAGAACTCAACGTTTGGCTATTACATGTAGACACGCAGGTAAATCCTCAGGAAAGCCATCAGTTATTACAATGTTAAATCAACCTCGTTTATGAACATGTCCTTTGTACCGCTACTAAATCTCCCATACCAACCTTTTCGCAAATACGCTTGAGCATTCAAAGATGCAAACCGGCCTCAGGCATGGTATAAATCTCAGTTACACAAATTACTATTTTTTTGGAAAAGAAGACGACAACTGGGTCCAAGGGACAGGCCGTAATACCTGAAGAGATGAGGGAAAAGGTCGGGATAAAGAATATTCGGAGGTAATAGGGGATATTATCGAAGACGCAGTCATAATCAGGAAAATAAAACTGGAATCTGTATCTTATGTTGGTTTTTACAGCGGATCCTGTTCCTGGAAACTTGACAAGAAAATAGATATCAAGAAAATCCTGGAGGGAGCCCAGGAATATACTTGCAAGTACTAACTAAAACAAATCCATTCGCCACAAATCTTGTTCTGTCAAACAGGCACTTTAGAGGTTTTTTGGTTTGCCGTTTAGCCGTGGGAGTATATCCCGATGTTTTGGCAGTATGATCTTACCTAACTTTTATCCGGCAAAAAGGTTTTGGTCAATTCCGTGCGGATAAGATTCATTAGACGTTGAACTATGCAATTCATGAATGGAATCAGTCAACATAGTTATCATCGGTGGTGGAATTGTAGGCTTTTCCATTGCTGCCGAGCTGTCGAAGAATAACAGTGGTGTTTATGTCTTCGAAAAAAACAGGAATTTCGGCCAGGAAACCAGTAGCCACAACAGCGGGGTGATCCATTCAGGCATTTACTACCCGCCAGGATCCCTGAAAGCTATCCTGAGCAAGAAAGGGAATGCCGCTATCTATGACATTTGCGAGAAATACAGGATACCTTACAAGAAGCTGGGGAAGCTTATCGTTGCAACCGATGAATTTGGCCTGGCGGAACTTGAAAAACTGAAGAGGAACGGGGAAAAGAACGGTATCCTGGATCTGAGGATGTTGAACGGCGACCAGATAAGATCGATGGAGCCAAACATAACTGCTGAAAGGGCAATATTTTCGCCTTCCACCGGCATCATTGAACCGGACGATCTCTTGAATTATTTCCGTGGTATGGCAACACTCAATGGAGCAACCCTAGTTACTGATACCAGGGTTACAGAAATCCTTGACAGAGCTGATGGATATGAACTTAGCGGGTTAAGTTCCGGACAAAAATTTACTGTAAAAGCTAAAACCGTTATAAACAGCGCGGGGCTCTTTTCTGACGACATCGCTGCAATGGCCGGCATTGATATAGACACTATGGTATACAGATTGCACTTTTGCAAAGGAGATTATTTCAGGTTACCCGACCCTCCCATGGTGAAGTCTCTTGTTTATCCCATTCCCAGTGGCCCAGGCCTTGGAATACATCTTACACCGGATATGTCCGGATCAATAAGGCTGGGTCCCAATGCATATTACGTGGACCGGCTTGACTACGCTCTGAAATCAAGTGCTTCAGAGTTCAGGGATGACGTCAGCAAGTTCATGCCATCCATAGCTAAAATGGAATTACAGGATGACTCCTCAGGCATTCGACCAAAGCTTCAGGGTCCAGGAGATGGGTTCAGGGATTTCGTCATAAGACATGAGAAAGACCTCGGGTTACAGGGATTCATCAACCTAATAGGAATCGAGTCTCCGGGATTGACTGCATCACCGGCTATAGGCGAATATGTTGCAGAAATTTATGAGAATGAAATAAAGGGTTAATTGCGGTAGGTTATGAAAAATTTGCTGCATAAGAAAGTGGGGATTTTGCTTCCACTTCAGTTCCAATACCTGTTTAAGGATGATTCGTAGCTATAGAAAAGTTTTATAATGAGACAATAATAATATTATAATGAAGACCATTGCTGTAGAGAACACAGTTTATGCAAAACTGCTGAAACTGAAATCTACTGTAAATCGCATTAGGGGTACGTCCGTGACCTTCAGCAAATTATTGGAGGAGGCAATTCGTAGACCTCTTGGGCCACTTTTGATTGATAGTACCTTGATGGCCGCCGTCAGGCACCTCATCGAGCAGCTCTCACAGCATAATAGTATCCACGGTGTCATACTATTTGGGTCCGTTGCTAAAGGTATTTCTCACGCTTACAGCGATGTTGATCTCTTCATCTTAGCAGAAAGAACCGATTCAGAGACTTTCGATTACGTTGAGAAGTCTGCCAGGCGAACAGAAATAGAATTTTTTGACCGCCTCGCAGGCAATAAACTTCCGGCATATTTTGCCCCATTTATGTGCAGCCTGGAAGAAGTTGGTTTCGTTAGACCAATATTCTTTGATATTGCCGATAGCGGAATAATCTTATTTGATCGCAATTTGGTTGCCTCTGATTTTGTTGACAGATATACTTCACTCCCCCACAGCAGGAAATTTACTGAAAACGGAGAGGTGCTAACATGGTAAACACGCAACTTGCAGTACGAGCCATAGCAGATGCTGAAGAATGGGTTCAATCTGCAAAAAAAAATTGAGCGAGATAAATGCGGGTCCGAAGATACTTTATTCACTTGAAATGGGGTTGAGTTGAGCCTTAAAGCCTTTCTACTTTACCATGGGATAAACTTCCCCAAAACACAAAACATCCTCACTGCAGTAGTGGCCTTGATCTCGTCTGACGATTTTGATGATCCAAAAATGAAAGGAAACAGTGAACTGATCTTTTCAACATTACACACTCTTCTCGACCTTAAGAGGCCAGCGGATACTCTTATGAGTCTTCATTCAGGAAGCAATTCTTTATTGGGAAGGCCAATCAGTATCCTGAACCTGTAGAACAAATCCTTGACCTTGTGAAAGAGCATATAATTCTCAGTAACAGTTAGATCTTAGCGGGTTCGGTCTATTTGAGATGGTGGATTTAATATCAAATACTTTGTCTGCTCTCTCCTGCACAGGTGCGTATTCTAAACCTTGAATAGCGCTGGACTTATCGTTGAAATGTTACGCACTGGATATGGCATATACCCGGTCTGCGATGAATTATGGTGATTGCGTCCACTTCCGTTGTAATTATAAGACGCGACAACTGATTCATTTATCCACAATATTGCATCAGTTACTGATACAAAATATTTTATTGTTGTAAATGATTCACAATACAATGCAGGTTCAATTGATTCGAGATTACCTAGCTCAAAACATCAGCAAACTTTTGCCTGTGAGTATTGCACGTGATTTTGAGCCTAGGGCTTTACCGGGAAAGGCAGTGACCATTATTGGACATAGGAGAGCTGGTAAAACGACACTGATGTGGCAGATCATATCACGTCTTGATAGGAGAGAGACTGTGCTGCTTGATTTTGAAGACCTGGCTTTTGATAACGTTGATGGCCCGGATTGCTTGAAGATCCTCACGGAGTTGTTCACGGAAGTGAGTGGCAAAGTAGTGAAGAACATTTTTCTGGACGAGATACAAAAGGTAAACAACTGGCAAAGTTTGGTAAGAACCCTTTTGGATAGAGGTTATATTGTCTTTGCATCGGGTTCCTCCTCTCAATTGTTATCAAGAGAAATCGCGACACAGCTTAGAGGAAGGAGCATTTCCTACCTCCTTTTACCATTCTCATTCAGGGAATACCTGAGAGCCGTGGGAGCGGGCAACCTGGACAGAAACCAACTTGCAGACGTTGGCATGATAAAAAATTATCTTCAGTCATATATGGAGGCGGGAGGATACCCTGAACCTACGCTGATGACTGAGTTAAAGGACAAACTCCTTAGCGAATACAAGGACCTCATTTTCTTCAAAGACTTTGTTGAAAGACATAACATCAAAAGTATCGAGGTAGCGAGATTTCTCTTCAACTACATAACGCAATGTTTTGCGAGCGAGATAACAGTCAGAAAAATCATTCAGGAAATGGGTTCGCATGGAATTAGGCACGGGAGTAACACTGTTTATGATTACTTTGACAAACTCCAGGATACAATGATTTTCTTTTTTGTCGATAGATACTCTTCCAAGGTTTCCACAAGATCCAGCTGGCCTAAGAAGGTGTATTTGGCTGATAATGGCCTGGCATGGAGACTCCCACTCGATATGGGCCGATTGAAGGAAAATTTGGTTTTCCAACAATTGAAGCGAAGACAGACCTCTGAAGCCGCTGAAGAGATTTATTACTATAGGGACAATAAAAATATGGAGGTTGATTTCGTAATCAAGCGCGACTCCGCAGTATCAGAACTGATCCAGGTTACGTATCAATCAAATTCTGACAATATCAAAAACAGAGAGGTGGATTCCCTGCTTAAGGTAGGAAAACTGCTACACTGCGAGAACCTGACCGTATTGACGTGGGACGTGAGTGATGTAAAGCAATTTGGCGGGCAGAATGTAAAGTACCGACGACTTTGGGAATGGCTACTGGACTAGATTTTTCCATTGCTCTTTAGTCCATATCAATGAAATCGCTCAAAATTATGGTTATTGAAACATTATAAAACAGCGGTTCGAGGACTGATCGGTAGGTTGTTGTGAAATTTGGCATACTCTACTCGCTAAAGCTTCGGAGGTTCTCGCTTTTTCATTGTTTTTGCATTCATTCCTCACGGTCTGGACAGTTTTGCGGGAACCTATTACAGAGTTTTGGGGTCGCTCCAGTCCTTAGCGTTGCCTCTTTAGGGATATCAGTGTTCCCTTTGCATGCATCCCTGTCTGTATGCTATCGAGATAAGTTTCGGATCCATTTCTCTGCGTTGAATGGGAACGTTCCCAACCTCGTGATGAAGTCCTTTCGGAGCAATCGATTCATGGGGATTTTCCGCAACGACTTCCTCCGGGAACTTTGCCCATAGTAGTTTCGTGCTTGATTCCAGATTGGCTGCTTCTCTAGTACTACTCCCTGAAGATCGGAGCTTTCTTTGCTAGATCTCCGTAATATTGCGCCGCTAAGGTACAAGAATTTCTTTGTTGCTAACAAATCACTGATTGGTATCTGGGCATAACGCCATGTAATTATGGTCTAGCACTGTTTCAGTTAATTATCTAGAGAACAAAATTAAAATTCATAGAGCTATTAGTTGTATCAGACATGATTCACTAAATAGTGAAACATATTAATAGACAGATGTGATTAAAGTGAAAGTACATGTTCAAGGAAGAAGCTGTGATCAGGGAGATACTCTGTGAAGTTCTTTACGGAGATAATATGATTGAACAGAAACGAATTTCACAGTTATTGCGGGTGTCGATTGGCTTAGTAAATAAAACAGTAGGCAGGTTAGAACAGATCGGCGCGATGTCTAAAACCGGCAAGAAATACTCTGTTACATCTTTTAAGAAAGTTCTCATGCTTTGGTCTTCACTCAGGAATTTGCAGCGAGATATAGTGTATATGACTAGGGTTATTTTGCCAGTTCGCGAGATTGAACGTGATTTACCAGATGGATCAATTCTTAGCGCATATTCCGCCTTTAATTACATGTTTAATGAAGCTCCGGCCGACTACAGTGAGGTGTGGGCCTATATACCGGAGAACATTCTACCAGAAGTCAAGACAAGATTTCCTCCTAATAATCTTCCAAGTAATTTGTATATTCTTAAGAGTGACACACTGCTCCTTGAAAATGCGAGGCGTTTCTCGAAAGGAATGAACTTGGTAAGTGTTCCCCAACTGTACGTGGACCTATGGAACATTCCTTCATGGTATAGCAAAGAGTATATTGCACTGCTGGAAAAGAAAATAGCGGAGATAAAAGATGGAATTCTGGAATAGTGATGTAACAAACGAATCCTGGAAGGAATTGCTACTCCTTTCAGCTAAATACAAGTTCGTTCTCATTGGCGGATGGGCAATCTATATGTATACGAAGCTGCAAAAGTCCAGAGATATTGACATGGTGGTAGATTATGATCAATTCAATTTACTGTCCACTGACTTCGAGATGCGAAAGAACCAGTCTCTGAGGAAATATGAGATCAAATTTGAAAAGTTTGACATAGATATTTATACTCCATTTTTCTCCAGGTTATCCGTTCCTCCCCAGGATCTGATAAATAACCACACCGTAATTGAGAACATTATGGTGCCCAGGGTTGAAGAACTTTTAGTCTTGAAAATTGGAGCCTTTGATGAAAGGATGAATTCTATAAAGGGACAAAAGGACCGCCTGGACATAGCTGGCCTTGCGTTTTATTCCAGTATAGATTATGAACGCCTCAGGAATATTTTGGATGGCTATGGAAAAATATCATACATTGGACTTCTTATAAAGGCCATAGAGAACATTGATCGGCGCCTTCTTCCATACCTGAACCTCAATGAATTATCCTATTCCAGGATAAAGAAGCAAACTCTCGAGACCATAGAGGGGCAACGTTTGTGATAATTTATTCTTATTCAGTATACAACATACCGTATAACTATTGTTATACAGTGTTAATTCTTTTATGCATATTGTATTCCCGGTTTGGAATGATCTTTTTGGTCCGCCGAATATCAAGGTAGCATGACTGCTCATTTGATTAAGAGTGGTTAAATCCTGATGTGAATTTCACACATAATAGGGGGAAAGGTCACTTATACCTTCAGTCTATTCGAGAAAATAAACGGAGCAACTTGGTCCCGATACTGGTGACAAGCTATACTAAACTCTAGCTTCAGTTTTGAATAGCTCCAGATGCGGAACTGGAAATATAATGGTGGATGTTCCGTATGAAACAGAAGATGGATGGATAAGAAACAAAAGAATAAAATGAAAGAGAGGCTAAGCAGATTGGCAAATGTCGGCTTCAACTTCAGAGCAGTAACCAGTTACGTCTTATCTATATCCTCCGTGAAGACGAGGAGCCAGCCTTCGATGCTATAAAGAACGACTCTGTGGATTTACAGTGAATATCTGCAGGATGATGAACCTGTTGCGTATTTCTTTGCATCTTTCATATCAGTGTATTCAAATATCATTTTAGACCCTTAGCCTAAAGCGTGACCGTCAACTGAACACTGTAAATCTTTTCTATAATACCCAAAAGATTGTCTCAAATGAAGTTTTTTCATGTTGCGTCTCTCCTATTTTCTCCCAGTTCCTTCCTTCGTACATCATTGTTTGTCAGGCGCAGTGTCTTTCTCCTTTCAGCTTCAACGATCCATGTACGTACATCAATGAATTGATGTTACCAAATATTATTCCGGTGTACTCTTTCACATTGGCTGCTAGACCGCTATCTCTTGGACCATTGCTTCCCCCGTTGTAATTCCAAACATTTCATGGTTGTGCAACAAATAGAAAACGGCAAGTTGAAGCAGGAAGTTCTTTACATCTTTGTTTATCTCTCCTGTAAATATTAATCGCTCAGAAACACCAAATTTATCTGCGATTTCTTTCAATATCTTTAAATGGGCACTGTCATAGAAAACGTCTGCTATAACGTAGCACAAATCATGAAAATTTGAAAGCACTTTACAACGGATTTCTGCGCTTTAACTATGTCTATTCGTGCTACCCTAAGTAAATACTTGAAACTCAATATACCCCAAAAAGTTATTTTTAACTTTGTTTAGATCTGGAGAGTAAAATGCACCATGGTCGACACCAGCTGGCCATGCTACGATCTTATTCTTGTCAATTCGGTATATCTCCACGAGGACATTCTTTGCATATTCAGTCATAGCAGCGATTTCCCTTGAAAAGTTTAATACAAATTTCCCTGCCAGCTTGATGATCTTCTTGTACGAGGCATAAATTTCCTCCCAAATTGGTGATGTGCTTAACATGTTTCTGCGCCTAAGAAACGAGTGTATTATAAAGTTGTCAACAAACGAGAATAGGTGAATGTGTATTGCTCCCCTATATCTCCATCAGGTGCCATTTAGGTCGCAACACTTTCTTTCTATCCAAGACCTATTACAACTTCGAGACTATTCATGAAATCTATACGCTCACTCTATTTATCTGCCTTTAACCCTCCTAGTGGCTTTTACGACTGTTTAGGAGTTGCCTCGGAAGGCAGACTGCCGGAGAATTTAGTATTCATTCATTATCAACACAGTATTTCTGATAACAAATTTTATGTGTATAAAAGGTATAAACATTTGAATGGAAAATGATAATTTACCATATTTAAGTGTTATAATCACTGCATATAATAGAAAAGAATTTTTATTGAATGCTATAAAAAGTGCTGTTAACCAAACGTTGGAGAAAAAAAATTATGAGATAATAGTTATAAAAAATTTTCAAGATGATATGATAGATAATTACATAGTAAAAAATAATATTAAAGGTATAATAAGTAATGATAATTCACTCGGTGGAAAACTGATTGAGGCATTGAATGTCGCAACTGGGGACATAATATCATTTTTAGAAGATGATGATTTATTTTTTGAAAACAAACTGGATATTGTCTATAATGAATTTAAAAAAGATAATAATGTTGTTTATTATCATAATTTGTCTGTACCTATTAATAGAAATGGAAAAGCAATAAATATCAACAGTGTGAATATTTCTATAGACTCTAATATGTCATCTATTTCAATAAGAAAATCTATTGTAAAATTCAATAGAGCGAATATAATTAATATATTAATGGCTCCCGATATATTAATGTATTTATATGCATTAGAATCGAATAAAAAAATAATAAAAGGAAAAGAAAAATTGACTCATCATATGTTTCATAATAGCGCCTCAAATATTGTATCGAGTAATTTTGAAGAATATAGAAAATTTGTCTTCACTAGTTCAGATTTAGTTTTAAATAACTTCGTATTTTTTAAAAGCTTAGTTCATTCCAAAAAATCCATTAATTACCTGAATTCGCGAATAACACATGTGCAAATACAAAAGTATATATTTGGGGCAAACGAAGTCCCGAGCAAATTAATAAATTATGTAATAAACAGCTCAGGTAGTCGGTTAGGTAGTTTAAAATATAGAGTTGCATTCTTTTTATCATGTATATTAATTAAGGTTTACCCCAGGTCTCGTAAATACATCAGTAATAACGTATGGAATATCCATAGTAAACGGGCTAATGAGATAATTTAGAATCATGAACATTTCTTTTTGCTATAACCCAATCAATAACCTTAGTGTGGTGGTTGAACTTACTATAGTACTATTCCCCGAAAGGACTCCCATCTGACCTGCTCCACCAGAAATTAGAACACTTCTCCTCTCTAATCATCTAGTGTCACCTCAACTTCTTTTTTCTCAAACTTCTCCCTAAAAGCTGGACCATCCATGTACTTACTCCTGATTGTCACTGAGGATAATCAATGGATGAATGTTGTCTGCATTCATTGTAGTCTGTGAATGCTTGTAAATGGCAAGTGAATTCTGTCCAATTATGGCAAACGAAAAGTATCCAGTTCTGGCAATCGAAAAATAGCCAGTATATCATGCTGAACATAGGTGCAGCGGATTGCTTGAACAGGAGGGATGGTACATGATAAGGAGCTTGAAGGATCAGGGACTTTCGATCAGCGAGATCGCCAGGAGGCTGGGGATAAGCAGGACAACAGTGAGGAAGTATCTCAAATCGGGTAAGGTACTGCAATATCACAGGGATCCTGCAGGCTCCATGATCAAGTCATTCCTGCCGCTGGTGAGGGAGATGATAGATCGGCACAACCTCTCAGCCGTCAGGATATATGAGGAACTTAAGAAGAAAGGCTTCAAAGGATCATATTCCCTCGTGAAACAGTACAGCAGGCCTATGCGTAATGACAGGAAGATCCTTGCAGTCTACCGTTACGAGACGGATCCAGGAAAACAATCACAGGTGGATTTCGGAGAATTCGGATACATCGAAATTGATGGGAAAAGAAGGAAGCTGTATGCATTCAGCATGATCCTTGGATTTTCCAGGATGAGATATGCCGAATTCACTACAGATATCTCAACCCACAATGTGATCAGGCTGCATCTCAATGCCTTCCGCTACTTCGGAGGATACACTGATGCAATCCTTTATGACAATATGAAACAGGTTGTCCTTGACAGGAAGCTGAAGACCTCAGATTCTACGTTCAACGGCGAATTCATGAGCTTCTCCGAGTACTATGGCATCATTGTAAGGCTCTGTTATCCCTATCGTCCCCAGACAAAGGGCAAGATCGAGAACACCATCAAGTATCTCAGATACAACTTCTGGGCAGGCAGGACATTTGAGTCTCTCCCGGATATTAATGCCCGGTGCGATGAATGGCTTCAGAAGGTCAATTCCCAGACCCATGGCACCACGCATGAAATCCCGCAGGAAAGGCTGAGGAAGGAGCAGCTCAATCCACTGGATTCAGTGCAGGCCTACCCCATAAGGATAGAGGAGATAAGGAAGATATCAAGGGACTGCTACATCTCGTACAAGGGTAACAGATATTCAGTTCCCTGGATACATGCAGGCAGGGTGGCCAGGGTCATAGAATCATCGACCCTGAAGATACGGGTTGATTCCCGGACCGTGGCGGAACATGATATTCTCCCCGGAACTGGTAGGATATCAAGGAAGAAGGAGCATTTTGAGGGCCTTCTCAAAGCGATCAGGGAACAGAACATCGAGAACTTCCAGACAAGGGTTGAGAAGCGTGATCTCTCAGAATATGAGGGCGTGATGTGATGGATCCATACGAAAGAGTGCATGAGAGCCTAATCACCCTAGGACTGGACACCATTGAGCATACCATTGACAATTATCTGGAAAACGCGAGGGACAGGAGTGTCATCGATGTCCTGGACCACCTCCTTTCTGAGGAGGTGAAGAGCAAGCGATCAAAGAGATATGAGACGAAGCTGAAGTATGCAGGTTTTCCCTTCAGGAAAACAATGGAAGAGTTCGATTTCTCCTTCCAGAAATCCATTGACATGTCAGTGATTGATGATCTCATGACCCTCAGGTTTGTGCACAACAGGGAGAACCTCGTATTTCTGGGTCCACCGGGTGTCGGCAAGACACACCTGTCGGTTGCACTGGGAATGAGGGCACTCCAGTCCGATGTTTCCACATATTATATCTCTGCTGTAAAGCTGGTGCAGTCCCTCAGGAAGGAATACCTGAGAGACAGGCTGAACATTCTTCTCCGCAGTTATTCGAGATACGCGCTCATGATAGTGGATGAGATCGGCTATCTCCCGCTGAATCGTGAGGAGAGCAATCTCATGTTCCAGCTTGTCTCACACAGGTATGAGAAATCGTCCACTATCTTCACCTCGAACAAGTCTTTCTCTGAATGGGGTGAAGTCATGGGAGATCAGGTGATGGCTTCGGCCATCCTTGACAGGATACTGCATCACTGCACGGTGTTGAACATCAAAGGTGAGTCTTACAGGCTAAAGGACAGGCGGAAGGGCAATCCTCCGCCGTATAAGGAGAAGTGAAAAGAAAATGGAAAACATAAATATGGGTGGACAGATTTCATCTGCCGATTTTGGACAATTTTCATTTGGCGGTTACAATGCTTTACCTATGGCAATTGATGTATCATGGAAGTCCTTGAATTTATTAGGCTAGATATAGTCTGTCTTGATTGAATTACGGAACGACTCAATATCTCCATTATCCTCCGGAATATGCTTCTGGATATATTCCGGCTTGATTCCAAGTAATTTCATGGCATTCCTGAACTCGTGTGATATGTACTGTGGACCGTTATCTGTCCTCAGTACCAGGCCTTCTGGAACAGATCTATCAAGTGCCATAAGGACGGCATTCTCCACGGATCTTATGGTATCCCTGCCATTCTTTCGTGAAGCAGTCCTTTATGCACATCAGGTACGTCATTCCTGATTCTGTTGGAATATAGGTTATATCCGTTTCCCAGAGCTGATCAGGTGCAGTGGGCGTGTAAAGATTCCTGGACTTTGTTCTTCCTCTGTGCTTCGATGCAGGAAGGCTTAGATTGCTCTCATTCAGCACTTTCCTGACAGTCTTCTGGTTCACCCTCGTTCCATGATTCCTCAGTATTGCCCACACTCTCCTGTATCCGTATGTTGGCCTTTCAGAGGTAATCTCCTTGATCCTTTCCTTTGTAGAAGAATCAAGCCTCTGAATGTGCTTCTCCTTAGGTTTGTAATAATATCCGGATAGAGAGATTCCTGATATTCTTGAGATATTCCTCAGGGACATCGTGGATTTCAGATCTTCAATGACCATCATTTTGCTCTCATGAATGTTTTTTAAAAGCATCTATGACCAGGCTCTGATCTCCAATGATCTTCTTCAGGTCCGCGATCTCTTCGTCTCTGCTGTCGGAACTCCTTCTCTGAGCCAGTGCTGTCTTTCCGCCCTGTATGAACTGTTCCTCCCACCTGATCAACTGCACAGGGTATATGCCATGCCTGCGGCATATCTCTGCCTGTGAAACATAATCTATTAAAGATTCCATAACAATCTGGAGTTTCTCGTCCGTTGAATGTTTTGAATTCATGAATACACCTCCATGTGAGTGAAATCAGCTCTTTGCATGCTCTTTATGTATCTGTTCATCTCTATAATATTATAATCATGGTGTTCCAGTTCGATGATGGCTCTGATCAACACCGGTTAAGTCGCCTAATTAGAGACATAATTGCCTTATAAGATTTCAAACTTGTTGCCTCACTGTTTAGGTGGGGGGGATAGTTGTAATGCAACTCCCAAATTATCTGTGTTGCGGATAAAATGCTTGAGAAAAAAATTAATTATAAGTTTTATTTTCTCAATATACATAAGTCTGTGAATAAAAGGATGGTTATGATTTCTAATTGTGATACAACAATCACGCAAATTCTCACATAAAATAGGATGAGGTAATGAAACCGGTGTAGATTTAGAACCTAGGGAAGTTGTTAAAAGGTTTGGATAGTTATCAGTTAAAAATGATAAATTTAAATCAAGAACACCCGCAATTACTTCAAAACTTCTTCTGCTAAACCAAAACCTGTGTATCGGTGGGGGATCCGTCTGCCATATCCGTTTTTCTACGTAATAATTCGGAGTGGTTAACAGAATAAAACCCCCGCTTTTTAACAAGGGAATGCATTCTTTAATCAGTTCTACCGGATTAACAACGTGCTCTATTAATTCTGTCGCAATAATTAAATCAAATTTTGAGGCTTCGTCAGTGGTATTTTGTCTTAGGTCTTTCAAGTCTGAATGTTTATAATAATTACCAAATCTATTTATAGCTTTGTCAACGCTAGAGTTTGAAATATCTATTCCTGTTGCTGAGTAGCCGGCTTTGTTCAACGCGTAAGTCAAATAACCAAGACCTGAACCTATTTCTAGAATTCTACGTAATTTTACATTCGCTTTTTCTAAGAAATCGTAAATAAAATGATATGCTGATTCTTGCTTAGATAGATACTTAAATGGATCTGAATATCTTATTATTTCATTTGCATATTTTTTATATCTGTCATAACCCGGTACACAATCTAATGAATAAATAGCATTATATATTTCTTCGGGAGTATCAGGTGCTACTATAAATTGAGTAATGCACTGATTACATTTATAAATATCATATTTAGTGTTAACAACGTATCCAGGAAAAGCAGTGTATATTTTAATTGCGTGATTTCCACATATAGGACAACCGACAAATGCACGTGATGCTAGCTGGTATTTTTCTTCTTTCAATCAATTTTCACCCTTGTCTTATCATAACCCATAATCGGCTTTCTCTCTTTAATCTTCTTTTGTTGATACCATAACGTCGGCCCGTTTATCCCTAGCGACTCCCCTCCCTCATGGTCAATGGAAATTATCCTTCCCCTGAATATACTATTATCGTTTCTTGATGTACTGAGTTCAGGAATCTGGAAGTCAGGTGATTTTGTTTGGCCCGGTATGGATTCGCTGAATGCCGTGCATTTCTCAAATACAATGTTCTCAAGCATATTATGTTTATTCCTGAATTCATATCGTTTATTGAAGTTTTCCTGTATTTTAACAATCAATCCTTTAGCTGTTTCAGGTCTTAGCCGGATGTAGTAATTCTCAGTGGTAATAAAGTCTGATTTTTTTACGCCTGATTCAAACATCTGGATAAACAGAATAATCAACAACATACCAAACAGTTCCTTTAAATCGTAGCTAAATGGTGCGTAGACGGTGCAATCCCGTGCAGAAATCCAATAGATGAATCAAGACCTATTGAATTGAAATCTGAAATGTTCATCGCAGATGGACAAATTACAAAATTAATTATGATCCATTTGTGTTCCATGCTATATAAATGGGAGAGAAGAGAGCATACAAAGCTGAAGAAAAGTTGAGGATAGTCCTTGAAGGAATGAGCGGAACCATCTCAGTGGCGGATCTGTGCAGGAAGTATGACGTCAAGCCTGCACGGTTCTACTACTGGAAGGATCAGCTCATTAACAGCGCCTCTGAGATATTTGAGAACAGGGACAGAAAAGTCGATGAAGACCGCATAAGGTCCGAAAAGGATCAGGAGATCCTGAGGCTTAAGGATGTCATTGCTGAGATCGCGCAGGAGAACCTGGAGATCAAAAAAAAGTATGGAAGCATCTTTCAGAGGAGGGAACGGACATGAGATCACTTTTCCATGACATCCACCGGACTGTCATGAATGCCATTGAAAGGGGATATTCAGTGAAAATAGCGCCGAAGGTCTTGGCATACCAAGGTCCTGGTACTATACCCAGATGGACTTCGCACCCCTACTGGACGGAGGGTTCAACTCCTTCGCTGCAACAGAGGAGGAGTGGATCGTGATAGGATACAAGCATAAACACCTGGACATGTCCTTCAGGTAGCTTGCATACGCAAGGTTAGACGAGGACATTGTGTACCTGTCGCCAAGCACTATATACCGTATTCTGAAGAGGAACAACCTCATTGTTGAATGGAAACGGCCTTTGTGGGAATCCACCCGCCCGGAAAAGACGAAGAGGCCTGACGAAAGATGGCAGACAGACATTATGTACGTCAAAATAAATGGAAGATTCTTCTATCTTCTGATTTTCATAGACAAGTATTCCAGGTACATAGTCCATCATTCACTGCTGAAATCCATGGATGCAGATTCCGCGTCTCTGGAAGCGCAGAATGCCATCGACAACATGAGGAAGGAATCACTCGCAGAGCCAGTGATACAGAGCGACAATGGCTCATCATTCATCGCCATGGAGTTCGGGCTTGTCCTGAGGAGAACCATCTCACACAGAAATTAATAAGGCCATGTACACCTGAACAGAATGGCATTGTGGAAAGAGCCAACAAGACCATGCGAGAATCCCTGGTACCGGTGATCCTGATGGATTACGAACAGGCGAAATCAGAGGTTTCTAGGATCATCCGGCACTACAATAACGAAAGAAGACATCCCTCACTGCATTATCTCACGCCGATACAGTATTACATGGGAAACCCTGAGGTTCTACTGGTCATAAGGGAAGCAGAGATAGAGAAGGAAAGAGCCTTAAAGAGGGAAGAGAATATGACAAGAAGGAAAGGGGGTGAAACGACAGGAACAGTGTCATAATTCTTTTTGCGATCTGTCCAGAATTGAGATAAACAGTAAAAAATCCAAGATGCTGTATCTTCTCCAAGCACCATGTGATACGAATCTAGTGACTCCTTCTTTTGTTAGATTTCCGCGTACTCGACTCCCAGACCATCGAGGTTGTACACGATTGTGACTAAGCGGTGACTCCTTTAGTTGGATTTCTCATAAACGCCGATCCTTCTAGGATGTTCTCCTATATGGACGAGGTCATGTTTCACCGCCCTGCCCAAGATGCTGAATCCCATCTTTCACGTGTTGCCCAAGATCACGGATGGATTCTTTACATAAGTTGATCCTAGGAGATCAATGACATGTGCCCTGAATCTCTCGGTCAACTTCTAGTTTTTCGTTCTCTGGACATTGGGTTCTCTGTATCTTCGCGTGTAGGACCATGCCTTATGCTCTAATGTCCAGACCCGCCAAATCCGTTCCTACACGTGATCAAAGATACAGTATTCCCCGTAGCACGTCGGACAGTGTGATCAGCATCCATCCACGTACCGCAAAAATAAGTGAAGGTGCATTCCATCGTTATTTAATACCTCAAGGGAAATGAATCAAGGATCGTCAATCTCATGGAGATTCTCCCAAACCTGGTTGTCCTCCATGAAAAAAAGTAATGGAGAGATGAAGATTAACTTTTCACGGCCATTCTAGAAAGAACCAATCTTCATTAAGATCTATCTGTAAACCTATATAAATTTCCATTCACCCACCATTCTCAGACATACGATCCAAAATGTAACCATACTCTTTTGTTGCAACGTTCTCGTATTTATAATTTTCCGCGATTTTAACTGCTCTTGCCTGCATCACCTTCAAAAGGTTTACGTCATTGAGCAACAAATCCAGAGCATTCCGGATCTGCACAGGATCGTCAGATTGCACATATATTGCTGAATCATTGTAAATTTCTCTGAAAAAATCAGAATCTGAGAGAATTAATGCAGTGCCACATGATGCAGATTCTATGGTAGAAATTGAAAAATTTTCATCGTTCGATATATTTATAGAAATCTTGCTTTTCTTAAGTACCTTATACTTCTCTTCTTCAGAAGCTTCATGATAAACGACAGTTTTTACCGTGTCAGACTTTAGATTTTCATCAAAAATCTCTTTAATCTTAGCTTCATCAGAATTTGAAATTAAAGCTAATTTCAAGGGCGGGGAGAACTCATTGAGGGATAGTGCCTTAAGCAAATTTGGAATATTCTTCCTATATATTACTCTCCCCACGTAAACCACATCGAAAATGCGTTGCTGATCTATTTCATCGCACGACACAACAGAAGGGACCCCATTAGAAGATAGGATAATCCTGTCACCGTTGAGATCCTCACCGAAAAATGACTTTGCAAATTCAGAAATGGCTATTGGAATGTCAACAAACCTTAATAGAAACTCCTGAAGTCTTTCTATGACTGTAAACAGCAAAGAACTGGAGATGGACATATTTTCATGTTTCCGAAAAAACCCAAACCCTACTTTCTGCAAAGGAGTATCATGGGATACACATATCACCTTTGATCCTGTAATAAATTTAGTCAAAATTGCAGGTAGGGTATCCCACGCATAACATGTTGTGCAATAGATAAATTCTATGCTGTTCTCTCCCATTATGCTTTTCTTAATCAGCAAGAATGGTAGGGCGAAGACCATTGCCACCTTCATTAGCGTCCTATGATTCAACGTTTGTTGAGAAAGAACATGATCCGGTCTTACTATCATGACTTCATTTTTGCTGATCTTGGCCATTTCAGGTAGCATATATAATGCCCTGATATCCCCACCTGCCAATTTCTTGTCAGAATCAAACCGAGACCAATAATATACTTCGACCTTCTTTTTGTTAGTAGCAATAGCTTTCAATATTCAACCCCTCATTATTAATGCAGGAGAGCCCTTAGATTTCCCAACAAACGGAATATCGCCTCACTATTAAAGACCTTTTCCTAATAGTGAAGGGTTAGCCCTATGAAGCGAGACCTGTAGTTTTCGTAATTCTATTCAGTTTCTGCATCTTCTTCTTCAGGTACTTTTTGCCATCCAACTTCTTACTTCTGTTGGCTTGTCCCTGACTCTATTGCTTTTTCTCAGTTCTGAGGTGTACTGACGGATGCAGGGGTCTCGTATGTTCGATCCCCCATATCTAAGCAAGTTTCACTATTTGTCCTCCGATACATAACCAGAGGGTATGGGTAATCTCTCCGCACTGTCGTTTGTTGGTTCAACATCCTTTTCAACAACGAACCTGAATAACCATTCCCTTTTCCTTTTCAGGATGCCTGCGAAGTCCTTGCATCTCCCGTGTTCGTAATCACTGTCCATGAAGAAGCCCAGTTCATGGTAGAGATTTTCAACAACCTCCATGATCCCGCGTCAACGGAACTCTTTTACCTCATTGTATGCCTTTCTCAGGGATCTGAGGATCCTGTTGCCATAGTTTCTGTTGAATTTCTTCAGCTCCTCCGCATCTGATACGTTGGGAACGTCTCTCCTGTGTATAGTGATGCCGAACAGTTCTTTCATTGTTTTGGGAACATTCTACCCGCTAACCCTCTTGCCGATCTTAAGGTAATTGACGGCGAGCATGGCTCTGATGGATAGACGGGTATTTGGAAATGCATCCTCTATCTGGGATTCGGCCACCATCTTGCAGTGCTCGCAGTACCGCGTCTCTTTTCGGTACTTTGTGACAATGGTTTCCGGTAAAGGTATGTCTTCAATTATGCGTTCACGCATCTCCTGAACTCTGCTGAGTTTCGTGAACAGTTTGGGCATTAGTGTACCGGTGCCCTTACAATCCGATCTACGCCGCCGGGCGATTTTCCGAAGAATCCCTGTGACCATTGTTCTGTCCGGGCTTCTTCTTTTCAGATGTTGTGGCATGATCCCAGGCTTTATCTCAAAGGACGTGCCATTCTTCTCTCCAATACTTGACGGATGTTCCTTCTTGTATTCGTCTAGCTGTTCTCTGAGATACCTGTTCTCCTCCTGCAATTTCTCTTTCCCCTTTTCAAGGTGTTTTTTTAGCAGATCAACAGATCCTTGGAGGTTGTCCATGATCCCCTAACGTTTCTGCAAGGAATTTAATCATTTCATTAATATAATGTATTCATTTTATACTGACTTTTTGGTTCCGTAAAAGACAGGGTCTGGAAGCAATTTACCTTCAGAAAGCTAACCTATTACATTCAGAGATTGCACTCATTCAAAAAATGGCATTCGGATAATGGAACAGGAGGACGTGAGTACAGTCATATACTCCTGATATGGTAATATACGGCTTTACCCATGAACTCAAATGAGAGTCAGATGAGTTCTATTTTTTTGGACAATGTCAACACATCCCAATATTTTTAATCATAATGCCGTATACTGTGTAAATGTCCCGAATAACTGATTGTACCTCTCATCGTGGTCTCTCCTCCACTTTGATCTCGTTGTTGGTTGTGGCAATATACACTGCTGTCTGGAGTTACTTCCTAATAATACAGATGGAAACTTTCAACGTTGGAATATTTGACTATGGAGTGAGCTACAATCTTGTATGGAGGGAGGCTTATATGGTTTCTTCTTACCCTTCAAGTGTTGGGTACCTTCCACTTTATTACACAACGAAGCTGATTAGTTTTCTTCTCGTTCCTTACATTTGGGCATTCCCTTCTACATACAGCTTGTTGATTTTGCAGAGTTTTATTATAGCTTTCTCAGGATTCCTCCTTTATTTGCTGGCAAATAAGTTGTTGAAGAAACCATACATGGCGCTTCTGGTACAGGTTGCATGGGTGTTGTACTATCCCAATTCAGCAGCCAATGGGTATCCATTCCATTATATGACGCTATTTCCTTTATTTTACATATTAGGCTTCTACCTATTCTTCAAGGGCAAGTTAGGTTGGGCTGCTCTTTCATTCTCATTATCAGTAATGACTGATCTCCTTTCTCCGGTGATAATTCTGCTCTCAATACCGGTTTTATTATATTCGGTTAAGTCTTTTTTTGGTAAAATTTCCTATAAACGCAGGACTATTCTATTATTTATGGGAGTTCTAATAACATTTTCCGTCGCCATTCTTCTAGTAAATTATATAGTCTCCGGACCTGCTATTTACACTGGGAATGTTGTTTCGACAACTTCCGAGGGAACCTTCCTGAACGTTATATTGACTAGGCTGACAGCGACTAGGGTTGTGAATGGCCTGTTGTATATCTTTTTCCTGACGTTCCCTCTTCTTTTTTCTGTTTTCATAGAATATCGATTCATACTACCTGCTATCCCCTCATTCCTATATTATTTGGTTGGATATTCTGGATTGGTAAGATTCTACTATCCAATGCAGTATTCCTCTCTTGCTTCCCCCATTCTTTTCATTGCATTAATTTTCGTTATTCTCAGGTTAATTAGATTTCAACGAAAAGCGACCGGTCTGAAGGAGAAATGGCGTGGCCTAATTAAGAGCAAACGCCTCGTTGCATTTGCCTTGGTATTTGTAGTATTGAACGCGTCTCTTTTTTTTATTTACTCCCCTATAAGTCCCGGAAATCAGTTGATGAAGACTGACTTCAATAACAATCCACCTGCAAATGGGGGGTACGGATGGTATGGAAGTCTTTCTGTGTCAAGTTATGATCAGAATCTTGGTCATATGATTTCTCTGGTACCAAATAAAGCCTCCGTACTTAGCGGCTTCAATATGCCACAATTTGCTAATAGATATTATTTCACGTACCCTGGGCAATATAATCCAGCCAATCCCATAGACTATGCCCTAAATGATCCGATGTCACCATGGTTCACGGTTTCTGTTAGGGACACAGGTTCGGATTTCTACAACTATAATATGATGCAGCTTTCGAACATGTTCCTTCAAAATTCGTCATACGGGGTCTATGCTGAAGCAGGTGGTGCAATCTTATTTAAACATGATTATACTGGCAACCCCGTATATTATGTACCCCTAAACATAGGCATACCGGTTAGGCATACGACTGCGAACAGTTATAGCACCCCAAATTCTCTGATTTCACCAGGAATTTACAACCTGAATATAACCTCTAAAGGAAGCATGAATGGTACCCTGCATTTCGGAAACATATTAATATCTGATCTAACTGGGAATAGCGAGAATGTTCAATTCAAGGTACCACTTTACGTATTTTCCTCTTTTTCCCTGACTCTTGACTCTGGAAACGTGATGACGATAGACCTCAATGAATCATCTCCAGCAGTGACTATTGGCAGCGGTTACTCATATAGTGCACCCACGAATGTTCACACATTTCAGTCAAATTACACCCATTTCTCAAACTTGATCAGCCGCATTTCAGTAAAACCTGACTCCTTTTACTATGCATATCTGATAAATCTCACTTCCTACGAGGATGGCTACAGAGTACCTGTCAAATTGGGTAATGATTCACAGGTATTCTCAATAGACGGAAAATATCCCTACGTGTGGAACCAGGTGGAAAATACAGGTAAGTTCGAATTCGGATTCAGGACAGAAAATGCGTCTTTTAACATTTACCTTGAGGACTTTAATATTGTTCCGGAAAAATGGACTTACGTTGTGGTAACATTCAACAGTGGGTACGCTCAAATTTTTGTTAACAGTGTGATCGTTTTCTCGGGACAGATTTTTCCCAAGGGGGTGCAGGTAGGAAGCGGAAATATTCTAATGATCGGCGGAATGCACCCATTCCTGCATTACAATAAGACTTATCCAAATTCGAATCCACTGAACGCTTCAATTGCTGATTTTGTCATTTCTAATGCTACGATATCCTATCAGGCAACGCAAAGTCCACAGGCATTGTTGGATCAACTGGGTTCGAATTCTGGTACAGCTTTCGCAGATTGGGTTAACGGGAGTGGAAAGTGATTGGGGGTCGCAATTGAGTTATGAAAAATGAAGATTTTGCATTTCATCCAGATAGGGTATATAGTGACCTTCTCAAATATTGTGAGTCCGATGAGGGGAGCAGTTATGCATCGTTCCACAAATTCCGATTCTCCTTCATGCTCCGGAGGATAATGCCGCATGTTTCTGTTAAAATGTGTATCGCAAATATCGCTCTTTCAATTCTTGGTCCGCTGATGAGGGAAGAAATCGAAAAAAAGTCTGCCGAGTATTATTGCATAATATCCGGTGCTGAATATCTTGATGTCGTGCGAAATGCATCCTACTCCAAGATTAAAAAGGAGGTTTATGATGTTACAATCGCTCATGACGGAGACCATGAAATTACTCTTAAATATGGCATGGAGCTTTTCTATGAAACTCTTGAGCATCTTCTTGCCCCTGATGGATTGATCCCGCGCAACTTAACGAAGTTCTTGAATAATGGTGGTCTCCTGCTTGGCAGCGTTCCAAATGCCGTTAAGGCCGAAAGGCGATTAAACTTTCTATTGGGAAGAAACATTCACTGGCCCAAGGACGCGACAGTCGATGGTGTTTTTGGAGGGTTTGGGCACATAAGAGCATATACATATTCTGAAGTTACGGAACTCTTGTCGAAGGAATACAAGGTTTTGGATAAATACCGATTTTCTCCATACGGGAGTAGTAAAATCAGAAAAGTATTGAATTTACTTCCAAATAGCTGGATAGCTGTTATTTTTTTCGAGGCAAGAAAAAAGGAGAAACGCTAGAGGAGTCTGGTAAATACAATGAAAATAGTGATTTATGCGAATTCATTCTCTCCAAACACTGGAGGAGGAGAAAGATACAATCTTGATCTAGCGAATTCTCTCAATGCACAGGGAGATGAGGTTACTGTAATAACACCTGTCAGGAGTGATTCTGAGGAAAAATTCAAATTCTCTGTGATTCGCATTCCCGGCAATAAGGTGGTATCTGTCTGGAAGCTGCCTAAGATCCTTAAGGGCATTTCACCTGATATACTCCACATTTCTGGTCCAACTGAAATTGACTTCATTCTTCCCAGTCTTGCCAAGTTTCTCAATATTCCCGTAATAATGACATATCATGCTGACTTTCCAAGTAAACTGGGTAGGCTTTATAATTCAATGTTTGGTTTTTTTCAATTTTCCATTGATACGGTTATTGTACAGACACAGTCAGATATGAACAAGCTACTTAGTCGAATGTTGTTGCCGAAGCGTATCAAAAAGTTAACATTCAACGGTATTGATACAACTATGTACAGAAAGTTGGATGACGATCATGAGAGAGACATTGATCTGGTCTTTGTTGGAAGAATGGACAAAGAGCACAGTTACAAAGGACACTGGAACTTTCTGAAAATATTGCATAAACTGGCTCAAGATTGCGGAACTGACCTTCGGGTTTACATTGTTGGAGGGGGTGAAGACTTCTCTCGATTCAGAGAAGAATCCAGCAAGATAGGAATAGGGATACAATTTTTAAAAGATGCCTGCAATGAAGAATTGATTAAACTTCTTAACAGGGCCAAGTACCTGATACTTCCTTCAACAAGTAACTCAGAAGGTTTTGGTAGGATTGTTCTGGAAGCAATGTATTGCGGCACCATACCTATCGTTTCTAGATATGCTGGTTCCCATGAGTTGGTCTACGAACGTTCGTGCGGCCACATAATTGATCCCTTGAAAATAGAAGAGACATCTATTATTATCTGTAAATTAATACGAAATTATTGTAAAGAGTCTCCTGAGTTGTCTTCCATACTGAGAATAACTGAAACCGAAGAATATTCGCTTCACTGGGTCATATCTAGAACAAGAGAACTATATCTTGAAATATTAAGGAGACGGTCAGACAATAAGGCAAGGTAAAACTAGGTTTTCGACAAAAACCTGTTAAGCTGTATGTTATGATCACGCCAACCATGTTTTTTTGAACAGAGATAAGAAGCGCGAGAAAATATTTCAAGCAGATCCCTATCCTTACTTAACCTTACAACGACATCTGCAGCCTGCTCTGGAGATTCCACAATAAACCCGTTCTTTCCATTTTCCAGATACGATAAGGCACCAAGGCCTTTATTAACAATGACGGGACAACCAAAACCCAATGCTTCCAAGACTCCACCAGGCATACCTTCCTCGTCAAATCCGAATCTAACATAGGCGATCGAGGTGGACAACATCCTGTTCTTCTCCTCTTCTGGAATATCAGGGCGAAGGATAACCTTGTGCGCCAACTTTAAATCATCTATTCTTTGTCTGAATTCATTCAGATATTTCACATCATGCCATCTACCTGCAATTATCATCTTTGTATTATTCGGTAATAAGGAGGCCACTTTCAGGTATATCTCCGGCTTCCTCCAGCGGTCCCAGAAAGAGTATGTGATCACATCTTTCCTTTGGTCAATTTGCGGAAGTTCTTCAGCAGTGTCAATTCCTAACGGAAGGCAGACTACATTCCCACTGCCTACTCTTTCCTTTATATTTACCTCAAGCGTGGGTGAAACACACAAAGTAATCGCAGACCTTGTTATTAGCCACTTCAAAGCAATTTCAGAAAGCCTCTTCTTTATCAATGTGCACATTGATTTGGTCTTTGAAAGAGCCATGAAAGAATTGTCATGAAGATAGATAGCATACTTTCTTTTGGAAATAAATAAGTAAGGCAATGCGAGAACAGCAGGAGCTATTTCATGGAACAAAATTATTTCTGATTCCTCTATTTTGAGTTTCTTAAATACCATGATGGTTGAACGGACGTAATCCAAAGCTCTTATTCCGGAAACCGTGATAATTTGGCTCGCCCTGACGCTATCGGTTGACATTGAAGGTTGGCCTCCTCCTAACACATCGACATCCATATTTTCATAATATCTCTTGTAAAACTCGGGTACGTCCTTATTCATGGTAATGACGATAACATCATTTCCCATTACTTTGAGACCATTATATTCCTTAGCAATGGCTTTTGTCATCCCAGCACTCGCCAATCGTCTTGAGAAGATAATTATTCTCATTTTAGGAACTTCCACTCCTTGGCAAAATATGTGACATGAATAAATGTATACACATTGACTGTGTAAACTCTCTTGAAGTTATTGGAAATGAAGGGGCCGACCTGATCATCTCCCTATCTTGAATGTTAGACACGCCATCTTTCTTCATTGTGTTCACCCTCCTTCCCGCAAAGAGGCGATAAAGCAAATGTTCCATGGGAAGCGAAACAATCAGTGATCCTCCCAGCCTTAACACCATTTTAAGTTCCATCGCAATATCTTTGTAATTCGGATTATGTTCCATTGCATCTGCTGCCAGTTTAATATCAAACTTACCGTCATCAAAATGTAACAGTCCCTTGTCTTTTCTAACTTTTTCCACTTTTATCTTGGGAAGTTCCATAAATGTTACGAGCTCTCTTGCTGCAATTACCTGAATATCAAAAGTATCTACTGCTATGACATCGTTAAACCTGCTAAAAAGCCTGGGTAAAAAGGCGCCAAAGCTAGGTCCAAAGTCAAAAGCCACATTCCCCGGCCGTTTTTTAAGCATGAATTTGGTTATTGCCCTGTATTTGGCGAAAACACAATACCGCTTAGCTGAATTTGAGCTGAATGGCATGGCGAACGATTCTATGTCAGCGTCCTTACTCTTTTCAGCTTTCCTGTCTTTTTTGTAAATAGGCATAAAAGTGTCAAAGTTCACTATATTTTGATTGGCGCGCATGTACTAATGAAATGAAGTGGAGGTATATATTATGTTTCGCGATCAATTTGAGATAAGGTCAAGCTCGGGTTTTTATCAAAGTAATATTCATTTCACCTCATTCCAAAAGATGTCTCACTGAATCGACTGCCCGGTCAATTTTCTCTGAAATATTAATAGTCGTCTTAATGTTACACTGACTATTCTCTTTCAGACACATTTTCAAGTCTTCATGAAAATGGTCCGGATCAGTTAGTACTATGCCATCAAGCCCAGTAGATTGTTCCTCGTATTCAGGATGTTTGATACATATCACGGAGTTATCGAATGCAATAGCAGTCTCTAAAACTCCAGAATGTCCTCCAGGTGCATTGTATGGAATCACGACAAGATCGGAACGTTTGAAAAGTTTCAAGATGTCTCTTTCCACTACATATCCGAGCCTTTCATCAATTGTGCTGGAGTACTTTTTAACCAATTCATTGAAGCGATTCACATAATCTGGAAAATTGCCGTTGACGCCACCGCTCAGGATAAGGTAAAATTCCAACCCTTCACTCCTCAACTTCAAAAGATTTTCAAGTGCAAGTTCAAGGTTCTTTTGTGGACCCCAGTATCCATGTAGTAGAATAGTTTTATTTGAGTTTTTACTCCTTTCGATGAATTTTTTCCTAGATAAGGCGTTTATGTAGATGGTTGGAATAGCCTCAAAGTATCTCATATCTATATGCTTTACGAGTGCTTTATTTTTCTTGGACAGTATCCTGTTGACATAGATCTTAAGAGGCATGTAGACAGGTAATGACTCAAACATACGCATTTCAACCTTGGACAGTATTATCTTCTTAATTCTATCCGTTCGTGAATTGTAGCCTAGTCTCTCGACATCGTTTGTAAAGGTAGAGTTGTGATATACAACCCTGATGTTTCTGTGGCCAAACTTCGTTAGAATATAAGGGGCAAGTACCCCTATCATGTTCAAAAGGGCAGATTTTCCAAATGCCGTAGGCAGAATGTTAAAGATGATCTTGTCGTAATTCTTCCATTTGATCCCATACAAATTTATTGTTGATAATGGCTTCCTAGGATCAAACGTTGGATAGATCTTTACTTTATCCGATACGAATGTTTGTTCCTTTTTAAAGTTTGGAACCGCACAGAAAACATCAATACCATCTACTTCCTCTAATTCAGACATAAGATACACGATCGCAGTTCCTGCAGTAGCCACTGAGTTTCCAAAGTTGTGGAAGTTACCAACATATGCGATACGCATTTATATTGATTTGAAAGGGCCTAATAATTTTTACATTCTGCAATGCTCAATATTCCTAATTTTTAACAATCTCTGTAGTCATGGATTTGAATTGGATAGTATCCCGAATTTTGTGTAAGAGAAAATAGGACCAGTCCTAGATCATGAGAGAAATTTCATGAAAAATGAAAGGATGCCTCCAGGAACCACCCAGGAGGCAATAAACAATGGAAGAACTGGATAAAAGAATTTCTGAAATTGTGAGATCGACAGTGAAGGAGTTCATGGAATCTCTCCTTAAGGGAGAAATTCAGGCCTTTATTGAACAAAACAACAGACAGCGCAACGGATATTACGAACGCGACATTGGCACCAGATACGGAAAGATAGATGATCTCCGCGTACCCAGAGATCGGGACAATGAGTTCCAGACCGCCCTTTTTGACAGGTATCAGAGGAATGTTGGAATTGACGGCCTTGTTGTATCGATGTATTCAAAGGGCATATCCACAAGAAAGATGGCTGAGATTCTTGAGGAACTGTTCCACAATAAATACAGCAAATCAACAATCTCCCGGATCACCGACATCACTGTTCCTGAAATACAGAAATGGTTGACAAGGCCATTGGAGAAGAGGTACATTGCAATATTCATGGATGCAATGTTCTTCTCCCTCAGAAGGGATACGGTGCAGAAGGAGTGCGTGATATTTGCAATGGGAATAAGGGAATCCGGGAACTATGAGATACTCGGATTCTACATGAATCCTGTTGAGAACCATATCGCCTACCGGAATGTACTCATGGGCCTGCATGAAAGAGGTGTTGAAGAACCACTATTATTCATAGCAGACGGATTGCCGGGAATAGAGGAGGAGATCAAACAATTGTATCCAAGGGCTGATTTCCAGTTGTGGACGGTACATGCATCCAGGAATTTTGAATCCCATGTGAGGGTGCAGGAGAGGAATGATATCGATTCCGGTCTGAAGAGCGTATTCCTCTCCAGATCAAGAGAGGAAGCCCTTGATCAGTTCAATATGCTCAAGGATAAATGGTCCTTGAAGTATCCAAAGCCGGTGTACAATATGGAGAAGAATCTTTCCATATTGCTGAAATACTATGAATACCCTGGATCAATCAGGAGATCGAAACACTCTACCAATCTCATAGAAAGAATGAACAAGGAAATACGCAGGAGGATAAAGATCATTGACTCTCTCCCGACAGAGGAGAGTGCAATGAAGATAATCTATCTGAGAGTTGCGGAGATCAACGAGAGATGGTCTCTGAGAACATTGAGGTGATATTATAAATGCATGGATGAGATAAGAGAGATGTTCCAGGAGAGGTATCCTTTATAAATACACAACTTTCGGGACGCTATGGAATTGTTCAGTTCTTGTGTTTAGAAAACGGATTCTTACAAGCAAAATAGCATGATTCGTGCCATCTTAATGCTTAATTTTTTAATAACTGGTCGTTCTAAATCTTCTAACTAGGGGTAGCGACTACATACTTGTATCTAAGGCAAACAGATTTCGCCTCGACAAGAAAAGGCGAAGGCAAAATGTGAAGCTGGCAAACGAATGAACTAGATTTGGCATGATTCTATATCCACTTAAACTTCTGGTAATACAATTCTTTCAAAACTACGGGGATAAAACGAGCGAATCTAGAATGCACAGCAGCGAATGCGAACAGCGATACTCCCATTCCGATTGTGAGAAGAGCAGGTGTGAATGTGCTTCCGTTATCATGATTGTATTTAACTGGGACCTCAATAACTTTACCACCCAGCTTCTTGACGTAATATAGTACACCTGCATCAAAGAAGGCATTAGTTACCGATAGATTTCTTATTGAATTCAAAAATAGTTCAGTCCTGAATATCTTGTACCCGCTCTGTTTGTCTCTTACCTTTATCCCGAGCAATAAACTGGATAGTGTGCTAAATCCCCAACTTAGGAATCTTCTTATAACAGGTATCCTGTTCTCCCTGGTATTGTATCTTGAGAGTATAACAAGATCGTGATCCTTAAGCAATGGCAAGGCTGAAACAACAGAATCAAAAGATACACTATTATCGGCATCCATCAGGATAGTATAATCTGATTGATAATAGAGTGAGCGCTTGATGGCTCCCCCCTTGCCATTCCTACCATCAGCTTTTTGAAGCTGAATAAATGGGTATAATATTGAATATTTTCTAACAATTGCCTCTGTACCGTCCTCACCGTCGATTGAAACGATGACTTGCCATGGCAGCAAATTGGAAGATATGAATTCAACCACGGAATTCAGCACTGGAGTGATCCGCTTATCCTCATTGTAAGCAGGTATTATTATGGAAAACTTCTTCATTAATAAGGGGTCAACCAGATTCGTCTGGACATGTTCCATGGTCTCAATCAGCATAAATTAGTATTCTGTTATATGAATATTTCATTTAAACCTTTCTAGCCTCTTGTTCTTTTGAATATACAGACTCTAGATTTAAGCCATAGACTTTAAGCTGCTAACAACTTAATCAAAGAATTCAACGGTAAATATTCCACCATACCTATGTTTAAGTATTTACTCTTATGAAATCCTTCCATGAAAGTATCCTGAAACAACTTGCTTTCCATTAATAACCTGATCCTTTTAGAGAAGGGCTGCATGTAGAATTCGTAATTTCCCCAACACTCCTCTCCCCTATTCATGAACGAACACATCTCCCATGCTTAATACACCTGTGAATTTTATACTGGTGAACCTGTCTCCATTGCCCCTCATAAACTAAGGGAATAATTTCGATTAGATTTGAATTGTTAATGAGTATATCTGTGCGTATGCTTGGACTTTAGAGTTCCATTCCCTTTCGAGAAAAGTCAACACAATAGCATGGAGCTCCGACCATAAATGCTATGGGTATGATTAGCGGATTGATTTAGGCTATCTGCAATTCGACAAAACTATAGGGCAGAAATTGCTATAAGAAATTCAGAAAAAATTGATGTGAGTTGTTAGTCATGCAGACTATCTTTGTCCACAGCTGCTGCCCTTAAGGATGTGAAAAATAGAGTATAAGCTTAAAAACAAAAATGTTATAATATAAAATACCACTGAATACATAATCTTACCCAATAGATCAAGAGTCGGAAATGTTTCACGCATCTCCATCTCAATGGATAACAGCCATGATGTCACTCAGATCACCAGGCTGATCACTGGATCAGAACAGAGGGTATTTGCAGACAAGGCATAAGATTCCAGGAAGATATTCAATATTTTGAGGAATTGTAGCACTGAAGCCATTATTCCCCTGATAAAGAACTTCAGCGCATTATCAAGAACATCCCCCCTGAGGGAAAGACAGCAAGGGATATCAGGAAGATTGGGGGAAGAGGAATGGAAGCGCGTTCATGAATATTGAAAAAGATGGACTGTGGAGATATACTTCTCAGGCCTGAAGAGAGTAATGGGCGAGATAATAAGGGCAAGAAGAACGGATTATATGATCCAGGAAGTGGGACTGAAGGAGCTCTATTACAACATGATGAGGGAAAAAACAAAGACATATGGGTAGCTATGCAACACAATTGTTTCCTTGCTAACATTTTTATAGTATCCCTCGTTATTTTTTTGCTGGAATTTGACTTCAGAGAAAATACTCCACGTGTATTCCGATATTAGAAATGAAGAGCAGAAAGAGACTTGGGAAGCATTTGAACAGATAGATTCTGTATACAGCGTTGAACACGTCCATGCCCTTGGAGTAAACGATTATGCGGACACCATAAGAGACTATTGGGGATTGGGCCACGATCTTGTGTTAATTGAGCAGGACATAGTTGCATCTCCCTGGCATATCCGGTGCCTTATTTCATGTCACGAAAGCTTATGCTGTTTTCCATACCTGGTGAAGAGTGACAGGGTTGACACATATTCTATCTTTAACTTTACTGACCGCTCAAAACCAGACAACTGGAAGACCTTTGACGGTTCGGAATACATTGACAGAGTCGGGATAGAAACTAAACCTGAATACTGTGGTCTATCAGGATTTGGACTGACCAAGATAGGATTGAAGGCACAGAAACTTGTAGATTTCCCTAAATTGTATGACCTAGAAAGATGGGATATAATCGATTCATGGCTATCTCTAAGATTATATGAAAAGGTCGGGAGCAACCGAATATTCCACATTCATTATCCGCCGGTCAAGCATAACCACAGTAGCGAAAAGAATAAGGTTGATAGGGAACCCAATAGCAAACTTTTGGTTTTCTGACGAAATATGCTTTTTCAATTTTACAATTCAAGTAAGATAGCTTACAACTATCCGACACCAGACAAATTGATATTCCCATCGCATCCCGGATTGTGCAAACGCAAAACGCAGAAGAATATAGGTTAATCACTTCATAGCGCTCAATTCCTTCAAAATGGAAGGCTTTTTATTCTACACAGGAGTTACAAATGTTGCAACGCAGAATAATTATTGCAATAATAACAGCTGTCGTGATCATCGGTGCGGGAATCACAGTTGACGTCCTGTCGAGCCAGACAGAACCGAGTAATATCACTCTTATTCAACCCTCGGGATTGCCTCTGTATGAATTTTACCAGAACAACTCATATCCTGCTGCATCAGGCTTTTTCAACGTTTCATTTGGAGGCTCTAGCGCTGAACTCGCCTATGTTGCTGTTGTTCCTAATGATTCATATCTTTTGAAAAGCTACGTGCCGGATGTGGAGATCGTATTCTTTAATATAATGCAACATTTGGGAACATCTTCGAGTGGATTCAGCATTTCGGTCGATTCTGTGTTCATGAATATGGATAAACAATATTACAACCTCACCTCTGGTGCCCTCACTTTTCAATTGAGAGGAAGTGCCATCTACTCAAATGTTGGCATAGACCACGAGAAAGCGCTGTTCTTTGAATACTCAATGATTTCGTACGGGACGTTGTGGCCGGTAATATCACCTTTCATATTTTCGTTTACCTTTACCCCTGAAGTGCTGAATGGGGGGGGGCATTGTTTCGGGCAACACCATTACTTTCAACCACCTGATTAGACTATACAATGATACAGGGCCCTAGGATCGTGTGAAAAATGAACAGGAAAAAAATGTGGGGAATTATCATATCATTAATCATAGTTTTTGGCTTCATCTCATACATTATATCCTATGAAGTCGCATCTGAAATGAACGAACCTTCTCCGATGAAAGAGGTTTTTGGCGTCGATTCCAGGACTGTTGGCGAAAACTTTTCATACGATCCGGGGACCAGTAACTACACAATCACAGCCAGATCGGGTTCTGATTCTTCATCTTTTTACTTTCTCTTCCCCGGAGGACTGTACGACATGAGTAATCTTACATTGCCACGGTGGTTTCTAGGCATAACCTATAGCGACATGTATGCCGAAGTAACTTACGACAACGTCTCTTTGCCAAACACCGATTCGGGTTTCTCATTCTTCGTAACGAACTTTTCTCTCAATTTTGATACACCATTTATTGTGACACCTTTGTCCGTGTCTGGATATTTTCCTAATGGAATCACGTATACTAACGGCAAACTGGTGACGGAATCCAGCGGGTATCAATTGGGCAGTCCTTCCATAACATTTTACAATTTTACAGGCCTTTATGGAGTGCATCATTACTGGCTTAACTTCACGATCAATCCCTTTGTTTACTCTGGACCATATCGAACCTATTGGAATGCATTACCTATTTCCATAATGTTTACAGTAGACATATTACCGTGATAAATCAGGCGGTTATTTGTGCCATAGCCATTACGGTTCGGGCTTACCAAGTATCATTACCTGACCTTTACATGATATCTGACGACGCGGATTGTGACTCTCAAAAAGTCGATGAAATAGAAAATGCGACAAATAATTGGACGCTCTAGAAACTCAAGTTGCTTTCTGGCGAAACACGGACCCGGAAGCCCCATTCACAATGCGAAAATCACACAGTTCCACCATTGGTGCGTTAAACGCCATCTTGTGTACCCTTTAACTTGACTTTACAAGGAAAGTGTTATAATCCAATTGTTAATCTATATGTAATGCCGAATTCAGTTAGTTTCAATTCACTCTTGGAGCGTGTGAGAGACATAGTGTCTGGAAAGATACTTTCAAAAGACAGCATGAACACAAAGGACTATCTCGATTGTTCATATGGCATCTTTTCTGGCTGGAAGAATAAATTCAGTCTCACAAACCTTAAGCAGGTTGGTGAGAATGGCTTTGCATCTTACATTCATGATTTTCTTCCAGAGAGTGGAAACGGCAGTTGGAGTGGCCTGGCTAGACACAAACCGGATATAGAAGCAAACATCGGAATCCTTTATGAAAACGTTATTACTCTTTTACGATCGAAGGGAAATGTCGGTGAAGTCAAAGAGTACCTCACTACCTTTAGTAGTTCTGGAAGCAAAAACCATTTCAACGGGCAGTCGGTATTCCTGCTTACCGCAATATTGTTTGCCAATGATGAGGATAATTTCATGGTCTTAGATTCACCAGTAAGAGAGTTCTACGGAAGGGATTCTAATAATTCTGCTGTTGAAATTTATGACAGCATAATTCGAACCTCACAGTCATTAGCTAAATCCTCTGGGTTAAAAATGTGGTACATCAACAAAGCATATGCAGTTCACAGCATTGGTGACATGATTGACCTGAAAAGGCTAAATGGCAAATGCCTAAACCACTATACCAAAAATATGCGTGTGCATATTTAGTTATAGTTCTCGGGAGAATCCAATTTCCCTAACTCAGTGGGTTCACAGCACTGTTCGTGTACAGGAAAATTGATACTGGAATAGACGCTCTTTCTCCTGTGATCTCAGGAATTGCATCACGCGTTAGTAGATAGCCTTTTTCGCAGAACAACTCTCTCGTATCTCTGTTTCCCCACTTTACTTCAACGCATATATTGTTTATGAGGAAAGCAACTTCCTTTCCACTTTTTGTGTGCTGGTAATAAATTTCCTTTCCCAGATTTGCAAGGTGTGTGCCTACAATTCCCTCTATAATTTTCGAGACCTCGTTCTCGCCGTATTCGGAAATTCCAGTAGAGTACAATTTCAGTATGCGATATATGAAAGGGTCCAGGAAGTAGACCTTCATGTTGCTTCTCGGTGATACTTTTCCATCCCTGCTGAAGTAAACGATCTTAATGAGAAATAATTGCTCCATGAGTTCCAGGTACGATTCAACAGTCTAATGTGATCCGACTGAAGTCTTACTTGCTATGGAGTTCGCAGAAAGTCTGGTAGTATAACTGGTGACAAGGACATTCAGGATTTCCCTGAAGGATTTTTGGCTTCTTTCCAGTTTTGCTATGTCACTAATGCTGGCGTCCCTATAGGTTTCAAACAGACTGTCCAAGGGATCATGCCCTGAAAATTTAAAGCTGTAAGACGGAGCCAGCAGCCCCCCCGGCCATAACGTATGACAATAGGGCAATGTTGAGGTCACTGATGTAAGGCATCAGCCTCAGGCTCTTCTCGTAGGTCGATCGAATGTCTTCTAAATTCACATTTTCGAACTCCAATGGAATCTTTTCATAGAACGTGTTGAAATATTCCCGAAACTGAAGCGGGGTGAATACCCTTCTCGTAATTTCCCTTCCCGGGAAAGTTTTCTTCAGCAGGGAAGTGGATGATGACCCGGTCAGATAGTTTCTCTTATTTTCAAGAAAACCGGAATTGAAAAGCCCAAGGACGAGTGCGTTCCAGTCCTTGACGAAACTGATTTCATCCAGAAATATGTATCTCATGGACTTCTTGTCAGATTGTTCCTCAAACAGGAAAAGAGCCTGAAGTAGATCGTCTTTATTGTCGACAAAGTCGCATGACAGGAAGATTATATTCTTCGGATCTACCCTTTTGTTTATGATCAGGTCCCTTATTCCAAGCTTGACAATTGTTGTTTTCCCGCCTGCCTAGGGCCAATTATGGGCAGGTTCTCATCCCTGTATGGGTAAATGTAATGGGGAGTCGATTACAGTGCAGTTCTTACCTTTCTGTCCTCATTGATTGAGAGAGAGTTTTCCACCATGGGTTCTGCAGGATTATTGCACTAAACTCCATTGAATGGTAATTTATTACCAGTTTTTATCACTTTTGGGTACCGATTGCCAAAATTATGATACTATTTGGTAATTAGGAACCAGAATGGCGTTTTCGTTTTGTATCCTGGGTATTGTCTGTTCTGGGAATAATACACTCCCCCCAAAATTAAGGGCGTCTATCCTCTACTTTATTTTTCATTTGATCTCACTTCAATTTCCTTCAGGAAATTCTCTCCACCGAATAGATGTGATGGCGCATATCCCTTGGATCATTTGCAACTTTTATGACTTCTTGCGAGGTCAATGAATCTATGGCTATCTGCACGGTTCTCCTGCTAAGCCCTGAGATCCTGCTGATCTGACCCTGGTCAATGGACATGTGCGAAGCTATGATGTGATATACGAATTTGGCCGCAGGACTCCCTGTTATTATTTCCGGGCTCACGTGCCCTCCAAATGTATCTCCCCTGAAACCCATTCTCTGGCTCTGAAGTGGTAAAACGCTATGCAGTGATATGTTTCCAAGATTTACAGATGGCCCGATCCTCGTGATCAGCTGTGCCTGCTGCTCCTCGAGGGGTGCTTCGAACATTATCTTTGAAGAATCAAATGTCTCCATTATCCTCGAAACCCAATCCCACTTTATGTGGCCCTCGCTGTCATATATCTCCACACTCTTGCCAGTTTCCCTGCCCTCAATTATCACAACGTCCGGGTCAAAATCAAGCGCAGAGTTGACCCTGTCAATTGTCTCCTCAAGCGAAAGCTGGTTTCCAACATTCTTCCTTCCAACCTCAATATGCAGCTTCATTGAGTTCTGCCGTGCAAACTCAGCAATGGTTTTCTTTTCCTTTTTCGAGATATCTATTACACCTTCGCTCATCTCTATGGTAGAGAATCCGGATTGAAGCAGGTGATCAAGCACTATGCCAACCTTGTTCTTGGAAGATGCAAGTTCGAGTAGTGTACCCCCATTAGAGACATCTATGCCCTTATCCCGGTATACTTTTACCCTGTCCCTGAGCTGTTGATTCTCAATCAGGAGTGGCAGCCCCCAGCCTATTTTGGCGACAGTAAAATATCTCCATGAACGGGCAAGCAATTCATCAATGCCAGGAAGCAACCGGTCGATGACCATGGTTTTTGGATCCGGAATCAGGGTTTGCCTGGGATATTCGTCAAAAAACAATGACATAAGATTGCAAGTAAAAAAGAATATGTAAATTTTGCTATTTATGATATAATAAGTGCGGTTATTTACATGTATTAATGGAAATTTACATACTTGTAAATTCATATATATAATAAGACGATGATTCCGCATGCTTGATGATAGGGTAAATGAGTCATCTGAAATTCTGCGGAAAGCTAATAGAGAATTTGGGAATAGGGTAGTTTTCTTGACCAGTTTCAGCGTGGAGGACAATGTCATAACGGATTTGATAGCCAGGGAAAAAATTCAAATCAGGCATGTCACGCTGGACACTGGTCGATTGCCGCAGGAGACATATGATGTCATGGATGCGATTGCCGGAAGATATGGAATTACTCCGGAAATCCTGTTCCCGGAGACGGATTCAATCGAAGACATGGTAAGGACGAATGGAATCAACCTGTTCAGGAAATCCGTCTATTTGAGAGAACTCTGTTGCAGACTCAGGAAAGTGGAACCGCTCAATCACCTGCTGTCTGGATATGCAGCCTGGATGACTGGAATAAGACTAGATCAGACGAGCACAAGAAAATACAGTAAGGTGGAGGAGCTGGATACCCTGCATTACGGAGTGAAGAAATTCAACCCGCTTCTAAACTGGACTTCCGTGGAAGTGTGGGAATACACTAAACTTTTTGATATACCATTCAACGCCCTTTACGCAAGAGGTTACAAGAGTATAGGATGTGCTCCGTGCACCAGAGCGGTCTTGCCAAATGAAAATGAAAGGAGCGGCAGATGGTGGTGGGAAGACAGCATCAGGGAATGCGGCATTCATACCTCTTTGCCATTTCATGCAAAACTAAGAGAGGATGATTGAAATGGTGGCAAAACCACATGGGGGTATCCTGGTTAACTTACCTGATTTAAAGGCTTCCTCACATGACCAGAAGGCTCAATCCGTGGAGGTAGATTCCAGAACCGCAGTAAACCTCTTTCTTATTAAGACAGGGGTCTACAGCCCATTGTCTTCCTTCAGCAGCTACAACGATTATATGAGCATATTGCAGAATCAGAGGCTGGAGAACGGGATACCTTGGTCAATACCCATAGTGCTTGACATAGACCCTTCGAGGTATGCGATTTCCAAAGGGGATCTGATCAACCTTACGCGGAACGGCAGCATTCTTGCTGAGATGTTGGTAGACGATATATGGGATTTCGACAAAAGTGAATTTTGCAAAAAAATATTTGGCACAAATGACCCCGGGCATCCGGGAGTGATGAGAACACTGGAAATGGGACAGAAATTGGTATCAGGAAAGCTTGTCAGTATATCGGGAGAACCTCTGCCATTCTCAGAATACTTTCTGTCTCCAGCCCAAACTAGGGAAGCATTCGCTAAAAAGTCCTGGAAAAAAATAGCTGCATTCCAAACACGGAATATTCCTCATCTGGGGCATGAATACATACAGAAATCAGCACTTAATTTTGTGGATGGCTTATTCATAAATCCGGTTATAGGAAAGAAAAAGAGAGGAGACTTCAGGGATGAGATAATATTGGGGGCATACCAACTGGTGCTGGATTCATATTATGCCGCAGAGAATGTTTTATTTTCCACCCTGAATTATGAGATGTATTACGCAGGACCCAGGGAAGCCGTATTACACGCGATAATGAGGAAGAATTTTGGTTGCACTCATTTCATAGTTGGGAGAGATCATGCCGGTACCGGCAATTTTTATAAACCATATGCTGCACAGGAGAACTTACTAAGTTTTGATGATCTTGGAATAGAAATCCTCCCCTTTGAAGAGGTAGTTTATTGCAATTCATGTGGCTGGATCACCACCATAAACAACTGCCCTCATGGCCTCGATCACGTATTGAGGTTCAGTGCATCACTGATCAGGGATAAAATCCGGAACAAACTGGAAATTCCTGCCCAGATAATACGCAGGGACGAGGTTGAATGGATTGAAAAACAGGATGATATTTTTGAAAATTAGCCACATTTTTTTATTTTGCGGAGGCTATTTTTTCCATGATACCCTCAGCCCACTTCGAAATGGTATCATAATCTGGTCAATCCCTCTATCTTTTGACATAACACTTTTCCAGTCAACCTCATTTGAACCTGTGTTTTCTTACCTCTCAAAACTGAATTATGCCGGACCTCTTCATTTTTACAGCCATTCCTGTACACTATCTAATCAAATGCATGTTGTTTATCCCTGAAAGATTCAGTTAAGTAGTAATCTGTCATACAGCTAGAACGACAAATTCTCCTTATGCATACAAGGTACATGGTCTGGACAGAAGGATCTGGATCTTAAGCGCGACAAGGTTCATAAGAGCCTTTGGAAGAGGTTCATCCTTCATTTTCGTTCCACTTATATTCATAATTGTTTACCATGTTGACTTTATAGAAACCGGCCTCTTTCTTGGATTCGCAACGCTGCTGATGGCATTTGTGCAGTATTACTCAGGCATACTCACAGATAAGGTCGGCAGGAGGACTATACTTGTCTATTCCCAGATTCCTGCAGTCATCTTCTACCTCCTGATATTTTACACCATTGCAGTGCCTTATTATTTCATCCCGTTACTGGCATCATGGTACGGAACAATAATAATCAATTCCATACAGTACCCGGCTGTCCAGGCTGCTGTTGCAGACGTTACTTCGGTGAGCGACAGGCTCTCTGGTTATACTGTCATGAGAATAATGGCAAACCTTGGAATAGCGATTGGCCCACTTTTGGGAGCGTACCTTGCATACTATGGGTTACAGTACATTTTTCTTGTCTCGGCTGTGGTCACCGTAGTGGAGATAGTAATGCTTTATGCTCTTTTCAAGGAGACGTACGTTCCTGCTGATCATAAACCCATGATGAAGGGTGATCTCAGGAAGGCGTACGGGCAGGACAGGTTCTTCGTCTTCTTTATAATAATAGGCATAATCCTCGGCGTGTTCATGCGGCAGAGAGGGTCCTCCTTTACTGTGTATACCATAGTGATCGAGAATCTCCCATACTCTTATCTCGGTTATGTCTGGGCGCTTAATGGCGCTTTAGTTGTTGCCCTTCAGTTCCCATTTCTGAGGCTGATGACAAAATTCGGCAACCCGATGATGTGGAGAGGAGTTGGAACTCTTTTCTATGCCATTTCCTTCTTCATACTGACATCATCGCCGGTATTCCTCATCCTGGTTGTGTTCATGACAATTTCCACCTTTGGGGAGGATTTGCTTTCACCGACCACACAGAGCATAATTACTACCATGGCACCTGCAAACATGAGGGGGTCGTATGTAGGGGTCTACAACCTGTATACAAGTTTTGGAGGGTTTGCTGGCGCTATAATAGGGCTTTATTTACTTTTCATACTGCAGAACATTGCGGCACTGTACTGGACGTATATAGGCATCGGTACCCTGGTGGTGGCTGTATTTTACGTATTTTTGAGCAACATGTTCTCCCGAAGGATGACCGAAGTTTTATCTTCCGACACGGTGATGCAGCTGTAATTTGGTTTCTCCGATAACCAAAGTAAAATGTTTTCAGAATAGAAATTTAGGCACAAAACAATAGTTTAATTCCTAAATTTATCCACAACTGGAGCTAACTGTAATAAAAGTGCAATGACTGTTAAAGCAAGAGTCTTCATCTGTCCCAGTAACTGTGCATGAAGGCTGAAATAGCCTAAATGATAGACAATAAGGCGAAGGAACCGATTGTTACAATCAGAGAGTTATGATGAGATATACTATCAGCAAAACAGCGATAAGAAGGGTGATTATTCCAGCCGAAATTTCCCCTGCTGTGGATGGCTCAAATGTCCCTCTTTCTATGCTTGCTCTATTCCGCAGGAAACTGCGTAGTGCAAGGACCTGCATGAATCCACCGGCCACAACAAGAGCGATGCCAATTGCTGCTGATAAATGATAGGATGTGGCGGGTGCATTAGGCACAAGTTCCCTGATTATAATCCCGAACTTTGCCACAACGAAACCAAGAGCCATTATGGTTATTCCCGTGCGTACCCATGCCAGGTATGTACGCTCATTGGCCATGTGGTCCGTGACCCTTGACATCTCATCCTTGTTGGACGCCGTATATGATCATAGGCTGAGCCTATATAAAGGAGAATACCTTTTCACTGCATCGTGTTCCATGAGCAGATTGTATACACGGTAGTAAAGTATCAGTGCAATGAAGGAGAGTGAAAAATAATATATCCTCTATCGCTTGGGAGAATAGAATGAAAGGTGTTATTCTCCATGGTGGAAGTGGAACAAGGCTTAGACCACTGACCTATACCGATGTCAAGCAACTGCTGCCAATCGCTGGTAAACCTGTCAGTGAATACGTTCTAAATAATATCATAGAGTTGGGAATAAAAGACATAAATGTCATTATCGGCGAGGTCGGCGGCAGGGAAGTGCAGGAATATTACGGAGATGGCAGCAGGTGGGGAGTCAAGATATCTTACACTTATCAGGGTAAGCCCCTGGGAATAGCTCATGCCATCGGCATGGTATCTGATTTTGTGGGAAATGATGAATTTGTCGTAGCGCTCGGAGACAATTACTTTCAGAATGGTTTCACATCCCTCTATGAAGAGTATGATTCTAAAAATTACGACGCCCTTATAGCTTTGACACCGGTGAATGACCCTAAAAGGTTTGGAATCGCCGAGGTGGAAGGAAAGAAAATAATCAGGCTGGTGGAGAAGCCAAAGGAACCCAGGTCAAACTTAGCCATAGCAGGTGTTTATTTCCTTAACCAGAAGATTTTTCCTATCATTGAGAAGCTAAAGCCCTCCGCCAGGGGAGAACTCGAAATTACCGATGCAATACAGAACCTTATAACCGAGGGAAGCAGAGTTACGTATTCAGTTATCCATGGCTGGTGGAAAGATACTGGAACAGTCGATGAGTTCCTCGATTGCAACAGGATGGTTATGGACAAGCTTCCCGAGAACCATTCCAGCATAAAGACCAGCGCAAAGATCCTTGGGAGGGTAAATATAGAGGAAGGGGCAACCGTATCTGATGATTCTATCATACAGGGTCCATGCTTCATCGGCAGTGGTTCCAGGATTGAAAGCAGCAGGATAGGACCATATACAAGCATAGGAAGAAAGTGTGTTATCAGCAGTAGCGAAATTGACGACTCAATTGTCATGGACAATGCCCAGATATCCTTACCCAACGGAAACAGAATGATCAGTAGCCTCATTGGACCCAATGTAGTCATCGAGCATGGTAAATCCGTTACTGCAGGATACACCTTTGTACTTGGCAGGGATTCACGTGTCAAGTTGTAGGTGATTTATCTTGGACAGAATTCTTATTATCGGTGCCGGCGGACAGCTTGGCAGAGAGCTTTCAGAACTGTATCCTGAATCGATCAAACTTTACCATGGAAATTCAGGCGAATTTCAAGTTGATGCAGTAAACATGGGGGAGTTGGAAAGGAAAATAATCTCCATTGACCCTGATCTGCTCATAAACGCTTCAGCTCTTGCAAATGTTGACAGGTGTGAAAGGGAGAAAGGCTATGCCTATAAGGTCAACGGCCTTTCGGTTGGGACCATGGCCTCGTGCTCAAGATCGCTTGGAATACCATTTGTGCATGTGTCCACAGATTACATTTTTGATGGAAATGAAGGCAATTATTCTGAATGTGATTTCCCGAACCCGATTAACTACTATGGACTGTCAAAACTGGTTGGCGATGTCTTTGCGGATTCATATGAGAATTCGCTTATAGTCAGGACATCGGGAGTGTTTGGTCATACTAGTAATTTTCCAAGGTTCGTTTATAATACACTCAGTGAGGGAAAAACAGTTAACGCTATACCAGGGTATTACTCTCCAATACACGCAAGGAACCTTGCAGCGGCAATACGGGATCTCGTTTCTCTCGGACAGAGAGGCATAATAAACGTTGCTGGTGAAAGAATATCAAGAAATGACCTGGCAATCCAGATTGCTGAATTCTTTGATCTGCCTAAAGACCTGATAAGAGAGCCTGGCGAAGTTAAAACGATGGTGGCGAGAAGACCTTTTGACTCCTCTCTTAACATAGAAAAGGCGAAGTCCTTGCTCAATACTGATTTCTATTCGGTCAAATCAAATCTTGAGCAATTCCGGAAAACGGTGGATAAGTGATTTTGCAAAATTCATATATTGCTTGACGATACACAGACATGCCATTCAAGCTAACTAACACAGAAATCCCTGACGTCAAGGTTATTGAACCCATTGCGTTTCCAGACGAACGAGGTTACTTTCTGGAGTCTTTCAAGGAGTCCGACTTCTCTGGCATGGGCATAAAGAGGTATTTCAGGCAGGATAACCATTCTTTTTCAGTTGCGGGTACTTTGAGGGGATTGCATTTCCAGAAACCGCCATATTCCCAGGGAAAACTGATGCGGGTAGTACATGGTAAGATAATTGATGTTGCTGTGGATGTTAGGGCAGGGTCCCCTACATATGGGAAGTATGTATCCAGAGAACTATCTTCGGAGAACCATCTGATTCTGTGGGTGCCGGAAGGCTTCGCTCACGGATTTCTTGCTTTGACAGATGCAGTGGTGCTGTACAAGGCAACGTCGGAGTATAACAAAAATTCCGAGGGAGGGTTGATATGGAATGACCCTGATGTCGGAGTGGAGTGGCCTTTTGATAAGCCGGTTATATCTGAGAAGGATACAAAGTGGCCAGGGCTGAAGGAAATTAAGAATGTATTCGAATATGGTGATAGACAATGAAAATCTTTGTAACCGGAGGAGCAGGATATATAGGCAGGGCTCTCGTGCCGATGCTTGTTGAGAAGGGGCACAAGGTCACGGTTATAGACAGAAAATTCCTTAACTATGATGATGTTGAAAGCGAGTACCGGGATATGGGGTGTAACTTCATAACCGGTGACATCAGGTACTTTGATCCAAACCTGCTGAAAGGACACGATGGCGTCATCGATCTTGCTGCTCTTTCCAATGATCCCAGTGGCGACCTGGACCCCATTAAGACTTGGGACATCAATTATCTTGGCAGGGTCAGGGTAGCAAGACTTGCAAAAAAGCTTGGGGTTTCCAGGTATGTTGTTTCCTCATCTTGTAGTGTGTATGGCTTTCTTGACTCTATAGCGGATGAGAATACCCCTACCAATCCCCTCACCGCATATGCCCAGGCCAATGTTGCAGTCGAGGAGGATAACACTAAAATAGCAGACAGGAACTTCACCGCCACTGCTCTGAGACTGGCAACAGCGTTCGGTTATTCCAAGAGGATGAGGCTGGACATTGCAATAAATGCCATGACAGTGTATGCCTATAAAGACAGGAAGGTGCGCCTGATGAGGGATGGCACCCAGTACAGGCCGTTTGTTCATATCAAGGATATTTCTGCAGCACTTTTACAAACGCTTGAATCGGAACCCGAGACTGTTTCAGGAAAGATATACAACATTGGATCGGACAAGCTGAACGTTAAACTGAGCGATCTGGCGGAAACAGTCAGGAAAGCTGTGGGCATTGAGTCAGAAATTGAGTGGTACGGTGACCCGGATACCAGGTCTTACAGGGCTTCCTTCAGGAGGGCAAAGGAAGAGTTGGGATTCGAAGCGAAGATATCTATTGAAGAAGGCGTCAGGGAAATAGTGGAGAAACTGGAATCGGGTGAACTCGTGGACATGCCCGAGATGCATACTGTCAACCAGTACAAAAAATTACTTGCCTCGAAAGACAAACAAAATGGGCATGGGCTGAACATTGAGAACCTGCTGCTCTAGTAGCGTGTCGCCAGAAAAAATGGAGATAATAAACTGATATCCTCCCTCATTTTATGCCAATATGCTCTACGTTTAAAACTATGGCAGTTCCACTGTTTTTCATACAATAAGCGTACCGGCTAATACTTCTATGGGTCTTTTTGATCCCGTCAACGACAATGTTTACTTTGTTAGTGATGAGGAATCTACACTGTCCGTGTTGGTCATTAATACCTGCACAAACAGCATGGCCACTACAATCGGAGTAAAAGCACAGTGTAACTTCATCAGTTGAATCTCGTTTGATCCTGAAACAAGCTGTATTTATGTCTTGGATGGTAATGCACTTAACGTTACCAACGACACTGCACTATCAAACATCACACTGCCTGTAAGTTTACCGACCGGAACCAGTTTCCCGGTTGATCCAGCCCTGAATATTGGTTAGTATCTTTCCCTTGAAACATTTATGATTTATACCCAAGGGATGTATTCAAACAACACTGAAAGCTTTGAGATAAGCAACTTACTGGCCAGTCCCATGTCCGAAAGTGTATTCAAGGAATATGTGCAGACCACGAACGAATTGTTTTTTAAGACAGTGACACATCTGTATTCCGTGAACCTGAGTGGCCTTTCCATCAAGTACACCATAAATCTTCAGATTTGTGGGAACTCAAATGGAGGGGCCGAGAATTCTTAACCGGTACCCAGATTTTTCCTCGATATGTGGGGTGAATATCTTCGCCAGTATATTGAGCTCCATCATCCAGTCAAGATCAACGCTTCTCTCGCCAACCAGCACACTCTGATAGGCTAGCGCTGAAAGCATATACCTGTCAGAAATAACGTAATATCTCTCGCTTTCTGACTTGATGATTCCTATCTGCGCGGAATCTTCTCTGCCTCTGAGGCCATAAACTACGCCGTTAAGGTCATAAAGCCTGCCTGCGGCAAAAAGGAGACTCATTACATCCGGAAGCTTTTGAAATGTTCTGAAATAACCATTTAGTGCCTATCTTTTCAGAAAACCGATTGGTCCTTGAGAAAACCTCTTTGTAGGGTATATTCTCTTCCCTGATTCCTGTCACCATTTTCCAAGCAGATCCGAATGAGTCGAAATGCCTGAACCATCAAGACCTACAAAAGCTATAAACTCGCCGTTTTTTGCCACAGTATGTTGGTTTTGCTGCCCCAAAAAAATGTTTCCATCTCAACATCATTTTCCATGATAATTTATTCATAATTCTTTACGAATGTGGAGTAAGGAAGCTTTAAAATATTGCCAAATCTTCAATCAGCTTACATACCAGCTATATCTCTCATAAGTTTGAATACCGCTCTCATTAGACTATATAATGCGAGATAATGAAAAGCTACATACATTAGAACCGATAAAGAGCACTTATACCAACCAATGAAATAAGTTTTAACATATGATGAATCAACTTAAATATCAAGACTTGAAAAGCAGTGATCTTATTCTGAGTAAAATGATGAGTAACCAGTATGGTTCATTTGTACCAAAAAATCATATAGCAAACAAACTGGTCTGGAAATATCGCTACCTTCAAGATATAAAGGCAATCAGAGGTAATTCAACCTTTCTAGGATTGATTCTTTCCCACCTTTTAAGAAAGGAGAACAGGCTTTTGAACTATAAAGATTGGAAGAAAAGCTGGGATTATCTTCCAAAGGAATATGTGAAGAGAAACTTTGGTATAGAATTCACAGATGAGACTCCGGGGAAGGATATTGTAGAAGTCTTCATTGACAAAATATATAGCAGCTTTCAAGGGTTCGCTCCTACAGAAAACGATGTTATTCTAGATGTGGGCGCACAGTTTGGAGATTATGCCCTGCTGTGTTCAAATTATGCTGGAAGCAAAGAGGTAATAAGTCTTGAGCCTCTCAAAGATAACTTCAATATTCTACTGAAGAACCTCAGAATCAACGCTGCTAAGAATGTTGATGCTTACAATTATGCTGCCAGCTCTAGTAATGGTAAGACAAAACTACATATTTCCGGAAACATGGGTGCAAAAATCGGGGGTGGAAAAATAGAGGAAGTATCCACAGTCACCTTGGATTCATTCTACGACAAAGGACCAACGTTAATGAAGATTGATGTAGAAGGTTTTGAGTTGGATGTACTGAATGGAGCGAAACAAATCCTTAAGGATTTTAGACCTAGAATAATATTGGAGACCCATTCACGGGTACTTAAGAACGCGTCAATCAAATTTCTTTCGGACTTTGCATACTCTGTGGACTTTGAAGGTAGAAAAGTTTTTGTGGACCAGCCTGGGATGGACTATGTACAAAATGTTTATTTTTCTGCGAAGTAAAACTGGTTAGTTCCGCTAATTGGATACAATATTGTCTTATAAGATTTCAGGTTTTTTGTCTCTAGTCCGTGCATTTCAAATTCATCTCCCTTGGTGTTACGTATTGGTAGGTAGCCCCGAGGAATCTCATCTCCAGGCCCTCCCGGAAATAGAGTAAAGTCCTGCCGATACGCAGAACCCTCTCGTCCAACAGTGCTTGCGGATTTCCCGCACACTCCTTACCAACTGCTTTTATGACATGATGCCTGATATCGATATTTCAGGCCTGAGATATGCAGAACTCGGTACAGACGACACCGGATTGAAGACAAACAACGCGGGATCGTACAGGATCATGAAATACAGTGATCCGGATGCAAGGCAGAGGGAGCATTTCATCCTCATAATAACAGCTGATGTCAGGACAAAGAAGATCATCGGCATAGAATCACACATTGAGGGAAACGGAATGTCAGAACCTGAAACTGCGGGGAAGCACATAACGGAAGCAGTGATGAAAGACGTCACCGCGAGGGAATTCTATGGTGACGGTGCATTTGACGTGAACGATCTCTTCGATCTTACGCACTCCATACATGCTAAACCGGTCAATAAGATCAGGAAGAACGCCTCCTCTAACCGATACAACGGAAGCAAGTAAGGGAGAAGAGCCATAAGGGAATACGAGGACAGGGGATACAAAATATGTGCAGAGGAGAATCATTATGGCATGAGATGGCCGGGTACCGAGGGTATAGTCTCTGCAGTGAAGCGTAAATTCGGGGAGAACTGTGTCAGCAGATCCAGAGAAGGTCTGGAGACAGAGGGATACCAGAGATTGTGGGTATACGATTGTATAAATCAATGAGCAAGGGAGGAGGTAAAGATGAAAAACCCCGGATAGGAAGGGATACAACGATGGAGTAAACCAGAAATAACGAAAACGATTAGATTCAGGACGAATTTGTTAAACAGAGCAGGGTTTTTAAAAAACGTTATATGGGCCCTGCATGAAAGGTATGCCGGTTATCCATGCCCTTCAGTGCCCATATTGACGTTTTCACCCTAAAATGTCAATGTTTCCCGGTGAACCGGATCCGACAGTATACATTCTGACAGATAATAAAGGTAAAAAAACATTGACTTTATCCGTTATTGGTCAACTGTGGAAATGCGTTTCTTAACACACCTGATTTTGCATAGATATAACCCATAACCATATTCGGTTCTGTTGCATTTTTATTAAAATATTTCACAGGTTTAGAGTAGGTTACAGTGAATCCGGCATTTTCGAGTTTTTCCAGTAATTTTTCATAACCGTAGTGATACTCGATTTGTATTCTTTTAAATTTCTTTAAGGTATCGTTATCCTCCTTAAGTAAATTGTACTCACCGCCTTCGCAATCCATCTTTAGAACAGCCATATCTATATGGTAATCACTCAATAACTTTTTCAATGACAATATTTTAATATCCACGCCATCATTGAAGGATTTTAAATCAGAACCAGCGGTGTTTTCAAAATCAGGATTTATCTTTATAGTACCATCTTTACCATAACCAGCATTCAATAATATTATTTTGTCATCGATATTATTTTTTTTGATATTTTTTAATGCTATGTTATATGAGTAGGGAAATGGTTCTAAAGCGATAACGTTTTTTGCGCCATTTAATGCGAAATATATTGGGGAATCACCAATATTAGCACCTATATCTACCACTATTTCATTTTCAACCTCAAGGAAAGCATACTCCTCACGGGCAAAAACACCCCAGATGTCCCCGATACCATCTTCTATTGTTATGCTCTTACCAGAATAAGTAAATTTTATACTATTACTGTCTGAGGGTAATTCAGCAATATGGACATTCTTATTAGCAATTAATTGAGCATAGTTCCAAGCTGAATCGTTGCTTAAATAGTTTGAATTTCCATTCTGCAAGATAACCTTAATCTTGTTTTTTCCTCTCCAAATGTTCCCCATAACGCTCACATAGTTCTTGTACGCTAGTTTAAATTTGTTTCTAGCATGCATTATATTCTTTATACTCATTTTTTCACTTTCACCTCCGTCTTATCATAAATCCTAATAGGCTTTCCCCCTTTAATTTTTATTGTTGATACCATAATGTTGACCTGTTTATCCTTTATGATTTTCTTCCCTCGGGGGCACCCAGACCAAGAAAGCCTGTCAATTACGGTACTCGGGCACCGAGGTATTTTTATTCACCATTAATTTAGAAATGAAATTAGACATTTTGCGGTCTCTTAATGTATTTACCAACACCTGTGCCTTTCATTCGACTGTCCCTGTCCCTGGCTTTCAGAATGGGGGGAAAATTACTTTGCCTTTACCTGTTCTTTCAGCTCTTCTAGTGTCTTACCATACGACGGCAGGATTTCGTATGCCGCTTTAGTCGCTTCTTCATATTCGTTAATCTGTTTTAGTGAAGGATCCACAGTACTCTGCATATTTTTCATGTTCTCAATAAGTAATGCGATCGTTTTAGGTTCTTCTGTATATACTGATTCATTCACGTTTAATGGTTCACAGTACTTAGACCAGAATGTGTTTTTTTTTGAATCAATGGTTTCATGACAGTTTGGGCATTCCGGATTTTCAATCACTTTAATGATCAGTTTTGTGTTCATTTCCTTTACCTTACCATATGCGGCCGATATGTCCAATTGCCGATCATTCCTGTGAATGTATGTTCTGGGCATTTTAGAATCCATTTCCCAGCCTAAATGCTGCCTTAATGTCGATTCTGATAACACGCCAGACATTCGGTTCGCATAGGAATGCCTGAATAAGTGCGGATAAACCTTCTTCTTAACGCCTGACTGGCTTACACAGGTATCGATCATTCGTTGTAAACTACTGTGTGTCATTGGTATGTCAGGATGTGAGAGTGCATAGAATAACGGTCTATCAGCATTATCTTTTCTAAGATGAAAGTTAAGAAATTCCCTCATTATGTCAACTGTGCGACCCATGACCACTGCGGTTTGTCTGGTGTTAGTTTTACATGCATATTCCTTTATCCACAACCGCCCGGGTAACTGTTCCACATCACCGACCTTAAGGTTAAGCAATTCACCCGATCACATTCCTGACTCATAAAGTAATGAGATGACGCATTTATCACGGTTGTTACGTGCAGTCCCAATCAATTTTTGAATATCATCTATTAACAAGTCCTGTGAGGTTTTGCCATTGTCCTTTGGAATCTTTGCCTTTAACATTCCCATAAGGTCCTTAGGTATATCCTCACCTATCAGAAATGCCCAGAATTTCTTCACGGACTCCTTGTATGTTATCTTTGTCCATTGTTTGTAGGGCTGATCGTTTAACCCCTTTACAATATTCCTAAACTTGTCCGCGTTTAGTGGTAATAGTCCCACGTTCTAATGAATGGTCCGTAATTTCTGAATGTAGAATAATCTCCTAAGTTCCGATAGGCTTTTCAATGCCAGATCCTGATCAAAGTCCACGATTGTCTTTCCCGCGGTATCCGGCAATTTGCCTATCAAATTGAGTTCACCCTGTAAGAGTTTTGAGGTCATATCTGGTCATGATATTCGTAGCCTTTACCCTTTGGTATAGTTATGACATGGCATTATGTCGTTTGGAATAAAGAGATAACGGGGCGTATTCCATTAGCGAGAGCCATTTTTTCCCTATTTCAGAGTTTCTCCAGTGACTTGTCCGGTTGTGCTGGTTGCAGTAAATGGTCATAAAACGATTCTGCAGATAGTTTCATATTTCATGGAAAATAGACGCACCCATGCTGTATGCAAAATAATTCCCATATCCTTTCAGTATGGGTATGGGAGTTTCCTTTGCCTCTTCCGGCTTGGTTATCGCCAGCATGTTCCTCCCCGTCATGTTCCTTATGCGTTCCCGGATTCGTTTCTCCGACCTGGGAGAAGGGTACCATCTTGTGGTAACCTTCCTTCTTTTTCCGGAGTAACGCCTCACAAACGTGAAGCCAAGGAGTTCAAAACCATACTCCGCTCCGACCAAATGTATTTTTTCAGGACTGAGTGTAAGACCTAGATCCTTTATGATACCTTTCAGCTTCTCGTTCTCCTTCATGAGCTTTCCGACGCCAGGTTCCATCCTCCTGTAGAGTGGCTTAAGGCCGACAAGTCCGAAGGTGCCGTAGGATTCATTCCACTTGTTTTACATGCTTGGATCCACAGGGTATTTCCAGCATGTTTCAACAACCCTGTTGTTTTCCTTGACCCCACGTATGATGACAAATTTCCCTTCAGCTTTCCATCTTCGTCGCTCTGTTATTGTTCCCCCAAGCCCCTTTCAATTCATCATCTAATATATATCTAACACTATAAGACAACTTTGCCTCACTATTTAAGGAGGTATACCGAAAGGAGGAGAGAAGAGCGAAGAACAGAATTGAGAAGAAAGAGAGGTTGAAGGAAAATGTCTCATTGTAAGACAGAATATCTGTCCAGAATCCAGGGGGGTCAGATCATTATTGGGGATCGGGCCACAATCACGTGATAATTGAGCAGGACATAGTTGCATCTCCCTGGCATATCCGGAATCTTATTTCATGTCACGAAAACTTATGCTGTTTTCCATACCTGGTGAAGAGTGACAGGGTTGACACATATTCTATCTTTAACTTTACTGACCGCTCAAAACCAGACAACTGGAAGACCTTTGATGGTTCAGAATACATTGATAGAGTCAGGATAGAAACGAAACCTGAATACTGTGGTCTATCAGGATTTGGACTGACCAAGATAGGATTGAAGGCACAGAAACTTGTAGATTTCCCAAAATTGTATAACCTGGAAAGGTGGGATATAATCGATTCCATGCTATCTCTAAGGAGGACGTTATTAAGAAAAACGTTTATAGTAGTTAAAAGATTGAGAACGGTTAAGGGTATCAGGATAAAATGCATAAACAAGTTACTAAATATGAACCGAATTGGGTATATGATAAACTTATAAGTTTTTGCGAGACTGAAGAAGAGAAGGGATATGCATTAGCGCACAAAAAACGGTTCTCCTTCATAGTTAACGATGTTGCTTCCCATATAAAACCCAAGATGAGAGTTGCCAACATTGGGTTATCAATTTTGGATCCACTTTTTAATGAGATCATAACCGGATTGGATGCTTCTTATACGTCGCTTATACCTAATTTACATTATCTTGAAAATCTAAAAAATCCATATTACAACAGCGTCAAGACGGAATTTTATAATGTGATTGATCAAAATGTAGCTGAGAGTAAGACCAATATTAATTTTGACCTTGTCATATTTTATGAAACATTGGAGCATATTCTGGCACCCGATGAAGTTGTTTTTTCCAATATATATAAAATTTTAAGACCGGGTGGCATGTTAGTTGGCAGTGTTCCCAACGCAGTAAGTGTACACAAAAGGTTCGCTGCACTGTTAGGTAGAAATATACATTGGTCCAAACGCAGCATAGTCGATGGAGTTTTCGGCGGATATGGTCACATAAGAGAATATACAACAAGCGAGATCAGGGAATTACTTACGCAGAAATTTAAAGTGAAGAAAATATACGGATTAAATCCGTATGGAACTAAAAGAAACAAATTTATAGAATTGATTAGGGATGTAATGCCAACGGACTTGAAAGAGGTTATCTTATTTGAAGCAGAAAAAGTTTAATTGAACAACCGTTTCTATTATCTCATTGAGTCGTGACAGAAAATTATCAAACTTGGATCTCTTCAACATTGTGGGGTAACTTGAGACCTCCTGCCACAAGACATATGATCGTGTCCCCATATTCCTGAGCCTTGAACCCGTAAGAACGCTTGAATACTGTCCGGATCTTGTTGTTCAATCCCTCTGCAACAGCTAAATTTATTCCACATTTGATGGCTTCCATTCTGCCTGCGAGATACCGATTTACGGTCTTTCCAAGCTAGTTGATATCCGGCATCCTTGACCTGGATGCCCATAATATCCATTTCCCTAGGTATGATTCAACAATGCTGCCATTGATCTGCCATAATCTCTGCAGGGCTATCTTGAAGTGATATGCATGCTGATCTGCCCAGAAGTGAGAGATAAAGTACAGGAGAAACAATCTCTTCAGGTTCGGTATTGACAGACCGTCGGAATCTACAAACAACAGAGCAGAGAGAGCACTTAGACCTTCGGTTATTTACAGGAAGATCTCAGGCGAATCAGGTTTGGATGGGTGTGGAATGGACTTGGCAAGAGTCTACAGTGTTCTTGAATTAAACTGAAATGAAGGGAAACTTTCTCCCATGCCCGATCCGAGACGACTTCAAACGGCTGAACTCTTAAAACTTGTGGAAATGTTCATAAAGGATTCATGTAATACGCTGCAATAAAATAGGCGGCGGGTCGATAGTTTGAAGTTGGGTACAAAGATTTTTTTTGTAATGGATCCGATCAGGGGCGGCGGGCCAAGAAATGTGTTTACCATATCAAGATTACTATGCGAAGAGGGTTATCAGAGCAAGATTCTGGCTTTTCATTCCATGAAGTACCTTGACATGTTGTGGCGGAGGAGGAACGTGTTCAACTTCTATGGTGCTGAAAGAGTCAGTCCTGGCAATCTTTTCTCTTTAATCGATTCAATCACATCATTCTCCGACAATCTGAACTTGAAAAGATGGCCGGTATTTATCTTTCAACAATATTTTTCTCGACCTTCAATATTGTACAGGCATGAAATCCCGGATGTGTATGTTGCAACTAGCTGGCAGAGTTTTCATCCCACTCTTAGGGCCTCAGGGAATTTTTCGAAGCCAATGGCATACTTTGTGCAGGGAGATGAGACTGAATTTAGCAGGGAGAAGATTTTCAAGAGAGAAGTCCTTAAAACGTACAGGAATGATGTCCCGAAGTTTACCCAGAGCAGATGGCTTGTGGATGATCTGAGGGAGAAATTTGGAACTGACATAGAATACATAGGATTTGGTGTGGATCACAACGTATTCTACCCCAGGGATTATGAAAAAGAGAAGTTGATATTCACTATTGCAAGATCTGAACCTACCAAGGGTTTCTCTGTTTTCGCGAACGCTGTTAACCGATTATGGAAAAAAAGGCAGGATTTCAAGGTAGTCATTGCAGGACATAAAAGTGCAGTAGTCGGGACAAAGATGAACTTTCCGTTTGAGTATCTCGGATGGATAACAGACGACGAACTCATGGCTAAACTGTACACGAGTTCAATATTTGTAAATACTGGAGTAAATGAAACACTGCCAATGCCACCGCTTGAAGCAATGGCATGCGGGGGCGCGGTTGTAATGACCGCTAACGGAGGTTCAGTGGAATACGCCAGGGACTTGGATAACTGTGTTCTTGCTGCCCCCGGCAACGATGTTGAGCTGGCAGATAAACTTGATATGATTCTTTCTTCTGATTCCCTTAGGGAATCGCTCAGATCCGGGGCTATGGAAACCGCCAAAGCATACAACTGGACCGACTTTATTAAGAATTTCAAGATATTTATTGAAAAGAACATTTTGAAGGGAAGTTGAATCGTGTCATCCTTGTCCAAGCCGTCAATAGGTGTTATAATAGTAGCCCATAAAAGACAAGAATTCATTCACCGTGCTGTTGAATCTGTGATAACGCAGCGAATAAAAGCCGAAAAGGTAGTTGTAGTCAAGTCATTTATGGAATCTCAATTGGATCTTGAACTTAAAAAAAATGGCGTCATAAATTTATTTACTGAATTGATATCTGAAGGCGACAAGATATTGGAGGCTCTCAGAGAACTATCTACAGAAGTTGTTTGCTTTCTGGAGGACGACGATTATTTTAGCCCGGGTAAAATTGAATGGGTTCAGGAAGTATTCCAGGAGGATGTAACGTTCTTTCACAATGGTTTTGTCTCAATAGATGACCAACAGAAAATTTTGACCCCTGAAGAGACTAGTAATTTGAAAGTAATAGATGAGGAAATGAAGATTCCCAAGACTCTAGATTTAAATCGAATTAGATTCCTGCAAGATATTGGATTTTCCTTCAACCTCAGCAGTATCAGCATCAGATCTGACATTATTAAAGGAAACTATCTAAAAGGAGTCTCCACGGGAATTGACAATATACTTTTTGTGAAATCTATTGAGAAGGGAACCGTTATACACCAACCAGATCCACTTACCATATACAGGTACCATCATCCAACCTCATCTAGTCCCTCAGAAGAGGCAGATAATTACATCAAATGGATACACCTCTATCTGAACTCTTTAAAGAACTTCAAGGGAAACAATACAACTCAACTGGCAAACAAATGGGCATCAGCAATGATTCGTCGGTTGGAAAGAAAGCTTCTGATCTCAAGAATTGGCAAGCTAGTGAAGTGAAGGTTTCATTACCTATATGTGTGATGGAAAACTGCGTAATGCGTCTCGCTGAAGTTACTGGATTATGAGGGAATAAATTTTTTCCTTTCTTTCTCCTGTTTTTCAAAGTTGTCTATTGCGTCTACCCCCTTTGACCATTCCATCAGTTCCTTTATGCCTTCGTTCAACTTAGTGAACTTTATAGCGCCAAAATCCTTCAGGAGCCTGCTGGTGTCCGCATAGTCATGCCTGTTATCGCCAGGCCTGAATTCCTCAAGGATCTTAGCAGATATATTGAGTCCTAGTCCATTGCTGAGTAGCTTCACAATATCCAGCAGGGAAGTAGGTTCTCCAGTTCCAAGATTGTACACCCCGTTTCCATTCTTGAGGGCGGCAACATTGAGTTTTGCAACATCCTTTACGTAGACATAGTCTCTAAGTTGCTTCCCGTCCTCAAAGAGAGTGGGTTGGTTTCCATTTTTCAGTCTGGATAGAAAAATAGCAAGTACTCCGGTATAGGGATTATTCAAGCTCTGTCTTGGCCCATAGACATTGAAGTAGCGGAAAGCAACTGTTGGAATATTGAGGAGCTTGGAATACTGGAGTGAGATAATTTCGGTTGTGTACTTCCCCAGTGAGTAAGGGTTGGGATTCTGTACAGGTTTTGTTTCTGGTAAAGGATAAGGTCCCATTACTTTCCCACATTCAGGGCACATTGGTTCCCATTTGTGCAAGGATAGATCGCTGATGTTTCTGGTCTCAGGGAACTTAACGCCATGAGTATTGCATATGTAAGCCCCTTCGCCGTTGACGCTTTTGGATGATGCCACAACAATTTTCTTAATGTGATTGCGAATATTGACATCATTCTCCAGTATCTCGAAGAGAATGGCAGTTCCCACAGTATTTACAGAGAGATACTTGCTGGGTTGCCAGAAGCTCTGTCCAGTACCGACTGCCCCTGCAAGGTGAATGATGTAATCAATGCCGCTTAATGCCTTCATCCAATGCTTCTTATACCTGATGTCCCCTATGATGTATGTCGCATCCTTGTTTTTGAAAGCCGGAACCTTTCCCTGATGTACCTGCCTGTCAAGATTGTCAAGCACCGTTACACTGTATCCTAATCTGATAAGTTCATCAACTGTGTGACTACCGATAAACCCGAGCCCACCGGTCACTAGAACCTTTTCCATGCCGCAGTATGTTTTCTGAAGTTAAATTAATTTCCCATTTCTCCGTGATAGTTAGCCATTTTTTCTATCCCCTCAGGAAGGGAAACTTTATGTTGAAAACCTAGATTTTTAATTTTCGTTATGTCGGCTGATCGCCTTCTTGGTTCGTAATCCGGTAAGTCCATGAACTTTATCGGTGACGATGATTTGCATATTCGTTTGACCTCATTTGCAAGATCCAGAATGGTTGTCTCAACGTCATTGCCAACATTATAGACTTCTCCATGCTTGCCGTTGATAATCAATGTCTCCAATGCATTAACGCTATCTGCCACATATGTGAATGACCGCGTTTGTTTACCGTCTCCGTATATGGTTATCGGAATACCTGCAATTGCCTGCTGAACGAACCTGTCAACAACACGCCCATAAAAATCGCCGCCCCGCATTCTCGGTCCATAGGTATTAAAGAGCCTTACAATTATGTTCATTAGCCCGTATTCTCTTTCATATCCTTTGGTTAGGGCTTCTCCAAATCTCTTCCCTTCATCATAGGGAGACCTGGAACCGGTTGTACTGACACGGCCTACATATGTCTCAGGTGTTGGAACCACGTCCGGGTCACCATATACTTCGGAGCTGGATGCATAGATATATAGAGATTTTTCTCTAAGAGCCAGTTTAATCAGGTTGTTGTTCCCAATGGAATTTGTTAGTGCTACTTCCACAGGGAGGGTCTCCCATTCGACTCGGCTCGCTCTGCTCGCTAGATTGACAACTACATCATAATGTTCCTTGCTCTTGAATTCTGAAATATCCGATCTTACAAATTTTATTTTGGATCGAACTTTTGACAGATTTTTTTCCAGTCCGCTAGAGAGATCGTCAACGACGGTGATATTATATCCCTTATCCAGAAGGCTTTCGGTCAAGTGTGAGCCGATGAACCCTGCGCCACCAGCAATAAGTATAGTTTTCATAATCTACCTAACCCATGATATTCGAATCCAAGTTTTACAGCCCGTTCTCTGTCTATATATCCCCTTCCGTCAATGATTAGTGGATTTTCAGTCATTAATTCCTTAAGCCTGCCAAGATCAATATTTTTGTACTCACTGTGATCTGTTAGAACAACAACGACACTAGCTCCATTACAGGATTCATAGAGATCCTTGTTTATGCCGTCACCCTTGACGAAAGGATCTGTAAGCCTGACTCCATATTTCCTCCTTATTAACTCACTTCTTACAGCATAAGATGGAGCAAATCTGGTATCATCGGTGTCACCCTTGAATGCAACACCCAGTATGGCAACATTGCCATTATGTCTGTATTTTGAAACGAGTTCGGCAACATGTATTGGCATCAGTGAATTCACACGCTGGGCCGACTTCACGATATCGAGTTCCAGTCCTCTACCTCTCAATATGGCCTGTAGAATGAACGGATCCTTGTTCAGGCAGGAGCCTCCAACGCCAGGTCCGGGAACGAGAAGGCCGGCATTCCGAGGGTAATCATCCTTCGCTGTTCTTATAACTTCAAGGACGTCGACACCCACTTTCTCGCAAGCGAGAGCCAATTCATTTGTCAACCCAAGAAATACAAACCTCGCATAATTGTCAACCATTTTGACCATCTCTGCGGTGTCCGGGTCTGTTACTGTTATGATCTTGCCGCCGAGTTTTGTTAATATCTCCACTGCAATAGACTGAGACCTTGTGTCGGAAGCACCTACAACTTTTGGAAGGGCCCTGAAATCAATCATGGCCTGACCTTCTATCATTCTCTCTGGGGAAAAAACGAGTCCTATGGATTCTGGCACCCTATAGCCAACCGCTTCAATCCTTTTTCTTACCAGACCCATGGTTGTACCTGGAGGAACCGTGGATTTCAGTATGATCACATCTTTTTTGTTCAGATTTGGTAAAATAGCATCAAGCGAACTTTCCAACTGAGAATAGTCAACATTATTACTTTCCAGGCTGAACGGCGTCCCCACTGTCACGATCTTGACCGTGGTTTCCTTCAAATTTTTCGGATCACTGGTAATAGTCAGTCTGCCGGATTTCAGAGATTTTACCAGTTCCTCGTCGAGGCCGGGTTCATTTATCGGCACTTTACCGCGATTTATGCTCTCAACCTTTGATCTGTCAACCTCGAATCCAATCACATCAAAATCGCGGGACAAAAGGGAAGCCAGCGGAAGACCCACATAGCCAAGTCCTATAACGGCTAATTTCATAAATGACACCTATGGGGGGATTATACCTTGACCGTTGATAAAGTAATGCTCGGCCCTCAGGTACGATGACATGGTTCCAACGTCCCACCAGTAGTTGATCTTCATAGGCATGCCAAAAAGCATGTGTCTCTTTGCCAGGTCCGGAAACAGTTCAGTCTCAAGTTTGAATTTCCGCGGGATTAGATAATCAGCACTTTCCTGAAGGAATTTTTTCCCGAAGACATAAAATCCGACATTAACAAGGTTTGATTTTCTCTTTATTTTCTCATTCTTTTCCAGGAACTCGGAAATGGATCCGTCCTTCTCAAGAGATATCTGCCCAAATCTCTTCGCTTCATCCTCATCGTTAAGCTCAAATAAGGCCATGCTAACAGGGGCTTCAACCTTCAGATGATAATCAAACAGTTCCTCCAGATTTACATCTGTGATTATATCACCATTCATAACCACGAGGTCATCATCCATTCCAATTTCCTGAAGTGCAATGGATAAGTCTCCGCCAGTTTCCCATCCCAGACCCTTTACAACAGAAACATTATGCATATTTGTCTTCTCCAGATAATTCTGGATTGTGTCATAGTGTTCTGAAACCACCAAGTAGTGGTGTTCAACAGGTAGATTCACTAGATTTGTAAGGAGGTAATCGAGGACTGGCTTACCCCTCACCGGGAGAAGCACTTTGGGTATTATATACGATAATGGCCTCATTCTAGTACCTTGTCCGGCTGCCAGGATAACAGATTTCACAAGTGAGAAGTACAATTGATTAAATATTCTTTCTTGTGCCTGGATTTTATATATCAATGTTTCTATAAGAGATTTAACCTGCACGAAACTGTAAGATTTAAAATGTCTGCTTCATTAACTGGAATGATTGATTAACGCAACAGATATAATACCAGGTGATACGTTTTTTGGGGGAAAGCCGATAAGGATAATAGTGCCCACATCTTCATTGGAATCTGAAAAGTTCAAGAAATGCCTCGACAGTGTCAGAAGATCACAACTTCCGAATAACTCAATTCTTACAGCAGTCGTTTCCTCTGGGCCGACTTTCTCTTTTGCCAGATCCATAAATTATGCATTGGCCATGGTCAATGACGAGAACGTGCTTCTCCTGAACGATGATTGCTACGTTGAACCCACTACAATAAAGAATATGGTTGACTCAATTACAAGCAACGATGGGGTGATTGGTGGCCTTCTCAGATACAGTAACGGTAAAATACAGCATAATGGTGGTTTGCTGTACTTCAACACTTTGACGATTTTCTTCAAGGACCTGACAAAAGGAGCTCCGTTCAATACAATTCGTTCAGCGCTGGAGGCGAGAAGGAGGGGAGTGAAATATGTAAGAGCATTTCATCGAACTACCACTAGACCGGGTTCGCTGGATTTTGTTACTGGCGCCCTTTTCTTCATACCCAATGCTGCTTTCAGGAAGATAGGTTTATTAGACGAGGATTACGTAAATGGCTTTGAAGATGCTGATTACTGTCTGAGAGCGAGGAAAATGGGCTTGGCTGTAAGAGTGGAAGCTTCTGCATCGGCTGTCCATGAAGAACACGCTTCACTGAATTCCGTGAAGAGCCATTTCTTTGATAATATTTCAGTGTTTGGCAAAAAATGGAAACGGTCGGAAGTGGAAGCCCTCAGGGACTAACTTTTATGTCCACTTAATTTGGTTGAATCATTGACGGTTGCTCTCCTAGCAAGTCACCGAGCCAAATTCTATTTAGCAATGATGATAATAGTAAACAGTATTTTCTGTAAACCGTGTCGTAGAAAACAATAAATCCACGAAGCGTTCTACAATTCTTGAATGTCCAAGATCGTCATACTCGGGTCTGGTAAACTGAACAGTAGCCTGAACGGTTACGCTAAAGAATGTTCTAATATATCTGGCCGCAGTCGTATAGTCTTATTGAACTCTAAGAAACAGTTGACTTATTCCGGCAAATTCGGTGTAAGAGAGGAAGAGGGATTGCTCAGGTTTGTCCCCGGTGATGGGTGGGCATTAAACAACCTGCTAGGGAAAATTATTTTCAGAAAACTTTCCAGAGAACTTCGGCAGAATCCGATTCATTATACTACCTTTGGGCTTCCAGTACTCAGGAATAATACTGGAGACCTGGTTACTATCCATGACCTCTTTTTTCTAAACCGTGAGGATGAAGCATACAGAAAAAATTTTAACGTTTCAAAAATTTTGTTAGATAGATTCCTGAAATTTGAGAATGTGATATCTCCATCTAAATACATTAGAAAAAGTCTCATGGACTATGGATTTACCGGGAACATAGAGGTAGTCTACCGCCCTCCTCCTGACACCTTCTTTCATATCGAAGACAGAAATAAGTTGAGAGAGGAACTCGGCCTTCCTGTGGATAAGATTCTTATCCTTTCCGTTTCTAGTGCGCTGAAAAGGAAGAACCTTTCAGTTGTGAATGAGGCCATGAAGAAACTAGGGGACAAGTACAGATTGGTAAGGGTTGGTCCTCCACTCGGAAATAGTATAACATACAGAGATTTGTCATCTGAAAAATTGAACCTGATATACAATGCCTGTGATATTTTGCTATTTCCTACCTTAAATGAAGGTTACGGTATGCCATTGATCGAAGCCATGGCAACTGGGCTGCCTTCAGTCGTTTCAGATATAGAAGTAATGAGGGAAATAGCTGAAAACTCCGCTGTGTACATAGAACCGAGTGTTGAAGGTTGCCATTCAGGGATTTTGGAAGCGCTCGAAAAGACAGAAGTTCTCAGAAAAGCCGGATTCAAAAGATCAATTGAATTTTCTCGCGAAAAATTCAAGGATAACTTGTTGAGGATTTACCAGAAAGTGGAGAACCTTTATTGATTCGCTGTGATAATCCAGATCCTGGGAAAGATTTATGATTATTCGATCAGATCACGTATAGATCTGATTGGTCTATTTCTCTATTCTCATTTACACTTATAAAAGGAAGGAACACCTCATTGGTGCAGTCCGATCCGCATTGGCACAGAAGTACAACAGAGAAAATTATGAAATAGTTGTTGTGAAGGGTTTTGAGGATACGCAAATCGACGAACAGTTGGATAGGATGAATGTCAGACGAATTTACTTTGATGAAAAGAGCCTCGGTGCCAAGATATCTGCTGGACTGAAAGAGTGCAAAGGTGATTTTGTATGTCTCTTGGATGATGATGATGAATTTGAGAGTTCAAAACTCACTGTTCTTGACCGTATAATCGGATCAGATTCTTCCCTGGACTTCATTCATGATTCAATTGTAAAAATTAATGAAACTGGATCAGTGATTGACAATAATCCTTCAGAGAATATCAAGAATGGAATCCAGTTTAGTCCTGATGTGGATCATAATTCCAAATTGTCTTCAATGATCAGACACAGAGTAGACTGGTATCTAAGCTGTATGTCGTTCAGGAGAAGTACTCTTTCAAATGTACTGGACGAACTCACACAAACCTACCAGAGTATAGATAAATTCCTGTTTTTTTCAGCGCTTAACTATGGAAGGAAACTTGCCTTGATCCCGGATAGACTTACAAGGTATAGGTTGCATGAGAGCACAACGACTTATACAGGTAGCAAGAGTAATTTCTTTGAACGCAGGGAACTTTTTTTTTACAACACGGTAAAAATCTTTGATAATATTGTAAGGATCTCTAAGGGGCTTGATGGTGAAAGACTTGCTAATTGCCAACTCATTCAACATAAGATTAATCTCTATTTCATTAGCAGTGATAGAAGAAACAAAGTATCTTTCAATGAATATTTCAATTTCATTTTATGCCTGAAATATGCATCATCACGCTACCAGTTCGTCTGGATTCTTGCCTACCTCATGAGAAGACTTTCCCTGAGTCTTTCCAGAACTGTCTACTACAGATACCTCACTAAATCCCTTGAATATGCATCTAACTGATCGTATCAATACAGGAAGAAGATGATGAAAGATACTATTTGCCTTCTTCACTTGCAACAGGTGCGCCACATTCAGGGCAGAATTTAGACCCAGGTGGTATCACCGCTCCACAATTCTCGCATAATTCTGGTAGCTCTTGATTTTCCTTACCTTCAATCGGCTCTTCAACTACTTTGCCGATCTGAGTCTTTATTGCGTTTTTTCCCTGGTTTTTCTTCTGGCCTTCCTTCCCATAATAAACATAGCCTATGTTAGCAGTTGGAGCCTTTGCCCTGGCCATCTCTAATTCACGCTTCTTCTCGTCCTCGATGTTCCTGCGGCTTTCATCGTTTACACGCCTTTTGTACTCGAGTGCCCACTGCCTCACGCTCTTCTCCCAGAGTTCTGGATTTAATACTGTGAAATCCTTTGACTGAAGAGACGCCCCCTCATAAAACTTGATAGATACAATTCTCTTCTTTGCAATTTTCAGCCTCGGTATAGCCTTCCCGACGTCATCAAGACTATCCAGCTTCACTTCCAGTTCCACGAGGGATGGAGCTGCCCTGAAAATCCCCCTCCTTCCATTTTTGACGTAAATTATCCTCTTGCTTGTTAGGTAGAGGATGCCCTTAGAAACCTTGACTCCGTGATCGAACAGCACTGTCTTCTCATTCAGTATCTCATGCTCGTCACTCTCATATATTGGCATATACAAGATCATTATAGCCGGGCATATAATTATTTATTTTTATCCGCGAAATTGTTTTCAATCGCCAACATGAACGATCCTGCTACCTTGAAACTCGAACCTGAACGGCTCCTGCTTCATTTGGCTCAGTTCCAACACGATTTTTTCCTGGGTGCCAGGATTTGCATAAAAAAGCAAGAAACCCCCGCCGCCAGCACCGATTAGTTTGCCTCCTCCTGCTCCGCATCTCATCGCCCTGTTGTACGCATCATCAATGAATGAATTGCTTATACCGTTGCTGAGTTCCTTCTTCAGCATCCAGTTTCTGTGCAGGTATGGTCCCATTGATTCATAATCTCCGTTTGAAAGCCTCGAATATGCCTCTTCTGCTATCCTAACCATCTCCTCGTAATTTCTTGACTTGCTCTCAACGTTTTTTGACTGTGCGGTATGTATATCTCCCGATGCACGCTGCACACCCGTATATAGAAGAAGAAGGTTTTCCTGGAGCTTTTCTCTTGTCTCCTCGGATGATATTACAGGTTTTACTAATACGCTCTCGTCTGGGTAAAATTCAAGATAATTGACGCCGCCATACGCAGCCATGTACTGGTCCTGCTTTCCACCGGGTTCACGAAGTATTTCTCTTTCGATCTTGACGGCTTCCTGCGCCAGTTGTTCCGGTGATGCGAATTCCCCTTTCCATGCATGCAGTGCGTTAAGCAACCCTACTAGGAAGGTGCTGCTGGACCCGAGGCCAGTGCCGCCGGAGGGAATGTCGGAAATGCTTACTATCTCAATGCCTCCATCTATATTCAGGAGCTTCAGCGCTTCCCGCACGGACGGATGTTCTATCATATCCACTGAATCCACGATTTCGGTCTTGGAGTAGCTTACCCTGATCTTGCTGTCGAATTTCCTGTTGACTATAATGTAAATGAACTTATTTATTGAAGCAGATAGGACCGCACCTTTTCCGTATTTAGAGTAGTAGTCCTTTATATCAGTGCCTCCACCCACAAAAGTTATTCGAAGTGGAGTCTTCGACATAAACATTCTTTTCTTCATCTTAGATTCCCAGTAATTTCTTTATCCCATCATCCAGCGAAACCTTTGGTTCATAATTTAGCAGACTCTTGAGCCTTGTTGTATCTGCGAGAGTTTCCATCACATAGTTCTTGACCGGCATTTCGATATATTTTGCTTTTACTTCCTTACCCATGTATCTGTCCAGTTTCTCCAGCATCTCATTGAGATCGTAATTCCTGCCTGTTCCCGCGTTAATGACATTGTATCCTTTCAACTGGGACGATCGAATCAGTATCTCGACTACATCGTCAACAAAGATGAAATCCCGCCTCTGCTTGCCGTCGCCGTATATGATCGGTTGTTCGCCCTTCTTTATTGCCCACATAAATTGAGTGACGAGATTGGCATATTCCTTCTTTGCCTCTTCATGCCATCCGTAAACGGAAAAGAACCTGACTGCAGAAACTGTCTGTCCGTTGAGTTTGCAATAAAGTTCGGAAACGCGTTCTGCTGCTATCCTTGCTTCAGTATAGTAATCAGTCACTAGGGGGATGCAGTCTTCCCTGTGGGGTGGGTCTACACTATTGTATATGGAGGATGTGGAGGCAAAAACCACTTTTGATCCATTGGATTTTGCGTATTCAAGGACGCTAATCATACCGTCAACCACATCAGCTATAAGGTGCGGGTTGGCCCTGTACATTGGTGATGCGGAATATATGCCTATGTGGAAAACATAATCAGCCTTGAACGCGGATTTGCCGATGTCTTTGGCATCCCCTTTCTGGAAAGTTACCTTTCCCTCTTTTTTAGCACCCTCTATGTTATTTTCGCTCCCGGTGTGCATGTTATCAATCACAAGAACCTCGTTATTCTTAGAAAGGCGATCAACGAGGTTGCTTCCTATGAATCCGGCACCACCGGTTACGATTATCTTCTTGCCAGAAATTATATCCATGGTTAGGGAAATATCAGGAAAGATAAAAAAGATCAGGTCATAGAGACCGCCCATGGTATTTTTACATGGTCGTATTCCTCATCTAATTTCATAGGGTTTATCATCTAATCGATATCAAACTTAATATTGGTGTTAAGTTCCATCTATCACCCATTATGAATATTAAAACTCCTGCTGGAAATATTGAGCATTGATAAGGATTAATAATTCACTTGGAATCTCTTTTTGTGAACGAGGGAATTAATACTGATGAAACACACAGTGGCAATGCCTCCACTATCCCATACGCACAGAAAATAAAACAGATACTTACGGATAAATTTCTCCTGAATTCGAAAATGACGGTTGCAAACATAGGTTGTGGCAGAGACCTCATTGCAAGAATTTTTGTTGAGCATGGAAATGATGTTATATGCGTTGAGCGTAATGACGAATTTGTCGATAGAACCAAAAGATTACTCTCAGGTTTCAACAATGTTCAATTTATCAACGGCAATACGCAAAACACGGGCTTGGAGAGAAACAGCGTTAGCATGATTACAATAGGACACGCTTTCATAGGCGTTGACCAGCAGAAAACAAGGAATGAATTCCGGAGAATACTGAAGGCGCCTAACCTCGTTGCCATGATCTGGAACGATGTTGATCTCAGGGATGGTTTCTCCAATGAATATGAAAGAATATGCAGGAAGTATTGCAAAGACTATCTCGCCTCAGGCAGCGATGTACTGACCAACGAGCAGATCACGGAATTCTTCAGCTGGAGTTTCGACTACAACCAGTTTAGCAGCGAACTCTCGATGACCAGCGGTGAACTTGCCAGAATGCAAGAATCAATGCCATACAGCCTCGGACAGGAGAATGCAGGGCATGATCCCATGATGAAGGAACTGCAGGATGCTTTCATGACATACGAGAAAGATGCATCGGTAACACTGAAGTTCGTTACCAGGATGTACGTGGGCAGGATAACATAAAGGCAAATCTCTGCTTCAATGAAATTTGAAGTTGGTAAAATGCTCCAGAAATGGAGATAATGTGGCCTGAATTATACCACGATTTGCCGGGCTGGATTGATTGCTGGTCTCAACAGTTATTCACTACTCCATTCGGCAACGCCCCTCATCCTGATTCTCTGGATTAAGGGTGAGTGTGCAGAAGCCGCGCAGCGAGGCTGAAATAGAGTCATCCTCTGAAGCTGTTATTGAATCCATAGATTCTGATCGCTTCAACCTTTTAATTAAGTGCATAAGGGAGCTGAAGATGTAGGGCAATTAATGGCGTCTCTTACTTTAATACAGAGAAAGAGTGATGCGTGCTCTCAGATAGTGTCCTCCACAATCTTTGACCACATGTGTCCTATTGCAATGTGTACTTCCTGTATTATTGAGGTCCTGTTGCTCCTGACAATAATTGACTTCTTCGCAATTCCTGCCATTTTTCCTCCAGTCCTGCCAGTAAGAGCAATTGTCATACACCCCACGGAGTTGGCTTTTTCAAGCGCACTATTTACATTGGCGGAGTTGCCACTGGTTGAAATTCCGACCACAACATCGCCTTTCGCAGCAAACGCTTCAATCTGGCGAGAAAATATTGCATCAAAACTGTAATCATTTCCAATCGCGGTGATAGAGGATGTGTTTGTATTAAGGGCCAGGGCTGGAAGTGATCTGCGTTCCTTTTCAAACCTTCCCACAAATTCCGCAGCAATATGTTGGGCGTCAGCCGCGCTCCCCCCGTTTCCAAAAATAATCAGTTTTCCGCCTTTGCCAAAACACCTTGCGATTTCATTGCCTGTTTCCAGAACCAGAGATGGATCAAGTGCTTTCCGCGCTTCTACTCCCGATTCGATGTATTCGCTAATTTCATGGATATCCATATAATACACAATAAATGGTGAACCAATGATAAAGATTTCCCTCAACCTGCATTTTGCAGTTTATCCGTACGGGTTGAAAAAGCCAAGCCAATGCAGAATATCTGTAAAACACGTTCTTTTTCTCCATGTTTGGCTAAGAAATGATTCTGCAGCTTACATGTAGAATGCTTATACCCAATTATCACTGGAAATATTGAGTCCCAACCATCATCACTGGATGCCCTGTATAGTTGCGCTCAAGGAGCACAATGATACCATTTTGTGCATAAACGCCATAATATCCGGAACTGACCATCAACTCTGACATATTGTGCAGACTGGGGTTTCCGGCAGTGAACTGGCTGGATGCATAATCAAGCAGAACATACTCCAACGGATATTGAGCCATTATTGCCCCAAGTCCAGTTACATTGAACATATTCATCTCAATTGAATAGAGGGAAAAATTCACGAAGTTGACGATTGGCGGCGCAAGAATTGTGTTATTGTACAATGTTCTAGGAAAATATTCAGGAAGGTTGTTCTGCACCAGTATCTCGGTTGCATTTGCCGGTATGAGGGAAATAACTGTGTTGAGGCCATTTAACTGCGTTAAGTTAGAGCTTGAAATTTCCCTGCCCAGGTAAAAATTGTTTGGACTTGCAAAGTTCAGCGGCCCGTATGGCTGGAAAAAAGGAATGGATACCAGCATTACTACAAAAATTGCTGTAACTGAATGCTTTGACAGCCACCTGATTTTTTTAATGATTTTCCTCCCGTTGTGGCCATGAACCTTCAGATAATCTCTCAGCACAACTACAGAGTCGATAAGGCCAAGAAAAATGAATGGTATGTACAGGCCACCATACTGCCGGTGGAAAAATTGAGGATAAAGGAAATATGTGTTTGAGGATATTATAATCAGGGCGATGAACGGTATCAAAAATAAGAGCCATTTCCTGGAAACCAGCGGTATGAAAAGAACAAATATAAACATGAAAAATATGGTTAAAGCGATCGTCTCCGGAGTATGCTGGAAACTTGTGGGTCCCCCAAATGACGAAGCAAGAAAATGAATGTATGTCATTCCTTTGCTCTCAACATATCCTGCAATGAGAAGAGCTAGAGTTGATGGAAAAAGAATTGCCGCATACCACAGCCGGTTCCTGGTAACAAGGTCATGTCCCGTGCGAAGTTCATTAAGAATGATGATCAGAGAAAAAAGGAATGGAAAGATTACGTAAGGGAAGCGCACCGTTCCGCTCAGTACCATCAGTATTCCTGAGGGTATGTAATGTCCCCGCAAGTAAAGCAAGTATCCGGCCAGGAAGAATGGGATGAAGAATACCTGGTAATGAAAGTCGAACCATGTTATGCCGGCCAGCGGCGGGTAAAAGAGAAATGCGGAAGAGATGGCAATGGCCTTCCACCTGTCATGAAGCGTATACATTGCTATCCCGTATAACAGGATGCATGAAATGTCCATTGCTGCAAGTTGGGCTGCAAGCAACGATGATAACTGGTCCAGCATAGAAAGCGGAGAGAGAAGAACTACTATGAAATCCGTCGTAAAGAAAGAAACAAAATCCGGCAATGACGTCAGTGATCCGTGTAGAACCTGCCACGCCCTTTCGTAATTAACGCCGAGATCCCAGACTGAATAGTTCAGGGATGTGTATCTAATATAACTCACGTAGATCCATGCTGCATTGTACAGTATAAGAGCAAGGACAAGAACAAGCATGTAGCGAGAGTTTAGCTGCACCTTTCCATCGGCTGTATCGTTTGTAGCTGTACTATCCACTCAGGTCACTCCACCTAATTTTTCATAAAAGTCTGCATACTCCTTTCGAGCTCTTTCTTCCCTGTAATAGTTTCCCAATGAGGAGTAGAGGGTTTTCCTTTCCTTTTCATCCATATCTGCCATTTGCTGGACTCTAGAAACATAATCGCCGGGATCATCGGGGTCTGCCAGAAATTTCTGGTCCCTGAGAATTTCCCTGTTGATAGGGATATTTGATACCACCACGGGAAGGGAGGAGTTTACAGCCTCTATGGTGGGCCTGCCGAATCCCTCTCTCAGGCTGGGGCTGAGGTAGACGTCTGCTGCATTGAAATATAGCGGGTAAATTGCATCAGCCACTGATTCTATATTCACGAACCTATGGCTCTCGATCCTTTCCAGGAGAGGTGACTTTTGACCTATTCTAAGCAGGGTGAAGTCCTCAGGAAGCTTGTCGATTATCCTGGGGAGGAATTCCAGGTTCTTTCTTGGTTCAGTGGAACTTACATTCAGTATGATCCTGGTCTTCTCATCTATCCCAAGCTGATCTCGCACGGTCTTCCTGTCACGGAAGATGAATCTGTTGTCGGTCCACTGGTGAATGACCACTGGATCAACATCAGGAATTTTCTCCCCGATCTTCTGGGCCGTTACGTTGGATATTGCCACGACTCCCTTCATCCTGCCCATTGCTGAATAGTTCTTCTTCATGTACCTTTTGAAAGCATACGAATAGGCACTCCTTGAAACCCTATCGTCAATGGGCTGCAGGTCATGAACAGTCCCGGTTAAGTTTTTGTTAAATCTCGCCAAATGAAAAAATTCCGGGGATGTAAGATGGGCAAACCCATATTTTTGAATATACTTTTTCCAGAAGGAGATTCCAAAGGCGGAGAGCATTGCACGGGCTGAGTATAGTCCAGGTTTCGGTTTAATAACACTCTCATACCCAGACTCATCGCTAACAGATGACTTCCTGAAGAAAACAAGGCTTTCAAAAAACCCAAGATCGTAAAGGAGCTTTGAGTACGTCCCCAACCCGCTGCGCAATGGAGAACATGAAATAACGGCAGAATTGTTCCTGCCATTCAAATCCTGACCCAGCCCCTCTGATTTATTGTACGACATTGCACCTTTGAATGCTGATTCCAAATCTGTTTATTAACGTGCCCTCAATCTTGCAAAAAGATCAAACCGGTTTTCAGGCGCCTCGGCTTTGAGTTTCCTGCCGTATGTTACCGTAGCATTCAGAAAGTCCCTGTAGCATTCCTGCCATTGAAAGTTCCTGGACCATGAAATTGATCTTTCTGAATACTGATTGAGGAGACTGCTGTTCGTAAGAAGTTCCGTGGCGCTGGAGGCCAAAGCTGTAATGTTTCCGAATTCAACCAGCCTCCCCGTTACATAATTCCTCACAGAGTCCCTGACACCAGGGACATCGTAGGCTACAACCGGACAGCCGAATGACTGTGATTCCATATTGCTCAATCCCCAGCCCTCCTTTACAGAGGCTCCAAACGAAAGTTTTGATATAGAAAACAGCTTCCTCTTTTCATCGTCTGATATCTTGCCAAGGAAATGCACCCGTTCCCTGGTGCCAAGGCTGATAGCCTTGGCCTTAAGTAACTGTAAATACCCTTCGGACTCTGCCGCACCGAATATGAAGAGATGAAAATTATCAGGGAGAATTGAATGCGCAGTCAATATGTCTGAATGATTCTTCCACGGTCTCAGCGGGCCAGGAGCAACTATATAATCCATCTTTATCGTCGGTTTATAGAAACCGGAGTCAACGCCGGTCTTCACGATGTTTACGTCCCTGTACCCCTGATCCAGAAGCTCCTTCTTAGTGGATTCACTGTTAGTTATGACTCTGGCTTTTCTATAAAGTACGGGATTGAGAACATTCTGAAGGAAATATGCAACCGGTGCCAGAAATCCGAGTTTCTCTCTGAACACAGAATATGGTATCAGGTGATGAATCATGACCGTCTTATTCTTCCTGCTGAGCATTGCTGATAGAAACGGTATGGCATTAACGGATTCAAGGATGTATGAATTCTTCCTGTTCCTGATGAATTTACCGATCATTGCCAAATAAACCGTGAAAACATTGCCAACACGTAATATCTTGATCCCTTCATGGTACTCTTGAGATGGTGCGCCTTCAAATCCTGATGTTATCCATGTAACCTTTATGCCATCGCTTGCCAGCCTCCTTGCCATCTCATAGCAGTATCTCTCAGCTCCACCGGCTTTTGGATTAAGGATATCGCGCCAGTTTATGATAACAAAATTCTTATCAGAAAAAAAAGTAGGATCACTGTTAATGGAAGTTTGCTCCCCAGATCTAATCTTAAAGCTAAGGGAGTTTTTGCCTTTATTCATTGCCGTCATTATGGAAAACGGAGAATTTAAAGTTTCCCTGTAAAATCACTGAAATACTGTCACTTACATTATCACTTGCATATATCTACGAAAACCGTTGTCTTATTTCTTAGACTACTGGTTTAAAGTGACGGACTCTCTTGCGTGATTGAAATCCATCCTTCTTTGATGCCCGAACCATTAATGTCCATTGAAATGCTGAAATGAGGGTCCAGGAAGTATGAGGTCCCCACGGGCAACAAGCACGAGGCATATATACCCGATCCCAGGCTCCAATTTTTCACGTTGTAGATTTGTGATGTGGCGTTTCCGATGGATGCCCGGAACATCAGGTGAGAGAATGTTGTATCTCCAAGGTATATTGTGACATTATAAGTCCCCGGGGCAATGAAGCTGTTACTCCAGTTAAAGGTTTTACTTGCTATGATGCCACTCTTGCCAGTCAAGGATATTGAATGGTTGATGATCAGCGGAGTAAACTCGGCGATTCCTGTCCAATTTCTCTCAAGAAGGATAATTCCGTATTGCTCCGACAATATAGCATATTCGCCGGAATTGAGGAACTCATTGAATACCGTGACTTCCTGGGATGTATTGGAAAGATACACCTCCTGGGTGTTGTTGAAAAGATGCTCGTAAGGATCATTTATCGCATAATCCGGGTAATTACTCCCATTGAATTCGTAAGGTACAATCCAGTTATAACCTGCAGTCAGTTGAGGCATATTTGCCTGTATCATTACTGATGATCCCGCCGGTATATGCCCAATCATTGCGTTAAGGGCTGAGTCCTGTGCGGTATATAACATGACTGAATGCCCGTCATAAAGGGCATTATCGCCAGTGATAATGCTACCAACCGGCGTCAGTACTATGGCAAGGATAATATTTGTAGCAATGAGCGCTTTGGCAATCCTCCTGATTCTTCTACCGTTGCTCTTCTTACTGGATATATCCTTCAATTTTCTAGTACCATATACAAAAGAGATGAAGATCCCGGGGATTACCAGTGAAGGGTACTGAAAATTTATCGGGCTGAAGTATGGGAGGTGACTTCCCTGAAAGAAGACGAAAACAAAATACGGCAGTGAAAGAATAAGATACTTAGGTGAATATAAAGAGATAAAGAATAGCGGAACTAATAGTGCGAACACCAGGAATAATTTCAGGGAAAGATATTGGAATATGCTCTGCGGGAACCCGGTGACATTTGAGACTGTAGCCGTATAGGCAGCTCCAAAATGCATGTTTATAATTAGAAGCAATAAGACAGAAAAAATGATCAGGGTGATGCCATATATCCTGCTTGACCGTGCGGACACAATGCCTTTTTTACCCAGTAATGTCACTAAACCAAAGAAGAGGACAATAACGACAGCAAGATAATTAGTCATTGCCGCAAGAAATAACACTATAGCGGAGGTTGCCTTCCTATCTGACAGGTATAGCCAGAAACCAAGGAAAAAGAAAGTGGGGAATATCGCCATGAAGTGAAAATCGTACCAGGCCACACCTGCGAGAGGATAATACAAAAGGTATAGCAAAGGCGGCAAAAGGGCGAGTTTCGCATCAACTATTACCTTCCTGGAAATCATATATAGCGGGTATGCACCAATTGCAATCCAGCAGGCTTGAAAGACGAGCAGTGGAATAAAGTTGGGGTAGAATTGAAAAATAACAGACAGTGGAATGTATATCATTTTATTTGCAGTAATGGAAGCTGGATTTTGAATGAAATAGTACACACCCCCATGTACTGCGCTGTACAGGAGCGATGAACTCAGGCCCAGGTCATAAACATAGGCATTGTATGTCAAGAACCTCATAACGGAAAATATGGAGTATATTACCGCATAACTGCCTATTGAAATGATGACTATCATCATGCCAAATTTGTCTCTGGTTTGTTCATGGTTATCAGGCATCAAGTGGTTATTGAGATGAATACTAAAATGATTGCCACACTCAACTTGAAGGGACAGCTTAAGGATAAATTGGTTCTTCACACTTTCATGCAGTTTAAGAGTTGATGGGTAACAGGAAACTGCCTGAAAAAACAGGTAAACATTGAAATATAAAGACCGGGAAATTATGGTTATAGGCGGGTGCCAAAAATTCAATGCTCTCCGTATTCGGTGGAATGTTTGAGGCGTTACACCCACATGAAAGTCTGATGATCCGTTTAAATTAACCTTTTTTTATAAATTTGGTGAATCGGGCGCCTAAAATCAGTCGGCTTAATCGAACTTCATAAGCGCATTAGAAACGTATCCTTTTGTTAGAGACAGAGAGTACCCTACTAAAAATGGCATCATCCGCGCTCCCGGAATGATTCTCACTACTTTTCCGATCAAGTCCGTAAATTATGTTCCCCCTAATATGCAATTCATAGCTGATGAGAGAGAGTTTTATAATTCTTGATAGGTCGACAGTGATCTGAATGCCTTCTTAAACACTGCTGGCAGGGGTTGAACAAGACTGAAATGATCCAGTAAAGGCCTGCCACATGATGCGACTAGGAGATGTGGCGCAGATGGTGGGAAGTCAGGTATAAACTGATATCTGACGCGAAGTCCACAGATGAAGTGGTAAATGTACAGATTGCCTCCTTCGTAGGTAGAACCGTACCGTGGAACGAATCAACCGTAGAGGCATGTTTACTCCGCAAGAATCGCGTTAAAATGACACTATACAAATACTCAAATTGGAATCCCCATAGCAGGATGATTGGAATTATAAGAGAACACTTATGTGTCAAAATCATATAATTGTTGAACTGCAATAAATAATAAGCAAGCTAACTGAATGCCGGAGAAACCTATGGATCCAAAACAAATGTTGAAAGACACTTTAAACAATGGCTTTAAAGCTGGAGCGAGGGTCATACTTTTTTCAGTAGGTTTCCTCGTATTGAACCTGTCTTTTGTGGTCTTTTCGGCCTTAGGTTACCTTTCTCTTCCCGGATTAATACTTACATGGTTTCTCGTTATTCTCTCAACTGTTTTTCTTGTTTTCTCAGTTTACGGATTACACATCCGGCTGCGATACACGACAGCTTCGGGAATGAAAGCTGATGGTGAGGTTGTTCCAACAGCGAAAAAACACTGGCCTTTGCCGTTTATAATACCCGTGATAATTTCTGCCGCCATCTTCATTGGAATGTATTTCTTAGAGGGTTACCTCAGATGGCCGGGAACAGATGAAATTAACATAGACTACTACGCAGGATATCTGATACTTCACGGACTGAATCCATATTTTTCAGCTAACATGCAAAATGTCTTTGCTTTCATGGCATTTCCCTTATCAGGCACCACCCCTCTGCTGACCGGCGGATACGTTACATCATTCTCTTACCCCTCCCTTGCTGCTTTAATTTTTGTTCCCGCAGTTGCCTTGAACGTTCAGCCCATGCTAATACCGCTTTTTTTCTCCGTCGGGAATTTTATCGTAATTTACCTCTATCTTGGAAATACTGAGAATCCTGCGAGCAGAGCATTGATTGCAGTTCTGGTTGCTTTAACCCTCTATTACTCCCTGGTGGCCATTGGAGGAGCAGTTGATTCTATCTGGATATTCTTTATCCTGTTGTCTTTTACCACCAGAAAAAAGCCTGCGTTATCAGGTATATTCTTTGGGCTGTCCATTGCTTTGAAACAGTTACCACTGCTGCTGTTTCCATTCTTTCTTATCCTGATTTACATGGAAAGTGAGAAGCGGCTGAAAAACCCTGCTGTATTTCTACTGGGCACTGCTGGCGCATTTATCCTGCCTAACCTGCCTTTCATTTTCATATCTCCACTCTCCTGGTTCAAAGGAGTAACTTCAATTCTCACCACACCGCTGCTGGGAGTCGGCTTTGGTCCATCCGCACTTGAATTTGTCGGTTATTTGCGCATATCCACATCTTATTTTACATTTTTAATGGTTATAATGTTCGTTTTCATGGTAGCGATATACATAATCCACTACGAGAGACTTAAGTTTGCGTTCTTTGTTTTTCCTATCCTTATCCTCCTCTTCAATTTCAGGGTTGAGACTGACTATCTTAATGTCTGGCCACTGTTCCTGTTGCCTGTGATTGCGGAAATTTTCAAAGGGAAATCTGCAGGAACGAATACTGCGGCCGTAAGAACGCCGAAGAGAAAGGTTGCAACTAGAAGGATACCACAAGTTCATGTAAAGGCAACCGTCACAATTCTGCTGATCCTAATCCTTGTTACAACGATGGGTTTTGCCGGATATCATTTCTCATCAATACAACCAGCAAGCAACGCTATTGATATTATTTCCATAGAAAATCACACCAGCTTGAATTCCAAAGGCAATTTCGTATCTTCTATAACGTTGACGATAAATTATCGCCCGGAAGCAAATATGAACCAGAGCATACCTGCATTGTTTGCCATATTTGTTTCCAATAACCAGGCATCTTTACTTTCCGGAAACTTCAATCCTCTCTTATGGTATGGTACTCCCAATTTATCGACCGGGACCAACACAGTAATCATAAAACCCGAATATGCTTCCGAACTTCTGCCATCCAATACATCATTTGAGATAATGGAATATTACGGACATTCTTCCGCTTACCTTAAAAGCAATGGGCTGAGCTGAGGAAGTTGTAATGTTTAGTCATTGAACTTTGTGATCTCAGAATTCTGACTAACAATGCTTCCAAGTTTTTCCTGAAATCCTTAACGAAACAATAGCGGGATAACAGTATTGTCAGTAAACATACATTTAATTTCTGATGCACTGACACAACATTACTTATACGGTTAGCACGGTTTCTTTGATCCGCAATCTGATCGATTTTGAGAAGATCTGCCTTTGATCGTGAGTGAAGAACACCATTATTAAATTCTGTATTTTAATTAAGGTTTGCCCATGCGGTATCGGAGATTTCTCTATTTTGTATTAAGTATTGCTGCTTTTACTGCGTCCATCACTGTGCTTTCGTATATACGGTACCTTAACTTCTTTACCTCCAACGATGACCTGGGTATATTCATCCAACAGCTTTCCAGCGTAAAGAGTGGTCTACTGTTGTACGAAGCTGGTGACTTCCAGGGATATGGAACCCTCTCGTACCTTGAGATACACGCTACTTACATTGAGCTTCCCTATGCATTCCTTTACAATCTGGCCGGAACCCCGGTAATACTCTTCGCCACAGAAGGATTTGCAGTGGCAATTGGAACCATTCCCCTGTACCTTATTTCAAGGCACATTGGTTTGAAAAGGAATTACACCATAGCGCTTCTTGTATTGTATCTCTTAAGCTTCCCAATGATCTCCTCGCTATTGTATGATTTCCACTGGATGTCGTTTATACCTTTCTTCTTCTTTTCCATGTTCTACCTGATTTCTGTCAAACGCTATTTCCTAGCCGGGCTGGCTATGCTGTTTGGTTCCATGACACTTGAGGTCTTTCCTTTCCTGGCGTTGGGCATCCTGTTGTATTTTTTTGTCGAAAGAGGCGGATTGAAGCTTTTGAAACGTCCGCAATACCTCTTTTCTGGAGAGTATATTAACCTGTATATTCTCGTAATTATTGCCATTGCCATATTCATCGTGGAAAGGACGATGCAGTTGACGGTAATCCCTGTACTGCTCAATAATCAGGATGGAATTGCAAATCTCGTAAAATATGGCCTCCCCTCACTTATCCCATCCACTAACAATCTTGGTCAGTTTGAATTCCCTATCACGTACTGGCCCCTTATTTACGCATCTTTTGGATTTATACCATTACTGGATAAGAAGAGCCTGATCCTCAGCACCCCATGGCTATACGAAACATTCCTGCTCCATCAGTCTTACGCAAACGTGACAGAGCAGTACAACCTAATTGCACTACCTGCAGTAGTGATAGGCCTAGCCTTCGGGCTGAAAAAACTCTCTGAGGGGGAGGCGGGATCAGTATCTAAAAAAATTCCATATATTGCACCCTTTATTGGCATTATCATTATAGGCGCAAACCTAGGTACAGTGATCTCATTTCACTTCTATAATGTATTATTAGCTGTCATTGCCTGCATCGCTCTCGCTGTTGTAATTATCCTGTACATTACCAGGGCAAACGGTGGAAAACAACTGATACGATCACTTCAGGTAAAAGTAAACTGGAAGCATGCACTGATACTGCTTGTACTTCTCCTCCTGGTATTCAACTTCCTTGCCGGTCCACTGAATACAAACAACAGCATCCCTACTATTGATTCAGGATATGCATTCTCTTATTCCCTAAATCCAGAGTTCCATGCTGCAGAGTCACTTGCCGGACTGGTCCCCTCAAATGCAACTGTAGCGGCTTCAGATAATTTATTTCCTCTGGTTGCCACGGACATTAATGCTTATTCTTTTTACTGGCTCCCGCTTGGAGAACTTGGCAGGCCGGGTTACTATAACTTTAGCGACCCCGGGCTCTTTCAATATATATTTATTGACCAGAGTCAAAAAGACCTGGTTCCCCCCTCCATTATGAATGCCTTATCCAATACTTCATTATTTGGAGTCCGTGCATCTGTGGTCAGCACTAATAGCTACCCGGGAAACATCACCTTATATGAGAGGAATTACACCGGTATTCAGACTGTTGTCTTTGTCTAGAAACTAGGTAGTGTGAAATAGAACCGGTAGCTATCTTGATGTCAACAATTAACAGTTGTTTCCCTTTACAGTTAATTATAATTTGGATAGCGTCGCAATTAGGATTTGCCTGTTCACCGGTAAATCCTGCGATAACCGTCGGAACATTTATTTATTCATTATCATGTAAAGTGCGTCATACAAAAAGCTGAGCCTTTTCTCTAGACTAATTTTAACTTGAGGGATGGCTCGCAGAATCGTGAAACCATCCTATCAACACTCCAACCATGCTTGTTAGCCATTATTATGAGCATTCAAGCTAGTTATTTATTTCAGTCATAAGATGGCGCGATAGCTAATAATTAGTCTTAACGAATCCCTGAACTGCCTGATTCTATTGCCTCAAAAGTTTGCATGGCAATTTCCCTATCCTTTGCCGGGATCTGCCCACCCCCTCCATTATGCCCGCGGACGAAGAGACGGGACAGGTTAAGAGACTTTATCGTCAGTATTGAAAATCCAAACATGGATAAGCCAAGCACCCAGACACCAGCATAAAGAGAATACGCACCGAGGAATAATCCGACCAGGGAAAATGCTAATTCCAGGTAGGACACTTTCCAGATTTTAAGTTCCTTGTTGTAATCAACACTTTTCATGAATTTCTTGTCCCCAGTTTTAGGAGTCTTGAAGTATGGTGTTTTCTTCCTGAAAATACCCTGGATAAATGCTATTGCACCAAGAATAATCATGCAGGCGCTTGCATAAGTCAATATTGGGATCATAACCAGGTTTTTCACAGTAACGATATTCTGAACTTTCAGTGCATAAAAGGCAGACAGGTAAAACACAACTGAAGGTAATGAGACTATTATCACATAGAGTGGATTGCTGAATACCGAGGAGCTTGGTGCCTGCCATCCGAAAACCAGCGAGAACCCTGAAAGGAAACTGGTTATAATCCAGCTGAGGTTAGTGAATGGGGAAAGATATGTAAGGAATAGTACAAACTTATCCCTGAAGGATATGTCCTTGGAGTGAACAGTCTTCTTGAAATAAACGGAAGCAATTTTTGTCCAGCCTTTCTGAATCTGATATGCCCTTTTTTTCCATATTTCGAGGGTTTCAGGATCTTCACTCATGATCCTGGCGTTGCTAAGGTAGATGCCACGAGTACCAGCCGAATACAGGTTCCAAGAAATTTTCGCGTCGTCGATTTCTATGTGCTCAGACCATAAACCGACTTTCCTTATGTCTGTGCAATTGTACATTATGTATCCACCCTGCCCGGAAAACGGGAAATTTGGTAGGTATGAACCCATCTTGGAGATGGTATCTCCCTGGTCCTGGGAAATAGCGAAAAGGGTAGTAATGTAATTGAAATACCTGTTATAATGCCCGACGCGAAAAGAAACAAAAGAGGCATCAGGATGAGTCTGGAATGCATGGACTCCTTTTATGATCGTGTCCTCGAGTATGCGAGAATCAGAATCGAGCTGAAGCACATATACCCCGGTTACAAGACTCATTGCCAGGGTCATTGAACCCGATTTGAAGTTGTCTCTATCAGGGCGCCTGAAGATAGCTGATTCAATTCCAGCTTTTTGGGCTCTTTGAGCAGCGGTGTCTATTATGGCAACAGTTTCATCGGTAGAATCGTCAGCGAAGACAATCTGAAGTTTATCTTTTGGGTAGTTAGTAGCAATAACTGAATCAACACATCTGTCGATAACGTACTTCTCGTTGTAACTCGCTATAAGAATCGAAACCTTGGGATAATCCGTAAGGACAGGTGTATCCTTTTCAAGGTCGAGAGGGTATCTTAATGAATGGTAGAATAATACAAGTTGATAATACGAGACCATAAGAACAGGTATCGTAAATAGAATCGAAATTATAGACACTATTTCCCAGACCTGCATATGTTTCCTGAACCATTAGGCGATCATGGTTGAATATTTAAATTTCATTGTCTGAGCATGATTTTAGTTGTTAGTTTATTCTAGAAAGAGTTATTGAGCCCGCCACCAGAAATAATGAATTGGATCATAGTGGCTGGTGAGCAATAATGCGATATGGAATGCCCAGGCTTCTTGCCATAACGCCTTCAATATCGTCCCTGTCTCCAATGATTATGGATTGGTTTAGGTCAATGTTGAAATCATCCACTGCCTGACGAACCATCCCGTCCTTTGGTTTCCTGCAACTGCAGTTGTCCTCGGGAAGATGAGGGCAGTAGTATATAGCATTGACAAAAACTCCAGATTTTCTCAATTTCAGCAATAATGCGTTGTTGAATGCGTCCATCTGCTGAACAGTAAAATATTTCCTGCTAATCCCAGACTGATTTGTAACTATGATTATTAGATAGCCCTTATCCTGCCATTCTTTCATCAATCTTACTGCATCATCAAAAATCTTGAGATCCTCTGGCTTATAGCAATATGGACAGTCCATGTTGATTGTTCCGTCCCTATCAATGAATAGAGCTTTATTTCTGGGCTGCATGTCAACTTTTCTCCTGTGTTAATTATCTGGAACGTATTAAGTCATTCCACTGCGTTAATTGATACTTCGGTGAAAACCCGTACCGGTTTTTTCATAGTGTTGGGGGCTGCTTCCCACTACTTGATGAGTTCCCATACACTCACACCTGAAGGATTTTCAGAGACCGCGGCTCAACCCTTGCTCTCAGGGGAGTGTATCCCATGAATTCTCCATCAACTTCACATGGTATCCCTGCAGTACTGACTTCGATATTTTTTGCGGTGTAGTTTTTTACCTTGGGTTCAGTGGTATAACTTCCGTTTTTAATCTTGCGCAATTTCATCAAGAATTCCGCCTTGCCCATACCCTCGATCAGGTGAATTTCCATCAAGCCGTCGTCAATGCTTGCCCCGGGTGCAGCGAGCAGTCCTCTCCCGAAATATTTCCCGTTGGCAAAAATTCCCTCTATGAGATTGCCGGAATACGAGAATGTATCGGAAACCATTTCCATCGGGAATTGCCTGAGTCTCAACGCTTCCCTGAGAATCTGTCTTGTAAATGATGTGTCCCCGGAGTACCTGCGTCTCTCGTTGAAACGTTTCATCACAAGAGCGCCAAAGCCCAGTTCCATGATGTTTATGAAATGAAACTTATCCTGGCCGAGTTCTACCAGCACTGTGTCTATTTTTCTTGTTTTAGCTGCCTTCACTGCTTCAGGAAGTTCTGCGATCTCTATATTTCCGACGCTTTTGATGAAGTCCGATCCGTTGCCGAAAGCAAGGGGGATCATTGCAGTATCAGTACCGGTGAGAGCCTGGGCGGCCTCGTTGAGGGTTCCGTCTCCACCAGCAACAGCTACCATATCAAATCTATCTTGGGAAAACTTCCTTGCGTTGCTTTCAGCTTCCCCCCTCTTTCCGGTAATTACAAGCTCTGTAATGTCACCGAGTTTTTCCTGAATCTGCGGAATGCTGTTTACAGCCTTTCCTCCGCCAGCTATTGGATTGACTATCAGACCTATCTTCATGTTACTTTTCCATGGACTTCAGCACAGTCTCCGCGTCCTTCTCTACCTTTTCCTGCCCCATGGGATCGTATATCTGTGCAGCTTCCCTCCTTAGCTTTATGTCTTCCGGATACAGGGGGCATTCATACATGGCTTCAAAACTAATACGATCCTCGCCTTTAGGACGCTTATAATCTATAACAGGAAGACCTTTTGTCCTAATATTTATCTTTAATTCTGGAGCAATCATCCTGGCAACTTTCCTGGCAATTGCCCTGTAGCTGGTGAGCTTCCCGCCGTATATGTCTATTAATCCATTATCTCGTTCTATGTGGAAATCTCTTGATATCTTTCCCGGGTCATCTCCGCTGCCGAAAAGCGGCCTTATGCCCGCAAACGACCCTATAACCTTATCCCTGCTTACTGTGGGAAAGAGCCGTTTGACGCTATCAATCAGATAATTTATATCTTCTTCAGGAACCGAGAAATCGTCTGGAGAATCGATGAATTTGTCCGTTGTGCCTATAATCGTAACCTTATCCCTTGGGATGATGAAGAGCTGCCTCTTGTCAATGTGTGATCTGAACGCTATTGCATAATTTATGCCGATCACCTTTTTGTCTAGAATTATGTGTATTCCCTTGCTCAAACTCAGGTTTCCCGGGCTATTCCGATCGTAAAGTTCCCTTACCCTCTTAGCCCATGGTCCGCCGCAGTTGACCACAATCTCGGCTGAAACCTTGCCTGTCTTCTTTCCGTGCCTGTCGATATATTCCAGCGCATAATTTTTGTCGGGCTTTGATATGGAAGTTATCTCTGTATAGTTAAGGCATGTTGCACCAAGTTGAGAAGCGTAAGCTATGTTATACATCACAAGCTCTGTGTCCTCTGTGACAGCATCATAATACGGAAAGTAACCTTTCACTCCGGGGATGCCGAGATTGTCTTTCACCATTCTCTGCACCTTCAGGTGACCAGCAAGAACATTGTAAAGGAATATGCCAAACGTAAGTTCCCCTTTCCCCCAGGAGTAATCGTCAATGATGACCTTGAAATCCAGCTTTTTTACAATGTCCGTTGTCTTGAGAAGGTATTCCCGCTCCTTGAGCAACTCCCGTGTCAGGCGGATCTTTCCCTGCTGAAGGTACCGCAGACCTCCGTGGATCAGTTTTGATGAGCCTGCGCTGGTGCCTGCACAGAAATCTGACTTGTCAAATAGAACAGTGCTGACACCATTCTCTGCCATAATATTTGCCAGTCCCGCCCCGGTAATTCCACCGCCTATTATTGCAACCTGGAAATGCTTTCCATCTAGCTCTGATATCTCTTTTTCCCTTGTCCTGAATGAGAATTCCTTCATTTATTCAACCTCCGAAAATATCGGGTCCATCAGTAAAGCTTGCATTGCGATCATGTTCTTCTCCACGTACTTCCGCATGAGCGTTCCAGGGCCATGATGATGCGTCACGGGAGACCCCTGAGTAATGAAGTTGTTCAGGATAGCTTCTCTTACTGCCGACAGATCCTCGATCTCGTTTCCTGACATGATCGCAAATGTGAAATATATGCATGCACCCTGATCGTATACGTGCGAAATGTGGGACATTATGAATCCCCTGAACCCTCTCTCTTCCCTGATCCTTTCAAATTCCAATAAAGTTGTGGAGTGGAGGGTAGCCATATTATCCCATATCGCTGAAGTTTCAAGGGTATCGGGAATGATTCCCCTCTTCCATAATTCGTTTCCGAGATACGGCCTTTCGTATCTATCACGCTCCCAGGTCACTGCAGGTGACCTTCCAAGTGATATGGATCGTGGTGGTTTGACGATCCTGTCCTGATCATTGTCTATCATTATAATGAGGCACGGTTTCTCGAAACCCATGGACCTTATCCTGCTCCGCACATACCTGATGCCAAATGATTCCTCAGTATTGTTTAGGGAAAATCCAGTTTCTTCTGCATCAGAAAGCCTCACTACTGCAGGAATGCCATGGAGTTTTCTCATGTAATCTATGCCTGACTCAAAATCTCTCAGGATAAATGCCCTGTAAAATCTTTTTTTGGGAAGGGATTGTACCTTCAGTGCAACCTCTGTTATCACGCCGTACCTTCCCTCAGAACCAAGAGCAATGTCCTTTGCCATGATCCCGGATGATTCCCTTGGACTGATTGTATCCCTTATAATACCGTCTGATCTCACTACAACAGCTCCGATGGTTCTGTCTTCTATAGATCCATAATAGTTTGATTCCTGTCCGGCTGCTTTTGTAGCTACCCAACCGCCAACTGTTGAGGCCAGCATTGATTCAGGGAAATGCCCCGCTGTCAATCCTGATTCGTTGAGTTTCTTCTCGAGTTCGCCGCCTTTCCAGCCTGACCCCACTATGGCAATATTGTCAACGACCCTGTATTCTTTCAGGCGATCTGTGGAAATTGCTATTGTCAAACCTTTTCTCTTGTAGAGCAAAGACCCATTAACGGAAGTCCCGCCCCCGTAGATTATGGAGTGGATTTTCCTGGATTTCAGGAAGGCGATGAGTCCGGGAAGGTCTTTAGCTTCCGGCTCGACGACAGCGTCGACAATTTCAGGATATCTGCCAGCCTTAAGTCCGGCGATCTCATTGGAAGATAAACCAAAGGAATGAATCAGCCTGCTTTGTGGGTCCAGCGATATTTTATCCGGATCCAGCATCCCGGACAGATCTTCCTTGAGTTTCTTATCCTGTGGCAAATCCGGTACCTGAACCTTTCCATCCCAAAGTATATCGGACCATCTAATCCCGAAAAATGACTCTATCTCTCTAACTGCTGCCGGATGAATTTCGTATTTGTCCCTAGTTCCATAAAGAACCCTGACGGCAGGCATGTTTAGAGGAGTGTGTAAGCGTACAAATTATTTCGCTTCTGCCCTAATTTTTTGCCGGCGGAACTTGCTTTCCCCTGAAATTGCTGTTTTTGTCTCCAGATTTTCAACACCCTGGATGAAAAATTTATTGACAAACCTCATCTCATTTACGGTTTTCCTGAATTCATTACTCACAACGTGTGTTTGACTGCTTTGAAGCATCTACGATCAGGCATAAGACATTCTGCATACATCTCACGTACCTTCGATAGATACATGCACCAAGGATTTAATTGACACCAGCCATGGTAGAGGATGGAGAAGTCTGTTAACTTGGCTAAACCTTATATAAAGATTAAGCGTGTATAAGTATGGCAAAATTTCCGAGTGAAGAGTGGGTCAAGGAGTACATGGAGAAGCTCAATGCAAGCAAAGCCTACGAAGACGCGGGTAAGACATGGGAGGGAGATATCATGTTTGTGGTGCAGAAAGATGAGGCACACCCGAGCGACGAGTATATTTACCTGGACCTGTATCACGGGAAATGCCGTTCGGCAAAGTACATAGCATCTGCTGATAACCTGCCGAAAACTGAATTCAAGTACATAGGAAAATATTCAAACTGGAACAAGCTGTTAAACAGAGAGATAGACCCAATCCAGGGGATCCTTACCGGAAAATTCAAGCTCGAAGGTCCCATGATGAAGATAATGCGATACACAAAAGCTGCAAAAGAGATGGTTAACACAGCAGCCACTGTAGGCCAATAAAACTATTCCGGCTATTGGCCTGATGGCAGCTTAATTAAAGTATGATGCTGTTATTGTGTGTTGACTCAGAATACTCGACTGGCATGGAAATAAAATTGAGGGTGATTTAACAATGGGAGAAATAGAGAAAATTGAACAGAAGCTGAAAAACGAGAAACATAAAGACGAACTTGACAGGGCAGTAAGTGAAGTCCCGGTCGATAACACCGAGGTTCTTGACATACTCTGGCACAATGCATCTGTAAGCCAGGATTCTCCAGTTGAGTACCGGTCTGATGAATTTGTTTACCTTGTTTCCTTTGGTTATGCGGAGGTACAGATGCCGGATGGGAAAACAGGAATTTTTGATGAAATGCCCGGTATGTCGCAGCGGAAGGATGTTATATCAATGACCTTTAACGTTGCTGGTTTTGCCGGCAATAAGGAAACCGAGATGCAGTTCTTCAAAAATAACATCTCCGTCACCCCTGAACGCAAATACAGGCAAACGCTTATCTTTCAGAGGGCAGTGTTGAAAAAGGGCAATATTTGAAGCTTGCTTTCACTGCACGAAAGAAAAATTCCTTACTGTCAGGGGAGATTTCCTGCCTGCCCTGATTGAGACAGACTGCCTTCCCCGATCTATGGACCTGTAAACTGCGGGATCCATCGCAAGATATCCGCCTGATAACTGGAAGGTCAGGAGATCCGGATCGATACTGTCCTTTATCTCAGCCTCGGCTGTTGTTATGATCTGGCACATGGCATCAGTGCACGGGCCGGCTTCCGTTGTTAGTTTCAGGACTATAAAATTCTTCCCTACCCTGTACAGAATATTGTCATCTATGGTTACGGAACCTTTACCAACCCTTATTTCCACTTTTTACCAACCCTTATTTCCACTTTTTCACGCGCCCCCGGTAACTTGTTTGACCACGGCTGAATTCCCAATGCCCCTCAGCACCTTCTGAGTTCTTCCCTTCATGAGAATTGAATTCATTACCACCGTGGTGGAACTAAATCCCATAGCCAGGGCAGCAAGCATTGGCAGTATTGAATATATTGTCAGGCCAAATACAGGAACAAGTATTCCTGCAGCAACTGGTATCAATGCGCTGTTGTAACTTATTGCCCAGAAGATGTTCTGCCTGATCTTGGAAACTGTTTTACCGGCTATGACAATTGCTTTTGGTATGCTGCCAAGATCATTGCTCAGGATTATAAGATCACCGCTGTTCCTTGCAATTTCTGATCCGCTTCCCATTGCAATGCCAACATCTGCTGTCTCCAGGGCTACTGTATCATTTATGCCATCTCCAACGAAAATAACATAGTCCCCATCTGCCTGGAACTGTTTGACGACTTCTGCCTTCTTCCCTGGCAGGACCCCTGCGTGTATGTCTGTTATGCCCAGTTTCGCTGCTATGTCTGCTACAGCCGGCTCGGAATCACCCGAAAGTACAGATAACGACAATCCAATTGATTTCAGCTGATCCACTGCTTCCTTTGATCCATGGCGTATCCTGTACCCAAGATGGATCGACCCCACATTATTGCCATCAACGAAAACATCTACGGCAGATCCAGAAGGCTGGAACGACCTCTCAAGGCGTATCTTTCTGCCTTCGGCCTTTCCTTCAATGCCGGTTCCGGGAATTTCGATTATTCCAGTAGCAGGAGGTATATTCAGGTTCCTGCGTTTTGCCTCAACGGTAATGGCCTTAGCCACAGGATGATTTGAATTCATCTCAATTGCAGCTGCCATTGCAAGCAGACTTTCCTCTTTCATGCTTCCCTGTACGGATATGGACAGTATTTCCGGCTCGCTCTCAGTAAGGGTTCCGGTTTTGTCGAACACCACCCTCGTCGCTTTTGCCAGACGGTCAAGCGAGCCAGCGTTCTTGATCACAATGCCATTTTCCGACGAGATGCTGGACGATATAAGCATGGTAATTGGACCTGCAAGCCCGATTGCACAGGGACATGCTATCACTACAACAGAAACGAATGACAGCACTGCTATCTCGATGGCATATGGGCTTCCAACATAAGTAAGAAAAAGAACCCAGAATATTGATGAAGCGAAAGCTACGCTCAGAACAATAGGTATAAAAATGGCAGAGAACCTGTCCGCTATTTTCTGTACCTTGGCCCTTCCGGTTGCAGCCCTTCTTATCATGTCGTAAATCTGGCCAACGGTTGTATTCTTTCCGGTCTTTGAAATCGTGACCTTCACAGATCCGTTGAGGTTGGACGTGCCTGAGTACACATCATCCCCCTCTCTTCGGGTAACCGGTTCCTGCTCGCCAGTCAGTATAGACTGATCCACTTCTGTAAGCCCCTCGTATATCTTGCCGTCACATGGAAACAACTCCCCGGGCTTCACCAGGATTCTGTCTCCCGCAGACAGTTCGGACGTGCTCCTGTCAGTTACATCGCCACTACTGTTGATGAAATGGCTCGTGGCCGGGATCATGTCAACCAGCCGGGCGGCTGACCTGTTTGCCCTTTTCTTTGTGCTGTTCTCTACATAGTTTCCAGTGAGTATCAGGGTGATTATGAATGCTGATGCATCAAAGTAAACACCCGCCGATGTTATGGCCCGGGGGAACAGTGTGATGAAAATGGAAAAGACAAAGGCAGTTACAGTGCCGATAGTGATAAGCAGATCCATGTTACCTGAACGGGATTTTACTGCCATGTATGCGCCCTGGTAGAATACGTAGCCTGAATAGAGCTGAACTGGAAGTGCAAGCGCAAGAAGCACGTAATCCTTGAATGGAAACTGAAAGAAGTATGTAAGGATCAGTACAGGTATCGCGAACGCCCACGCAACCTCAAGTCTTGATTTAAGGCTCCTTTCCCTGACATCGGGGGATGTGTATTCCTGCATGCATGACTTGGAGCAGAAATAAATTTTCTCGCCGTCAACAACAGTATATATGTTACTTGTTTCGGGAACGTACATGCCGCATACTGGGTCTGTAGGCATCTATATTACCTTGTGTACTTGATTGGATTCTGGTCAAATGTCTGTTTGCAGTGGTCACAGCAGAAATAGTAGGTCTTTCCATTATACGTGCTGGAAACACTGGTGTCCGATACCTTCATTCCACAAACTGGATCAATATTTTTTGCCATAGGTGTATATTACAGACATGTATTAAAGACGATTCTTTACAAATTGTAAAATACAACAATGAAATTATCACAACATGATCAATGATAGGGCTGAACTCGATCAGAGACTAATATCTATCCTGAGGGGAAATTCCCGGATGCCTCTCTCTGACATCGCCAGGGAACTAAATATAAGCCGGATAACTGTCAAGCACAGAATTGATGATCTTGTCTCATCCGGAGTAATTTCAGGCTTTACTCTAAAGCTCTCGATCGAGGATGAAAACCTGGCAATTGTGCACTTCAGTAAAAACTCTGAACTGCCAGCAGATCTTCTCCTTGAGGACTACGAACTCATTGATGGAAGCCACATGGCTGTTATGCACTATGAAGATATCCCAAAAATCGGCGACCTGGAAATCAGGAATCTGGAGATAGTCAAGAGGAGAAAATTTTTCGACGCGAATATAAGATTGTCTCACGTGCACTGCGATTATTGTGGAAAACTCATAAGAGATTCTCCACTCCGCGTAACACTTAATAATCACGTTTACTACGCATGCTGCTCTAATTGCGAGAGAAGCATCAGGCAGAAAGTGTCAAAACTTGAGAAAATGAAAACTTGAGATCGTGTTTCTTAAGGATAACAATAATTTACATACTATCAAACAATAATTATCACATTGGAAACAGTATGTGAACTGTGCAATGGCACCGGAACCACAAAAGACGACAATGGGCACATAGATATCTGCCCCAGCTGCCTTGGCCTGGGAACGGTAAAGGTTGAGGAGAGCGAAGATCAGAAAGTGGAATTTGCGAAGCGCCTGAAGACCAGGAGACCCTTGGTAACGGCAACCTACATCCTTGTTATTGTCATGCTCCTTTATTACCTGATTTTTATTCTGGCAGACTTCACTTACCATTTCTCACTCACGGTGTTTATAATCATTCTCATACTGGGACATTCCATATCTGTTGGTGGTTACATCCTTTACGTCCTGTGGATCTCGTTTCATGGGAACGGAGAAAATCTATCCGTATAATCAGCATTTTCTCTGAAGATGTTTTCATTAACTGTTGGCACCCTTAGATTTTGCGCTTGAAATGCTATTTCCAAGATTGTTTTAGATCCTGAACTCCTCTTATTTAGGTACATGTAACTGACTGGAGAGCTTCCAGGATTTCACCCTGCTTTCTGGTTCTCTCCCTTTCGATCATTTTCCCGTCAATCTCCATCATCTGCAGCTTCTCCAGTTCAAGGAATACCCTGTCCATGGAATATTTCCTGTTGAGCCCTGATTCACCCAGCATTCTCCTCATGGACAGCCTCACGATGAGTGAGAGGAAAAGGATGAACACAAGGCCCCTTATGGTGGAAGGTTTCCTCTCCCTGAGAGGAAATATGTCCAGATCTGATTTCAGGATCTCAAAGGCTTTCTCCACACGATCCTTGTCCCGATAGAGATCAAGGCACTCAATTGGACCGTATTTCCCCCTGTAGACCAGCATGAAACGGCCCATGCGGTTCTCCCTCTGTGATATGGCATTGTTCCTTGCCTGTGCATGGTACTTCCCGTCCTTCACCGTGGTTCTTATGTATCTGTAATATTCTCCCGCCATGGACCGGACCTGTGCGATCTGGGCAGGTTTCTTCTCCTTCGGCTTCGTTTTCTCAATGGTATCCATGACCTCCCTGATGTGTCTGTGGAAATTGGTTCTTTCCCGTGCTTCCAGATCAAGGTCATGGTAGAGGTACCCCTCCAGGCCAAGACCGTCAATGGTAAAATCCACATGCATCGCGAATATGGGCCTGCCGCTGTAGAGGATTGTGTTATCTGCGGAATCCAGCCTCCTCATGCCGGCGGAGAATACATGCTTTACCTCCTTTCTTGAGTACGTTGCAGAGATTATGTATTCATGTTCGTGGAGTACCTTAAGATTGTCAAGGGAGAAGAAGCCGCGGTCAAGGATGATCACAACTCCGGTGACGAGATTCCTGATCCTTTCCACTGTTACCCTTAGGGTGGAAACATCCACAATACTCCCCGGGTATATCTCGAACAGTATGGGCAGGGATCTTCTCCTCTCCATTACAAGGGATAGATTGATCTGGGGAAGATCGCCATGATCCTTTGCATGACCATACTCGAACATGCTGTTTCCGGAATACGATGCAATGGTCGTTATATCGTACAGGAGAGAGGATTCCGCCTTCATGCGTGATGAGAAGGCGGAGAAGAACCTGTCCGGTATATTGCTGTTACCTATGTCCTCCAGCAGGCGGGATATGCGCTGCGAAGATGGATCACATGGGTATTCCCTGGCCAGGTAGGTTCCCTCATACCATGTGTGCACTAAATCCATGGGGAGTGACCTTATTGCCCGGGCAGCGGCAAGTACCAGGATAGTGTTCCTGTCCTCCTTCCCGAACATTGAATCAAGGATCTTCTCAATGCCCATCTCCCTGATGATTCGCAGCACGGGTATGAAGGGGCCGTAGACGAAGATGTTCCTGGGCAGGTGCATCCGGGCCTTTTCAATGCCCTTTTCCTTCTGCACGCCAAGGTACCTGCTGTGATACCTGATCTTCTTTTTCTCCCTGTCCCAGTATGGCGTCATCTCGTAGAAATATTCCCTGCCATTGATCGTCTTCTTTCTTGTGTAACTGTTCAATATATACCTAAATAGGTATATATTATTTACATGTTTCGGTTCAGAAGAGTGAGCATTACCAGTGGTTTCACAAAGATTCCTGATGGATCATGTACCTAAAAAAGGGGGGTTCAGGTTAGATCTCAACCGCTGTTCTCAAAAGAGTAATATATTGTCATCGCTTTTTTGTTGCATGGAAAAAGGAGTCGAAATTGCCTTTCAGCTCAGCAATGGTTCCGAGGACAGGGAACTTGTGATGGCAATGTCTAACATTGTTGGAAACGAGTTCAAGGCAGAGTTGGGAGTTGACTGGCGGATATTTCATGTTACGCTTGGCGAAAATAGATACTTCAGAGTCCTTTATGCCGGACCGCACCTGAGCAAACTGCATCCGCTCAATGAGAAGAGGATAAGGGAAAGGTTTGATGAATTATCTCACAAGAGATAAGGAAGTAATGGAGGAGTATAAACAGGCAAAGAAAACAGGGGATTTTACCTCACAGCCAATACAGGAAAAAAAGGAGGAGTACAACCTGTGGCAGGACAAATTATGGGATTACATCTGATCCTTCACCAAAAAAAGAGTAACGCTAGAAGTAAGGTTTATGAAATAGAATAAAAAATTATTAAAAAAAAATTATTTTTTAGTGGGTGGAGCAGGTCTCGTTGGCGAGTTCAGGCTGGCCATGGCTATTGCAATAATTACTCCCACTGCGAATATGAATGCATACAGTATGCCTATTGCAGGGATATTTCCTATATATACTCCTACGCTTGTGGTTATAAGAGTTTGATAGACGAGGAGCCCGAGACCAATCGCGCCAATCACTATCCCTACAATTGCACCGACTTCGTACTTATTCATGTTTACTCACCTCCGCGAGCACTGAATGGCTCATCTTCTGGTTTCAGGAATTGTGAGTCGAGGGTTACAATTTCCTGGATCTCCTCTGTTCTTATTCCACTGTGTTCTGCCCAGAAGTAGAAGATAATCGCCACGATGATCACCATGAACAGGTCGTATGGATAGGGTACATAATTGTTTCCTCCATAGGCGCTCTCTCCAAGGAAAGACTCTATGGAAAGTACAACAATATACACGGGCACCCACAAACCGGCTTTGATGAATTTAGAGGTGTGTATATCCTTTCTTGTTGTATCGCCTTTCTTTTTTGCAAAGTAGAAGATAGCGTAAACTATGAGACCAAGGTATATAGCTATGGCAAGTTCTCCGACCAGTGGCCATCCAGACCAGTAAACGATCAGTGATGCACCAATGAATGCAAGAGGCGCGAGTATAGCCGAACCGGGAAGGTTGAACGGTCTCTTGAGTTCCTTAGCGTTTCTCCTGAGCGATCTGAGAGCTGGCCCGCCTATGAGATAGGTGAATACCGTGGCGCTGGTAATGAAGCCAACGAGTTTATACCAGCTCGGGAAAGGAGCGAAGAATATTATTCCGACTATGAGCGATATTACCAGCGGCATCACGGGTATCCTCCTCTTTTCATCCACTTTCAGGAGAGGTTCGGGTAAGTAGCCAAGTGCTGCGGTGCCGTATAGAGTCCTCATGGATGTTCCCAGATACACGTTAAGCGTCCCACTCGGAGATACGTACGCATCCGCGAACAGCACGTATGTTAGCATCACGAGTCCCACAGACGAGGCTATTGACGCAAACGGTGCACTATTAAGGCTGGCAATTGGACCAGTACTACCACCAGTATAACTTCCATTTGCGAGCGGAGCGAGCAGGTTCCATTGTCCAGCGGATATATGAAGGCTGGAGAAGTTTATAGCTCCGATGAAGGCAACCTGAAGCAGCACATAGATGAGTATTCCAATGAGCACTGAACCTATTGTGGCAATCGGAATGGACCTCTGTGGTGTTTTTGACTCACCACCATAATCCAGTGCCTGCCTGAACCCAAGGAATGAAAACACAATGCCCGACGTGGCAACAGCGGCCATGACAGGTGCAAATCCGTATGGCATGAAACCGGAGCTTGTGGTCGCTCCAGAACCCAGGGTGATAAAGTTTGCAACATCGAATCTCACAGTTACCAATAAGAGTATCGTAACAAGGGGTAGTATCATTTTCCACCATGTCATTCCGGTGTTTGTTTTTCCCATTATTCTGATTCCCCAGTAATTAAGGAAGAAGAAGAACACCATGAGCAAAGCGGCAAAGAAAATACCCACCGGCTGCAGTACAACTCCGTTGTAAAGCAATGACCCGCCCGATATATATGGGTTTGCATACTCAATAACTGCCTCGGCCTCAATTGCCGGCACTGACACTGCGGATAAAAAATAAGCCCACGCCATAAAGTATCCTGCCATGTTTCCATGCGAATACTGTCCATATCGCACTATAGCCCCGGATCTTGGTATCATTGCACCGAGCTCAGCATAGTTCATTGCAATGATGAGCACAATGACACCACCGATGATCCAGGAGATTATAGCTGCAGGACCTGCTATAGATGACGCAGCATACGCAGCGAACAGCCAGCCTGAACCTATTATCCCTCCCAAGCTAAGGAAGAGAAGATCCCATGTATTAAGGCTCGTTCTCAATTTCCTATCTGACTTTTCCGCGACAACTTCTGTTTCAGTCATGTCATCGCAATATGTGGATAGGTATATATAAATGTATGTGCATGTTTCACACGGTTGATTTTATGAATCAGATAAGTTATAAGATAGGTATAATGTATTGTCATTCAATATATGAGTGGGTTTTACGGTAATAATAATAACAAGCTTCTTCACCTGTGAATAAGGAAGGGGCGCAATTTCAATGAAAGCACCAACTTTCCTAGCGCTTGCAATCCATAGAATAATGATGTCTACAATAAGGCTAGGAAATCATTCTGATTTAAGCATTCTCATCCTTCTTTATGTCTTGAAAAATTTTAAAAAGAGTTCGCACATTACGTCATGTTTAAGTTGCCATCACTTTGCGAATGAGGAAGTTTAAAAATGAATATCAGAAGAATAGTGCTGGATGTTGGAAAGTCACTATCAAGGCCTACCTTTGTAGAATTGCTCAATGCCATAGATACAGTGCCAGGCGTAGAAGCAGTAAATGCTTCAGTCACCGAAATGGATATGGAAACCATGGGAATCAGCATTACAGTCGAGGGGAACAACATAGACTATGACGAATTGATTGACAAAATAGAGAGGAGCGGTTCAGCTGTGCATTCAATTGACCAGATTGCCGTTGGCAAAAAGCTGATTGAAAATATTCGAGGAAACATTTGAGGGAAAACCTGGTTTTCCCTGTCACGATGGGTCTAACTGACGGGGTAATTACGGTTTTAATGCTCGCATCGGCGGACTTTCTGGGGCCAAGCGTGATGACTGTAGACCTTGCAGTCAGGATTTCTTTCGGTTCCGCATTTGTTGGTACGCTGAGTTTCTTCATCGCAGAGTATTCAAGGCTCAGATTCCAGCTTATCCGAGCTTCCAGGCAGCTTACCATGAATTCTCCGGGATCGCTTATAAAGAGCGAACTCGGCATGAAGATCTTCTTTGAATCCATAGCTGGAACACTTTTATCAGGTTCATTTGGGTTCATTGGCGCACTTATCCCCCTCTCAGTGGATGTATTTGACCCGAAAATGGGTTTCATCGCCATTCTCTCCGCATACATTGTGCTCGCAACCATGGGTCTTACTATAGGTGGAATATCGTCCGGAAACAAGTACAAGTGGATGGCTGCACTGGTTTTGCTAGGCCTGATTGTCACTGCCGTTGGAAATTTTATTTCCATAGTCCATTGAAGCAAAATTGTTATTAATTTAGACACATTTAAATATGTTAGTGCTATGCTAACCTTATGAAGGAAGCAATAAACCTTACGCGGAGGGAGAGAGACTGCGTGGTAACTATACAGGAAAACGGTTCCCCCGATTTTCCAGTGCGCCTTTCGGAAATTGCAAAAATTATGAGGCTGAAACCGCCAACAGTGATCGAGATTCTTAAGAGACTTGAAGCGAAAAGGCTTGTGAGCAGGGAGAAGGGAATGGTAGTGCTTACCGAAGCCGGAAAGGAAAGCTATCATTTCATAGTAAACTGCCATCGCATACTCGAAACCCTGTTTGTCGATAGCGGCATTGATCTTGAGGAAGCCTGCAAAGAAGTCAGTGCTTTTGATTATATGATTGATTCTGTTTCAGTGAAGAAGCTTTCGGCATTTGTGGGAAACCCGAAAGCGTGCCCACACGGAAAACCGATAATCTGAGAGTGAAAATATGGTAGTAATTAATCTTTGGAACCCTACAAATGTTGACCTGCTTTCGGCACTAATTATATCCTACCTGCTTGGAATACTTCACGGGATAACACCCGATGAGCATACCTGGCCGATTACATTTTCGTATTCAGTGGGCAGTTACAGCAGCCGGAAAGGAATGAAGGCTGGACTGATCTTCTCAAGCGGATTCACCCTGCAGCGCGCATTGCTATCGGAAGTTGCATTCCTTGCTCTTGCCGGCATATTCATGACTGCGTCCGCCTTTGGAATAACATATATAATCGTTGGCATTGCAATGGCTGCAGCCGGAATGTATATCGCATCCAGAGGAAAATATCTTCACTGGCATTATCTTGAGCACACTCTGGGCAGGCTCGTTGGATTGCACAGGAATAACCCTGAAAAGGAGCATGCTGAACTTGAGCACGAGGCGAACCCAGTGTTCCTCGGGGACAACATGAAGCCCATTCCCCTGAAGCTGGCATTTGTGCATGGACTCATTGCAGGATTCGGGTTCGGTGCCTTTGCCCTTATAATTTATACAGTACTGGCACCAAACATGCCGTCCATATACTGGGGATTTGCTCCAGGATTGCTGTTCGGGCTTGGAACCATGACAATGCAGATACTATTTGGGGCAGGATTTGGCGCCTGGCTTTCCAAGAGCAAGAATTTGACCAAGAACGGCATAGCATTCGTCGCGAAGAGTATCAGCAGGTATGTGCTTACATATGGAGGGGTTGCATTTGTTATTGCCGGAGCTGGGATACTGGTATTTCCACAGCTATTGGACTACGGGATCAGTACTGGAGTTCGCGTTCACAACCTTGACAATCTTGGGATTGGTTTCTTCCTTGTGATATTTGCAGTGGTGATAATCGGGTTTCTCGGTTATACCGCCTCTATACGAAAAGCAACTGAACTCGGATACACGAAAGACGAGGAACCGGTGCAGACTTCTGCCAGTCTGCAGGAACCCCCTGCAGAATAGTCCAACCAATTTTCCTTTTCCTTAAAAACGCATTAATACATTAATCCAATGTAAGAGAAGTGACAGCGTGGAAAAAATTGCATCAATAATATCTGTTGGAAACGAAATTCTAAAGGGCAGGACTGTCAACACGAACTTTGCACACATCGGTCGGATCCTGACATTCGCAGGTTATCGAGTCCAGAGAGGGTATGTGTGTGAAGACACAACGGAGGGTATTTCCGAGACATTCAGGGAAGCCGTCAAGCACAGTGAAATTGTGGTTTCTTCCGGTGGTCTTGGCCCAACGTTTGACGACATTACTGTTGATTCGGTGGCCAGGGCATTCTCCCTGAAGATGGTGAAAAATGATCATATCACTACAATACTTAGGAACCATTATTCGAGCCTCAACCTTCCGCTTACACCAGAGAGGGAAAAGATGGCATACCTTCCGGAAGGGGCTGGTTACATTGAAAACCCGGTAGGCATTGCACCCGGTGTGGTTGTAAACGTTGGATCGTGCAGGATTATCCTCCTCCCAGGGGTTCCTACTGAAATGGAAGCATTGATGGGGTTGGCAAAGGATCAGTACCTTTATGGTGGCGTATATTGCGAAAAATCTGTCATAATTGAGAACATGATGGAGAGCACCATTGCGCCTGTAATAACGGCTATAATGAAGAAACACGACGGAGCTGTTTATATAAAAACACACCCGTTGAACTCCGAAAATATCCTGCCCAAAATCGAGGTGGAAGTGTCCTCTTACGGTTCGGAGCGAATTGACTGCGCCGAATTGGTTACAACAGCAATCTCGGAAATATTGAAGGCTGCAGAATCGCTTAAGGGCAGGCATGATGATGCCACAACCTTATGATCTGGAAGAAACATGGAATCATCATAATTACTTCTTCATGAAACCTTTATGAATAGGTCTGAAAGCATTATAAATGGCCTTTTACCGAACATTTCCGCTGCCTCCGTTACCTTCACCTGATCGAACAGGGTCATTTTCTCAAGATCACTCTTCATTATGTATGGATAACCGGTATGGACTATTGATTTATAGAGTGCGGCACGTAATTCCCCGTAATCAAGCCTTGAAAAGATCCCAGTTAAACCGGCATGACGGGAAAGGCTGGAAGCGAAGAACCTCCTCAGCTTCAGGCCGTCGTAAAACTTCGGGCCTTCCTGATCCACTGCTATTATGAATGTTCTCTCCAGATAATCCTTGATATCCCTGAAATAAATTGTGTCATTCTCCCTGTAGATTGGGACTTCAAGGACTGCTGACCTCTTCATCATTACCTTGAACGCACCCGTCAGCAACAGGAAGAGCCTGTCAGCGTCTTCAGCGTACGTAAGGAAAACTACCTTCCTGTTCTGGTATGCCTTTATCTTCCTGAATATGCGGTAAAAGTTATCGAGATCCGAGCATTCTGCCTCCAGTATATATTCTGTACCGTTAACAGTTAAGAGACCATCCGGAATCATGCCGTTCACCTTCTGGTTTACTATAAGAGGAATTTTTTTCCCTGAAAGGTATGCCTCCATGATCCCAATTAACCTGCTGTGCCTGCCAGTTTCAGTCTCAACACGTCTTTCGCTGATAAAAGGGCTGCCGAATTTCAGTATGCTTCTATTAACTATTTCGATGAAATTTTTGGGTTCATTACTTTGCGGGAGCTGAACCGGGCTGAAACTAAGGGGACCGGATATTCCCTCATCGCCTTGCGACCAGATAATCGCCCTGTGAAGTTCCTGGTTCTTCAATGCATTCACAAATTCCTTCTCCCTCCGTCCCACACTGATAGTTCTTGACAGAGCCTGCGCATCCTCGTCCGAAACTGGAAAAGAGGTAAAATTCCTGACGTTTGACAGTATGGCATTGCGGCGCCAGTTGCCCAGGAGGCCTATGGATTGGGTTATCAGTATCAGCTTGAGCCCATATTTTCTTCCTTCGCTGAGCAATCTTTCAAGAAGGTTTGATTCCACAAGCTGGCACTCGTCCACAATGACATAGGTTTCAATGCTTTTACCTAGGGAAAGGTATTCTGACCAGAAGCGTTGAAGGAATATCGAGGTGAGTATCCGGGAAGTGTCCTCCGGCATGCTGGTTTTTGAAATCTCTATCACAAATGCATGATTTCCGCTCTCTATTGATCCTTTCAAGTCAAAAGAGTCCTTCCTGGACGATATAAGGGTAGAAACTGATCTGCTTGATATGATGGGAAGCAACTTGTTCAGGGCGCTTGACACATACTGGTTCCAGTTTCTCCAGTCCTTCATCTGCATCTCAAGGAATTCCCTGATCGCAACATTGGTGGATTGTCTGAGAAGCGATCTCAGGTCAGATTGATTGGTAAGGATTGCTGCCAGGTCTGAAAGGTTGGAATCGGGTCTCTGCTTCACCATCTCCGAAAGAAGTGAACGGAATATGACCTCCAGTCTTGGCCCCCATGTGTTATTTGATAACGCAGTTTCATGTGAGAATAACTCCCTCACCCAGCCGAGGCTGTTCTCCGGGTTGTCCCCGTCTCCTCGAATTATTCCGTTCATCTGTATGCCGACCTGCAGTTTTCCTGATTCAACAATCCTGGGAGAAATGTATACCAGTTCCTTTGACCTATTCGCGACCACAAAATCCTCGGCTAGCTTCCCGTGAGGGTCCAGCAGGATTATGTTACAACCTTCCCTTTCAGATAACTGTTCCATGACCATCCCCACGAATGACGATTTGCCGGATCCGGTTTTTCCGGTCACCAGCATATGCCCAGCAAGGTCTTCTGGCGGCAGAAAGATTCCTGACCCACCCACCGCATGTCCTATGTTCAATCCCTTACCGATTGTATAATGCCTGTCATTCACAGAAATCGAAGGGCTGTATTCATACATCCACCCTTCATTAATCTGCAGGATAAATTGTTTCCCGGATCAGAAAGACGAACCGAGAAGCGTTGATGTTATCAGGAGCGTTCCGTAAACCACTATGGAGATTATCCACATCATTATGACAATATGGTGTATCCCGTGGAGTTTTCTCCCTCCATCAGCTATTTTCATCGATATGCCAGATATGGCCGCGTGGATGAAAAGAATAGCAAACAGGAAGATCTCGATGCTGAGTATAGTAGCTGCCGGCGGGCTGAAAAATATGCCGTATGTGGCAAGTCCGGAGATCGCGAACTGCTTGAACACCTTGTCTATAATCTCCAGGATGCCAAATGAAATTGCAAGCGAGAATGCAAGCCCACCAGTTATTCCGTATATTACACCGGTGAACGTGTTGACTGAAAGCCTCCTCCTCCTTCTCAGCCTGGTTATCTTGTCAACGTTTGTGCTGACAATATTACCTGCAGAGGATGCTTCTGCACCAAGTTCGACGCTCTCCACAAATGACTCCGTGAACAGTTCGATGAGATGTGAACCGGTATCTGCGCTGAAGTTCCTCCACGCAATGAGGCTGTCGATCCTGTACACAAGACGCTTGTACAGGTTCTTCACGTCCTTGGTCATCATCCCAAAGTCATGTACTATCATGGATTTCATGGCGTCTATGATCATGTTTCCCCTGGCGGATGCCGATCCCGAAAGGGATCGCATGAAGCTTCCGAACATGTCGTCCTTCTTCCCGATAGTCTTTTCCAGTCTGGACCCCACTATACTTGGCCAGGCAAATGGCGTTACAACGGAAGTTGCCGTGAAATAGAATGGTATGATGTAGGCGATCTTGGTAACCAGGAAAACGAGGAGGATTAGGCCGGATATAATTCCGGCTATGATGAACCTCTTCTCCATTGTTTTCTGTAGTTCGGTCTTTATTCCTGTTCCGTGCCATATTGGGTCGTTTGGCAGCACCATTTTTATGCCGTAAAGGAGCATAAATTCTCCCAGTGAAACGGTAATAAGGCTGAATGCAAGCAGAAGGAGTATGTTTATGGGTATCAGCACCGGCATGATCAGTATGAACGCTATCAGGAAGGCGAAAGCCAGGAGCAGTGAGACATACATATCCTTGTATATATCGAATGTTGCCAGAGCCGATATGTAGGCTGTCTCAAAGTTGCTCATTACGGCGTCTGTTTCGAGATTGACGAACTCTATGAAATCCTGCCCGCTGTCGAGAGCCTGGCCGAACCTGTCAAGGAAATCAGCAAAGAGGTCGCTTGGTGTTTTCCTTGCAACAACGTTAGCGGCTTCAGACAAACCCCTCTTCCAGTTCATCACAAGATTGACGATTTTCGTCAGGTCGTCTTTGATCATCCCGATCTTCTCTTTCTTCGATAGGATATCAAGTACACTAATCCTGTTTGCACCGCTAGTTGAAAGGGTTGCAAGCGAGGTAACGAAAAATGGTATGTTTGCATTTATGTTAGCGCGTTTTGCGTCCCGGTCTATTATGGGTTTCAGTACCATGCCGACCATGGCAAGTATTGCTACAATCGTGAGGATAATAGTAAGCATTGAGTTGAAAATGAGATAAAGGCCAAGGAATACTCCGGCCATTGCCGAAGCTGCCAGTATCATGAAAACATCGTTTTTCTTGAACTCTATGTTGGAGAATTTCCCCAGCCTGATTACTTCATCCATCATGATCACCCATATACCGGCAATCCAATATCACCGGTCTGATAGAATTTCTTTATAAGGTCAAACACCTGGAAGTAGGAATTTATGTTGTTCTTCGCAAGGTACTCAATTATCCTGGCTCTCTTAAACAGCTCATCGTATATCATCTTCGGGTCTTCCAGCCCAGTTGTAACCGCAATCCTCTTTTCCAGTACATAACTGTTATTCATTCCCCTGAACGTGTGCTGGTCCGTTGTTGGATCCCACTGGAAAACCTGCTTGGTGGATACACCTCCAAGTTCTTCATAGTATCCCTCGATCTCGTTTATGCTTGTTGTACGCCTCAGGAATTTTCCATTCACATATACGGCCTGCTGGATCATGGCTATGTTCAGGTTATCCATGAAGGTGACGGGTATGTTAATTGGATCTCCCGTGAACCTCTGTATCATCTTCCTTACGGATGCGGCATGGAAAGTGGATATTACAGGGTGACCTGTCTGCATGGCCTGGAATGCCATGGATCCCTCCGCTCCCCTGATTTCTCCCACTATGATGTAGTTGGGTCTTGATCTCAGTGCTGTCCTGAGCAGGTCAAACAGGCTTACCCTACTGTCCGCGGCTCCCCTCTCCCTGGTTACCAGCTGCTGCCATGCTTCCTGAGGCGCCCTTATTTCAGGGGTATCCTCTGCACTGAAAACCTTGAGCTCAGGCCTTATGAACGGTATTATCGCATTAACGACTGTAGTTTTACCGCTGGCAGTTTCACCGCACACGAACACGCTCTGCCCGTATTCAAGGGCGAGCCACACATATGCAGCCTCTTCAGCACTCAGTGTGTTGAACTGCACCAGCTGGACAATGCTTATGGGAACATCGGAGAATTTCCTTATAGTGAAGCTCGGTCCCCTTGCTGAAACATCCATGCTGTATACCACTGATAACCTGGATCCATCAGGCAGTGTTGCATCGACTATTGGCACCTTGTCACTCACCGGCCTTCCAACTCTCTCGCTTATCCTTTTGGCAAAAAGCATAAGCCTGTTATTGTCCCCGAATGTAATGGTCGTGGTTATGGACCCAAAAATCTTATGGACAATGTAAACGCCATCTGCGCCGATACAGCTTATATCTTCAATGTGAGAATCCCGTATGAGCGGCTCTATTGGCCCGAGCCCTATTACTTCCCGCTTGATGTTATACAGAAGCTTCTCGTACAGCCCTTTCACCACTACAACGGAGTTCCCCTTTGTCTTATTGACAGACCCTACGCTGACGATTTTAGCGTAAATCTTATCAATATTTGACTCGAGAACATCAGCACTCTCGGGCGGAGGGTAATCAGCAGCATGCTCAAGGATTATGGCCATAACCTTTTCCATTATTACCTGTTCTTCCGGGGTCAGGTTAGGCTCTATGGGCTTGTACATGATTGCATTCTTCTCCTTGACCGCATGTATGAATATTGGATCTCCGACGGGGTATATGACGTCCAGAGAAGCCCTTCCCCTGAGACTGCCATCCGGCACTGGCACAAACTCCGGAGTTCTCCCGGTCGCTCGCCTGTAATTGAGAAGGTAATCAGCCAGATGCGGATTCCTGTTAAGGGCATCCTGGATCGTATCCGATATGATTTCTTCTGCCATTTATCAGCACCCCCGCAATTTCATCACGATACACTCGATATTTCAACAACCAGTCCACGCTTCGGCTCAATCCTGAATGGGATGGACTGCTGGAAGTTCTTCATTGCCATGGGAAACTTCATGAGGTCAATGTAATGCTTCCTCTCCCCTGCCAAATCCTTTGATCTCATGTGGATTATGGTCGTTGAAAGCTGGTTGACTTTGCTCATTGCCTTTGCATCAAGTTCGTCAGGGTTCATCGTAATTATGACAATCCTCCCTTCCGAAAACTTCCTCAGCCTCTCAAGGAAGGTCGAGACGTCAAAATCCTTGAACATTGCCGGAGAGAGGGAATCTATTATCAGTACCTGCTTCTCCTTCACCTTGTCCAGGCTGAGAAGTTCGTCCAGGTCAGCTCTCTTGTTCTTCCGTAATATGAAAACTGAGGTTATGAATGAAACCTTGTCGGAGAGAATTTCATTGAACATACCATATCCCAGCGTCTCGGCCTCGGATATGAATTCCCTGACGGGAAACTGCGATGACACATAGCAGATGTTTGACCCGTTCTTGATCACCCCGTAGGCTAGGCGGATTGAAAGAAGGGTCTTGCCTTCCCCGCTGGCACCAAGTATCGTGACCACCTGCCCAACGTAAAGTCCGCCTCCCATTCTCCTGTCCAGTTCGTCTCCCTCTATCTTAAAACTTAGATACATTGAATTACCCTACCTGAAATTCCAGACTTTTCGAAAGCCCGTTGTTTAATGTCACCACTATAGAGTAGTATCCCGGTGCCAAGGTGATGTTTGCAACTATGTCCCCAACCTGCCCTGGAAGGAGCTGGGACGAATTGCCTGGCGATGCATAAGAAACGTACTGCCCTGAAAGCAGCGTACCGTTTATCACCGTGGATATCGATGCGTTTGTGAAGAAAAATGAATTTGTTCCCGTGTTCTTCACGTAAAAAACGTATCCATTATGGTATGGAATGTTTGAAGGATCGTTTATTATCTCAAAGTTAGACTGGATCATAGAAGATAGACCCTTTGAGGACTGGCTCATGCTCTGTGTAACGTGCAGAGTCTGCCCTCCCAGCACGCCCACCACTGAAGCCGCTATCACCATAGTGGCTATGAAGAATATCATCTCAGATGCTGCTGCTGACGCCATTATACATTCACCTTCGTAAATTTCTCGTATCCTGTGTTGAATATCAGCTCAACTGCCTTAATGCCGGCCGAAGTTGAGTGGAAAGTTATGCTGCCATTTCCCAGCGGGAAAAGGTAGTTTGACGATGGCACTGCATTCACCATAGTGCCATTTACCAATAAGCTGGACGTATCCAGATTTAACGTTATGCTTCCAGTATTTGTCATGTTAATCGTTATATTATATGTTGTACCCGGTACAACGTAGTACCCGGTAATATTTACCTTGGAATTCAACAGGTCGTAATTTTCCTGGTTCATTTTGTTCTGTGCCGAACTTACCTGTGAGTTGCTCTGCACGAATTCACCGTATACCATACCAAAAAAAATAAGGGAGGAACTGAGCAAAATTGCCACAGCTGCCACGTAACTAAATCCCATATAGCTCGTCGACCCCTTTCTTCAACATCCTGAAATCCCTTTCGAGAGACTCGATCATGTCCCTTGTTATCTCCTCGCCATTCAGTTTCTCGATGAAGAGCATGTTGATTATGTGGTCCTGAATTGTTGGCTTCACCTTGTACTCCTGAGGCGGGGCTATGACTCCGGTCATCTTGATGTACTTGAACATGTCCTGCTTGACTTCAGAAGAGATCCAGCCGATGCTCTCGTAATAGTCGAGGACATCCATTGAGTTCTCCTGTCCGTAATTATCCAGCAGAAATTCAAGCCACCTCATGGCCACCATCATGGATATGATGTCATCACCGATTCTCTCTACCTTGGGTGTTCTCATTCTCTTCCATGGTTCCTTGATTGGCTTTCGTTCAACATCCGCGGGATCGTTTCCAGCATCCGGTGCCTTGCCGAGAGACCTGGAAAGAGCATTTTCCATGCTCGTCAATTCTTTGAATATTGCGTCAACCTTTCCAAGTAGACTGCCTTCCTTGCTCTGTGCATATTTAGATTTCAGGTTGTCAAACAGCGAATCGATTTCAGTTTTGCCAAATCTAGCGTCTGATGTCAGGATTTTCTGTCTCAGTTCTTCCAGGACGAAATGCGGTACGGACTTGTCCGCAGTATCTATCTTTGTCTGCAGGTACCCTTTTAGTGCATCATTGATCATTTGAATCCTCCCGATCCATTTCTGAAATTATGGCGTCCAGGTTCGGTGTTCCGTAGAGTTCACCCAAATCAGATATTGCTGATGTAATTTTTCTGTTCATTTCTTCCATCTCTTCCCTCATATTATCCGTAATCGCCTTTATTTCTTCTGGTGTAGTATCCATGAAGGGATTAAAGTCTTTTGAGACCATCTCGTACAACGAGACGACCAGTTTGACGTTTTCCTTCATGGCTTCCAGCTCTGTTCTTATTTCTCCGATGTTCCTTTTGAGTCCGTCGGTTGTTGTATTGAGCTTTCCCAGATCGTTTTCAAGCGAAGAGATTCTCTGATTTACGCTCTCCACGAACTTGTCGTTTTCCGATTGTGCCTGGGCTCCCGCATCCATTCCCGGGATTTGCTGGGGTTGGTTTTTGTAAATGGTTTCGTTAGTGGCTGTGGTCTCCTTTTTCCCCCTTTTCACTTTGTCAAGAAGACCCATTTGATATCACTGCTCCTCAAATGATACAGCCTCACTGAAGCTGCATCACTCTCGTTGTGTACGCTATTGGCGATGTGAAAGATATCGATGCTGGAGCTCCTGTCTGTGGCGATACTGTTCCGCTGACTTGCTGGCCCTGTGCGATTCCGGTAGAAACAGCCCCACTGCCAAGCCCTCCGAACACTGCGGATACGTTGATGAGTATTGCCATTTCATCTCCTGGTTGTACAACAGGATATGTCCCGGTAATTGACTTTGTTGCGTTCGCCACTCCGAGTAGGGCAAAGTGTACTGATCCGTTTGCAGTACCATTGATTGCACTGAAGTATTTCAGACTAAAGACGTTTGCTGTTCCGCCGATTGCAGAGTGATAGCCTTCATATGATGAAGCTTTTGGTCCAGTTGCATTTGATGGCGCGTATGTTAGCGAAGCACTGAATCCCTGATATGTCAACGAAACTGTTACGTTTCCAAGATTTATTGGGGAGCTTCCCGCGTTAGGCGTTACATATATGGCCATGTATTCGATTAGACCTGCTTCCGGTGTAGCTATATTACTGTCCTGCCCGTATATAGCCTGTATTCCCAATCCGCTCGCAACTTGCTGTGTGGTCTGTGACCCTGTGGTCTGGGCCCTCGTCTGCAACTGTCCAGCCGTGTTTATGAGAACTGCTGCAGCGACTGCGGCAACAAGCACCATCGCGATAAACACGATCAGTGTTCCTATTCCCGTGTCTGCCTTGCTGTTCACTTTCAGGCTGAACATCCTTTTGAGTCCCTTGACTCCTCTTATTATGGTTCTATTCACTTAGACACCTCATCGATTCAAGGCACTGTGCTCTATTATCGATTTTTTGCACAAACAGATATTTACTCATGAATTGGTTGTTGTGCAAGTGTGACTGCAGTAGAATGTGTAGGTACTGTTTCCTTGCCCCAGGTTCCCTCACTTTCTTGTGTACCTTTCAATTTTTCCAGCAAGATAGAGGTCGCGCAGCCCCTGATAAGATCTCCCGTTTGCAATTGCATACTCATGCATTGAATCCCCCGTTCTCTTCAACTGAGCTGGAACACCTGCCAACAGGGAATTTTCCAGTGATTCAAAATTTTCCTTGACTACCGAACCCGCTGCAACGACGGTCCCGGTCCTGATATGGGAGCCATTCAGAATGATGGATCCCATGCCGATAATCACGTCGTCGTCAACGGTTGCGCCATGGACTATGGCGTTATGCCCTATGGATACGTTTTTTCCTATAACAGTTGGATTCCCGGAATCTGTATGAATTGTTGCATTATCCTGCACGTTAGAATTTTCCCCCAGTGTTATGAAATTCATGTCCCCTCTGATAACTGCACCATCGAAAATGGAAACGCCATCGGATATGTCAACCTGCCCAAGAATTACCGCGGTCGGAGCAATATATACGTTCCTGCCTATCTTAATAGCCATTGTTCGAAATCCATAATTGATTTAAGACTGTTTTCTTTGCAGTGTGTCTTACAATTATATGCTAAAAAGATTTATAAGCTGTCATGAAGTGTCAGACAAGTATACGGTACGAAACACTGGAACCGTAGGCAGCCGGTGAGAATATGTCAGTTCCATATAGAATAACAGTCAGGATTTCCGAGCAGGTGATGCAGAAACTTGAAGACATGGTAGAGAACTTCCAGTATGAAAGCGTATCGGATATCATAAGACTCGCAATTAATGAATTCATAGATAAGAATGACGGGAAAGGGGGAACAAGCAAGGTTGATCTGGTCCTGCCGAAGAAGGTTGTGGAAGAGTTGGAGAAGGACGTTGATACCGGCGGTGCCATATCACTGGAAGACCTGATTAGGCTTGTCCTGAGAGACTACACCCTCAAGAAAGTCAACAAGGAAATTGATGAAATATCAGGCAAGAGTTAGGACTGCAAGACTTTTAAATACGCTACATCAATCTGTCATACTGAATGGTAGTAATCAGGGATAATTCTGAATTCCTTGCTGAAAGATTTGGCAATAACTTCGTTGATCGGCTGCAGAAATATGCATCTGTTATCGGTTTTTCTGTTGAGATTGATAGTGGAACGGTAAAAGTGGAATTCAATCCTGACCGGCCCGACCTCTTCTCCTTCTATTCCCTTGAATATTCCATGAATATTTTTGATCTTGTGACCTCGCCGGAAATACTCACACTCGAGGACTCGGATTTTGACGTTCATATAGGCGCTAAGGCCCTCAGTATCAGACCCTATTTTCTTTCACTGATTGCAACGGGCCTAAGACTTGGCGATAGCCTTCCGCGAATTATCGAATACCAGGAGAGGTTGCACGAAACAATTGGAAGGGAGAGGCAGGCAGCATCCATAGGTATTCATTCCCTGGAAGAATCCTGCAAGGCTGTTTCCTATTCCCTGAAAAAATCCGATTCCGTAACGCTGCGGACATTTGATGGTGCCATGAACGGTACCGCTCGAGAAATATTGAATGAACACCCACTGGGAAAAAAGTATGGTGACCTGCTGCCATCTCAGGAATTTATAAATGTGATCGAGGACAGGAACGGAAAAGTCATGTCAATTCCACCAATTTCAAACAGTTATGATACAAGGATAACCGAAGATTCCACCAGACTGTTCATTGACATAGAAGGTACGGACAGGAAATCGGTGTTCCAGTCGTTTTTCCTTCTTGCATATGAGTTGAAATATATTGGATATTCTATTTCGGTGCCCAGATTCCACGGGATTGATAAGAAGATTATAACAGAACTGGTTGCCGAAAATGGCAGGGAAGTTAAATTCAGCTATGACGACATTGCCAGGGTACTGGGATTTGAGCCACCAGAAGACTCCATTTCTGAAGCTCTGCGGAAGATGGGTTATATAGTAACACCATCATATAATGGGTATGTAACAACGCTACCGGGAAACAGGGTAGACGTAATGGGAGCGGTTGATGTCATTGAGGACATTGCCAAGGGAATAGGTTACGATCAGATACCATTCTCTGAGATCCCAGTGCAGACGCTAGGTACTTCCCACAAGACTGACGAACTGACCGGTATTGCATGTCAACTCCTTATTGGGTCCGGTTACCAGGAGGTGAAGAGTTTTGTTGTCGGCCCACAAATGCCTTTCTCCTTCCTTAAATATCGGGGGGATGTAACCTTGCTTAATCCAAAAAGCTCGGATTTTTCAGTGGTCAGGGACAGGCTTTTTGTAAACATGATGGAGATAATAAAGCAGAACAGGAGAAGACCCATGCCTCAAAAAATCTTTGAGATTGGTGAAGTGGTTGAACACGGCAGGCAGAAAACTCATCTCTGTTTCATGATACATGGTTCCCGGGCACCATTTTCTGCCGCAAAACAGGTACTTGAATATGTCATCTTGAGGCTTTCAGGCGGAAGCACTGAAATAAGACCGAACGATGAAGATGGTCTGGTGACCGGGAGAAGCGGAGATATCATGCTTGATGGACAGGTTATAGGGTTCATTGGCGAGATGCATCCTGCACTGCTTGAGTTATATGGTATTCAAGATCCGGTGTCACTTGCAGAGATTGATCTATCTATGATCGCTTAAGCGTAACACGTTTGTAGTCAAGGAAACATATCCTCTATGCTGCTCATGGAGACTGGAATTTTAAGGACGTCCATGTATCTCATCAGCAGTTCCCTGTCAACTCCTTCCAGGAAGCGGTAGCTTTTCAGTGATTCTGATATTATTTCCTGCTGTATTCCCATCTCTTTTGACATGATTTCTATTGCCTCTCCAAGTTTTGTGGAAGTCATGCCGTCTTTTATGAGCTTCCCGTATTCATTCACTATCTCCCTGAATAATTTCCCGTCCGCCGCTGAGGCGTTGATCCTGTATGATGATGCACAGCAGGGAATGTCGCCCAGCGCCTCTTCATATTTCAATTGCTCCATATACTTCCCTTTTTTTCTCAGGACGGTGCAGAAAGGTTCCCATATTGTTATAAACTTTAATTTTCCGCTCTCAAACGACGCGATTGCAGAATGCGGGTCATCATAGACTTCAACGTTTTTCTCCAGAGACTTCATGAAAGTGCGTGAAAGAAGTATCATTGTTGAGGTATCTGAGGTGCCAATGTTACTCTGCAGGCTTTCCTCGTTCGTGAAAACTGATGAACCTCCCGAAGCTATGGATGACAGGATCTTTATTTTACGTGTTACGATCGAATATACTATCTGTGAGTAAAAGGGAGCAAGGGCAATCTCGCTGCTGCCGGAGATCAGGCTGTCCATGACATCGTAGGCTGATTTAAGTATTCGAAACCGCAACGTGATTTTATTCTCGGCACATACGGAGAGTGCAGATGCAAGAAAAGGGACATATTCACTGGATGCCAGCATGGCTATCCGTATCGTCCCGCTGATTGGATACGGATAAAACTCTGTGAGCCACACGCGTTTCAGGAGCTTGCCCTCCATCCTTTCTATCACCTTCCCCTCGGAAACCAGAATGGAGAGAGTTTCAGAAACATGGGCACGTGAAAACCCGAAGTGTGACTCGATCTCGCTCTGTAAAATTCCCATTTCCTTGTGCTTAACAAGATCGGATAATATGGCTGTCCTCAGTTCCATTTTCCTTCATTCATTCTTACGCAGATAATTATTCTTTCCTGATCAAGATTATATCCAACAGCATTATCACAGCGCAGTGCAGGAAAGGTACGTTGGACTGGGACACAGCTTGATGCAATCGTTCACTTCAATAGGTCCTATGCTTGACCTTATAGCGGTGTTCCCCCTTGTTGCCCTTTTTGCCGGAGAAGATTTTCCATACGCGATAATCATATCATTCCTGGTTTCTTTCACGACAATAAATACCACTTACCAGCTTTCAAGGAGATTTTCTACAAATGGCGGGTACTACTCATACGCAGGAAGAATCCTTGGAAAAGTGCCTGGCTTGTTCGTAGCACTGAGCTACCTTGCCTATTCAATAATAGTACTGCTAGCAATAACAAGTTTTGCCGGTTATTTCATTTTTGAGAGCATGCTGGATTTTGGCATTTCCTCCGCAAGAACAATTCCTTTCATTTTGAGCGCGGTCTTCGTGATAACCGTTTTTGCCATAGTTCACCTCGGTCTGAAGAAGTCCCTTAAATTCACACTCATTGCAGGAACAGCAGAAGCGGCATTCATTATTGTGATTAGCTTCCTCATGTTTTTATACCCATATGACGGGTCCGCCGTCATTTTTTATCCCGGGAACCTTAATGGAAACTTCCTTACAGGAGTCATATTTGGTATACTTGCGTTTTCCGGAAGCGGTTCGTCAATATTCCTGTCAGAAAACAGCAAGAACCCAAAGAAAACACCCGCTGATGGCCTGGCACTGGCGTTCCTTATATCCGGGCTTATCATGATAATCTCTTCTTTTGCTGTGGTTGCATTCATTGGCAACTATCTTACTCTCTACGTTAACAATCCAGCTGCCCTGCTTGCCGATATCCAGCAGAAATATGGTATCATATTCCTTGTACCGGCAATTCTATTCCTTGTGCTTAGTGCCATGAACCTTTCTGTTTCTTATCTCAATGCGCTTCTTAAATCAGTGAAGAAGATGTTCATGGATAATGTTCTGTATTATGGAAAAGGTACAGGAAAGAAGGGCGCGGCATCTGTTTTACTTGTCACCGTCATAACGTTGATCCTTGTCCTCTCGGTTCTGTATGGCCCTTACAATGCATTCGTGTACATGTCGAGCCTGGCAGGGCTGTTCTTCATATCAGTGCACGCATTTGCCAATGTGGCATTGGTGAAAACCAAGGGACGCGTTATTACAACCAAGTTCTTCCCGCTAGTATCCCTCATATTCCTGGCAGCGGTTTTTACTGTATCCGTTTGGAGTTTTGCTTCTGAATTTCCAGTTATTATTTACATGTATATTGTGGTGATGATCCTGATTTCGGCGTACGGGTTTGTAACTTTCACGCATAAAGAATATAACCGTGACATTGAATTTCATGTCGGTTGAAAGAGAAATTATTAAACCTTATATCTCATTAAGATACGAATATTAAATATGCGAAATCTTGAGACAAGAAACACTGGCGATCTGATTGGCCTACTGGAGATACTGGAAGATGAAGGAAGATCCGTAGATATTGCTGAACTTGACGATGTCCTGGATGAAGAGAGGACGACGCTGCTGAACCTGCTGGAGGATGCAGAGTCGCTTGGACTCATAGATGTGTCCAGCGGGGATGTTAAACTCACCGACCTCGGAAACAATTTCCTTAAATCAGACATAAACGAGCGGAGAGATATCCTGAAAGAACAGTTGCTGCACCTGGAGCCTTTCAATTCGTTGATGGAGCTGTACAGAAAAAGCGGAGAGCGGAGAATCTCCCGTGAAGATATTGATGAGTTCATAAGAAATGTTTTCCCTTCTGACGATAATGAGAAGACATTTGGACTGATAATAAACTGGGGAAGATATTCCAGGCTCATAGAGTACGACAGTGATAACGAAGAGATGATCCTCCTTGGCTGATCTCTCAATACATAACAGCGAATACAATCCTCGATTAGTTTTTTATATGAAGATTCCATTAGAGCACCTTAGGTAGCGTTTAGATGGAATTATCTTACAGGGACAGCTCTTCTGGGAAGGAGGGATTTATCAGAAAATATCCGGAGGCCGTGGTTCTCACGGTTCTGGTTGGTTTCTACCTCTTCCTGGCAAATTACTTCGCATGGTCGGTTACTTTTCAGAATGGTTTCTTCACAACATCTGGGGGAAGTGATCCATACTATAACTGGATCAACATACTGCACGTGATACAGACAGGTCACTGGCTGAGCTTCGATCCAACCTTGAACTATCCTCTTGGCTCGGTAAACCCGAGAACTCCGTTTTTCCATATACTGGTCGTATTCATAGCAGTGGTTCTGTCGCCGTTCATGAACATCACGAGCGCAGCGTTGCTGACCTTCGAGGAACTTGATGCATTTTTTGGTGCACTTCTCATAATCCCAGTTTACCTTATCGGGAAGGAAGTATTTGGCAAGAAAGGAGGGATGGTTGCAGCTTTGCTGTATATGCTAATGCCAAGCAATATAAGTGCTGGCTACCTCTCGGATGGAAGAATTCATACACCAGAACTTATCTTTGTGCTATTTGCAATCTATTTCTTTGAGAGAACAATTGTAACTATCGATAAAGGCAAAATCATTGATAAATTATACCCACCGACGCGGATTTTCTCGTCAATACGTGATTATTACAGAAACAACAGGCTTCCCACAATATACGCTCTTTTCGCTGGCGCTTCGCTGGGAGCGCTCATGCTTTCATGGCAGGGCTATGCGTACGCCGTAGTCATTCTCCTTCTGTATGTCATAGTTCAGTATTTTATCAACCTCTTCCTTAAAAGACCCAGCGATTATCTTGTATACTCAACATCAATAACGGTTTTCCTTGGTTTCCTGCTTGGTGCGTATTATTATATCGGTATCGGAAACTATTCGATATGGTTAACTCCCGTCTTTCTCCTGAGTATTCTTGTTATAATAATGGGTTTCGTATTTATGGCCATTCGGAGCAAGCCGTGGGTCATATCTGTACCTGTAATAGCCGTGCTTGGCGCTGGACTACTCGCCGCCCTTGCAGTTTTCGATACACACAGTTTCAATACCCTGATAAGCGGTGACGGGTATTTCATCAAGACAAGAGTTTACCAGACCATAGCAGAAGCAGCTTCATTGCCACTAGGGCAGTACATTTCAGGCTTTGGCGTCTTTGAATTTGTACTGGGAATGGGTGGCATCGCTTATGCTATATACATGTATCTTAAAGAAAAGAAGGATTCGATGTTCTTCATCTTAGTCTTCTCACTGGTATCAATTTATATGAGCTTCGAGGCAGCACGGTTTAATATCACAGCGGCACCTGCCTATGCAGTTCTTGGAGCAGGCCTCCTGCTTTATTTCGCTCATGTCGTCAAGCTATACGATCTGAAGAGAAGAAGCGGTGCTCCGTCAGCAAGCATCAAAAAAGCCATAAAGGGTAACATCAGCTGGGTACACGTCGTATTTGTCTTTATAATAGTCACATTACTCATTATCCCTTCAGGGCTGGGTGTAATATCCTCATCAATTCCCGTAAACAACGCAGCAAAATATAACCAGGAGATATACAATACCATACCCGGAATTCTGCAACCTCCAAATTTTACCGCAAGCAGTTTGTACTACGTCGGTGCAACTGGCAGCCTAATAGACAATAAATCTCAGCCACTGGCACAGTCCTTCGCGTGGCTGGCCACACAGAATGCGAATAAGCCGATAAATGACAAGCCCGCTTACGTTTCATGGTGGGATTACGGCTTCCAGGAACTTCAACAAGGGCTTCACCCTACAGTAGCTGATGATTTCCAGCAAGGTTACCAGGTGGCCGGGCAGATACTTTTGGCACAGAATCAAAGCCAGATTGTTGCTCTATTCATAGCGAGAACAATAGAGGTGGAATATGATAAATCCACAGGTGGGTTTACCCCGAACGTTAGCCAAGTACTGACTTTTTACTTTGGTCCGGCAGAGGCATCGTTCCTTGCCAAGATTTACGCAAATCCACAGGCATACGATTCGCTGATCCTGAAAAACCCGTCCATATACGGGAAGTACATAAACTCAATCGGGCCAACAAATGCATATTTTGCCCTGATCAAGGGACAGTTAGCATCAAAATACTCGATGAGTACGTTAGTAAATGCGTACTCTGCTCTTGAGCAGGTAACGGGGTATTCAATACAGTACATCCAAGCTGACCACGCGCTGTTTCCATCATCAGTAAACAATACGGGAACATTCTATGCACCTTCGTACCTCACAGATACGCCCTCATATGCAACCGCAGGCGGCGGAGTTGTTCCAACGAACTACTACAATGTCATTGTTGACACCACAAATGGTACATACCCGCTTCAAAACGTTTCAACGACAGCAACAGTTACAAATGAGTACCTTCAGTATACCCCTGCATTCTACAATACAACAATTTATCGCCTGCAGATAGGTTTCCCTGCCAGCGCTGTGGGAGTATCTAATGGCATCCCCGGACTGGTCAGCGGAACCACTAACCTGACAATTATGCCTGCCTGGAATATGAGTAACTTTGAGATCGTTTATGAACTCATACCATGGAATCCATACACTAATTATGCAGCTCACCCCAATGCATGGCAGGATATACCATTACAACAGGCTTATACTTACCTTAAGGAAGGGATTGGAACTGCTGTAATCTTCCCCTCAACGTCACAGATGCTCGGAAGCAGCGACCCCATTGTTTCTTATTACCCAGGCGCAATAATAAATGGACGGGTTACAAATTCCAATGGACTCCCGATCGGTGGCGTAAATGTAACCCTGTATGACCAGTACGGGATACCCCATAGCGTTGTACAGACCAATGCTAATGGTTACTATAACTTGACAGCTGTACCCGGAAACGATACCGTAGTATTCAGTACCGGGGCTTTGAATCCACTTTATCTTTATGGAAAGAACATCCTGAAGGAACAGCCTGTATATGTATCAACACAGCAGGCCGAGAGACAAACACTGGCAATAAATTCAACAACAGGAATGCCGAACTATTACATCCAGGATAATTATCAGGCGAAGACTTCCGAGATATCCGGAACCGCTTTCATTGAATACCAGAATATCAAGAACGCGAATGCTTCCCTTCCAGGACAGTTTTCAACAAAGAAGATAGAAACTGGCACTGTGTTCCTTACCAATTCCACGTATAACACAAATATATCCATCCCCATAGTGAATGGAGCATATGTGCTGAATAACATCCAGCCCTACAATTATCATGAATCACTCCTTGTCAATGGTACGTATTATCCTGACATACTCCAGGCTAACATAACTATTGGCGGTAGCTTGGTATATGATGCTATCGTTTACTTTGACAGTCTTTTCGTCAATACTTCCTCGTCATTCGGCCTTTCGCCTGGTTATACTGTCAAGGCGGTTGACGGCTCCACAGTATATTCCAATGTAACAAACAGTGCGGGACACGCTAATCTATGGGTACAGCCCGGAACTTATTCTGTATACGCAACTAAAGGTAGCTCACAGACAAACGTCACCACCGTGACATTCTCAAATTGGGGTCAGAACTCCACGTTATCACTCTCAGCGTCAATGAGCGCAACTGTCTCTGGAACTATCTACAATTCCAGGGCAGGTAACACGATATTCCTGTATCCGGACGGGCAGATCTCAAGCGCTTACAAAACCACCATAAACACCGGCGGGCAGTTTTCCATCACCGTACCTTATGGAATCTATACACTTTATGCGTCCAGCGGAAGCAATGCAGTGGTTAAAACTATTGATGTGGAGTCAAATGTATCAGTGACTGCCACAATGAGTTTATCCTACTCTCTCACTGTATCAGCATCATTATCAGCAGTTTCCGCTTACAGTGGATACTATGAGATAATGAGTAATTCCACGTTCCTCAAATACTCGTATTCAACTCCGGGTCCTTATAGCATAATGCTGCCTGAGGGTTTCTATGGCGTAATGTCAGCAGTAACATACCTGGGCAATTTCCAGACTGGGTTCCAGAGTATCTATCTGATTTCCAACCGCAGCGTATCACCTATGCTTACATTTGCAAACCAGCAGACTGTATCTCTTCATGATTCTTCGGGCAGTGCAATAAACTCGGGAATTTCTGTTCTCTATTCATCTGGAAACCCGGTGTATTTTGGCACTATAGGTTCAGGAACAGCTACACTTTATTATACGAACCAGAGTAAGCTGGACTTAAGTTCTACTTCAATGGCACCTCTTTACAGCTCAGTGACTGCCAGTATAACGGGCAGCAGCCAGAGTGTTACAATGAACCCAGTAACGGTCAAAGCCAATTTCACGCTCTTCAACAATAACCAGAAGCTTGACGGCATCGTGAACCTGACGTTAACTGGAACAAATACGTACTACCTTCACGGAAACGAAAATGGAATATCTGCAAGTGTAGTTCCAGGAGTATATCTAGCCTCTGCGAGCAACGGCACATCTACACTTAAGCTGGCTGAACCCGCTGTGGTCATTCCAAATTCTGCAAACCAGAAAATCCTGCTTTCAGCGACCCCATATGCAACGCTCAAGGTAAATGAAACCAACTATACAGTTTTCAATTCTACAGGATATGCAGTAAATGCCAGCGGACCACTTCCGTTTGGCAATTATCTCGTATATACCTATTCGAATGTAACAGGCAGTCCTGTGGCATCCTGGAATCTTTACTCCCTGAATGCAAACCGCGTGGTAACTCCTTCCAACGTATCCGCCCGGGTGATTCTGCTGAAAAATTCCCTTGGCATTGGAGGGGGACACTATACACTGACAATCAACGGAACCACAGCCAACCTGACAACAGACAAGGTGTATATTCCAACAACAGGAAGCTATAGCGTGCAGTATTACAATACAGTAGTGAATTCAACGGGTTCGTATGTTGTTTCAGGCAGTGGCACAATTTCCACGACCTCGACTGGTTCTTTCACAATAAACGTAAAGTCGAATCCTGTAAATACCGTCCTTACCGGACAGGTTACCATTAAGGGATCGCCGTTAGAAAATACGGCAGTTCAGATACTGTCCACTTCCGGGAAGTACATTGCTGAAGTAACAACAAATTCAGATGGTTTCTATACAGTGTCCCTGCCTTCCGGTACTTGGGAGATATATGCTCTCAACAATGCAACCGGAACAGGGTATTTCAATGGAGTCACCATTCCTGCATTCAGTGGCACTTACTATGATAATTTCAGCCTCGTGAATACGTACCTGACAAAGGTCATAGTGACAGTCGGATCTGTGCCACAAAAGACGAATGTTGTGATCACAGAATACCCCTACAACATAATGTTCAACACGTCGCAGACTTCACTTCTACTTCCACTGGGAAACTATTCGTTTTATGCAAGCGTTACACAGACCATGACGGCTTTTAACAACACAGTACTGACCGTCACATATAGCGAAAATGACACCATTGAAATAAATTCCACACAATCGGTTACACTATCACTGAGTCAGCAGGTCACAGGAAATGTTGTAATAACCCAGGCAAAGAATTATCCGCAAATACAGACTGGACTGAACCTTACAAACAGTACCCTTGTGCGTTTCAACGTCACTAACAGGCAGAATGTTTACAATGACGTCACGCTGAGTTCCGGCAGCCCATCCTGGGTTATATTGTTCAACGAGACGCATATCGGGCTTGCACCCGGACAGACCAAGTCTGTGAATGCCACTGTATATGCCATGAAAAATCCTCAGGCCGGAATAGAGGCCGTGCCCATCAACATGAGCTATTCTTCATCGACTTCATCCGGAATAGTGAACGTTGATGTGGTTCCGAGACTTTCATATTCAACACATGTGGTATCCATATTTGGAACTCCACAGGGAAATAATCTTGTGTACCAGATCAAACTCGTCAATACGGGAAATGCACCGATCACGGTGACTGGAAAGATTAACAGTTCCACAAACGTAAACCTTTATGGATGGACAGCTACACTTGTTTACAACGGGAAGGCTGCAGGACCAATAAACGTTCCATATTCCCAGTCTGTTACTGTTGATGTCATTCTCTCACCCACAGGCTCTGCTTACTCCCCCGGTGGAACAGTTTATGCCGACTTTAATGCCACCATCAACGGAAGCACAGTAACAGAACCAGTATTGTTAACAGTGGAATATCCGTATACAAGCATTGTTCCGTCCCCGTCTGGTAATGGGATCATACCCAACTACACCGGTGATGCACTTGCGACACTTTTCACCGGATTAATCATAATTGCCGTGACTGTTGTGGCAGGACTGGTTATAGCCTCGATGAGGGGTAGGAGGTTCAGGAGATGAACAAGCTATTTGCCGTCCTGATAGTTGCATTCATGGCATTACCTGCCCTTGCCATGGTATCTGCAGCATCCCCGATACCCATAGTCGATAATGTCTCTGTCACAATTCCAGGAAATGTCTACACCGGACAGAGTTTCACCGTCTATGTGAATAATTCCGTTGGTTTCAGCAATTACACGACAGAGGCTTTCTTTTCCGGCGAAAACCTGACTGGATTTTCGCCTACCAGCACTTATGAGAATTATGGGGGAAGCAACCCCTCCGCCTCATTCTCAGTTACAGCTCCCGCTTCGCCACAGACAATTTATATAGCGGTTATCACAAGCGCGCTGTATGGTAACCAATATGTTAATTATTCCCACACATTCGCTATCAACGTTTATAACCCGATTACCCTGTCAGCTACCATAACAAACAGCCAGCCTTTCGCCATCAATAATATAACCGTGTCGTTCGATCTGAACGGCAACCTGTATGGTACAAAGGTAGTCAGCCTGGCGCCGGATTCCTCGCAGGTCGTTTCCCTGGAGATACTAGAGTCAGTGCTCGGTACTGGCTCATACACGCTTTCAATTTCCGTGAACAACCCGTTGATCAAGGTAAACGGTGAAACCCAGAAAGCTTCAGTAACATTTTACAACGGGACACCTCCAAATTATGACTGGATCTACTATGTTGCGGCGGGAGTATTTATTTTCATGGTGATCCTTGTATTGGGTTCCGGAAGGAAACCTAACAGGCCAAGCAATCCAAAGTGGAGAAGGTAATCTAATCCTTTAATTTCTGCATTATTTCAATGAACTTCTCCCTGAATTTTTTTGCAGAACTCAATGCCATATCAACAGCTCCATCTGGTGTGGCTGCCCTGATGAATTTTCCCTCCTGTTTCTTCCTGGGCACAATCTCTGCTGATCCAAGCGATATGATGTCCTTCCCCTCGCTTATTGCAAATGCTGCCTCTGACAGCGTCCCAGCTGACCCGTCAATGGCAATTACTGCTTCCCCAGCCCTTATTACAAGAAAGTTCCTGGCAAATCCCATTCCTGTCGGGACAGAAACAGTGAGGTTCGAATTGCCTTCCATCGGGCTGTATCCAGGCAGTATCCCTACCACAATGCCTCCCTTGCTTTTAACCCCGTCAGCAACACACTCCATGACTCCTGAAAGTCCTCCGCAGAACACTATTGACTTATTCCTTGCCAGAAGTTCTCCCACCCTGCGTGCGATCATGCAGTATTCATCTGTAATTGTACTCCCACCTATCACGGAAATATTGTACACGATTACATCAGTTTATACCTGCCATTAACCTTTTCCCACGGTTCCGGATCGATATTTATAATTCCGGCAAAGCACTATTGGGATGTGCTGACCATAATTATTGCAGATGCTGAACTTGAGACAATACCTACAGAGATGATGGATGACTATTCAATCGGGAAAATAGCAAAGGAACGGAAGAAGAAGGTTGCAAATATACTCCTGGATTCCAACTATATGCACAGCAGCATTGACCGGCATTTTCCTGGAGAATCCAACAGGAGGGGTAGACCGGACATTATACACATATTCCTCTTGATGGCACTAGATTCCATATTGAACAGGACCGGTGGCTTGAGGGTTAGAATACACACAAGGAATAACCTTGTAATTGATATTTCCCCCGATACCCGGCTCCCAAGGGCTTACAACAGGTTCATAGGACTTTTCGAGAAGTTATTCCAGGAGAGGAAAATAGTGGCGGAAGGAAAAACCCTGCTCAGCATTAGTGAAGCAAGCCTGGATACAATCATTGGCAAAGCTGAGGGTAGGGTTATAGTAATGGCTCCCGGTTCCGAGGTTCGGCAAATCGAGTCAGTGATCGAGTCACCGTTGCCTATTACGGTAGTGATAGGTGGGTTTTCGGAAGGAGATTACAGGTCAAATCTCGATTCATTCGAGAAAATATCTATTTTCAGGGATGAACTGACAATATGGTCTGTGGGTATGGAAGTTATAACGCAGTACGAGAGAGTATCGAGGAACACTGTGGACTGATGCCCATTTACTGTCAAAAAATAGATTAATACCTTTGCTATGGAGAATAAATTAGGAGATACTGTTAATGGCACGAATGCACACAAGAAAGAGAGGAAAATCCGGATCACACAGAGTATATGGACAAGGGAAGCCCTCGTGGCTTGGAATGGGAGACGACGAGATAGTGAAAACAGTTGTCGATCTCAACAAGCAGGGGATGTCCCATTCAGTTATTGGAATCAAGTTGAGGGATCAGTACGGAATACCCGGCACGAAACCGATCCTTGGGAAGAAGATAGGGACTATCCTGATAGAAAACGGTGTTAAAGCGGAATTGCCCGAAGATCTTACTCACCTCATAAACAGATACAAGAATGTAAGGAAACATACGGAATCCAACAGGAAGGACATGAGCAACATAAGAGGAGAAATGCTCATAATGTCAAAAATGCTGAGGCTTGTAAAGTACTATAAGCGACAGGGAAGCATTGCTCCGGAGTGGAACCTCAGTAAAGTCCTGTAATCACGATGCTAAAGGACATTATTGACCCAAAATTTTATGAACTTCTATACAGAGGTTCCTCCGAGATAAAGAATTCAAGATACGTGCGGGTGCTTGCTCACTACGACGGAGATGGAACAAGCTCTGCAATTGTGCTTTGCACCATGCTGAAACGCCTGGGCATAAAATTTCACCTTGGCTACATAAAAAGCCTTGACGGCGAAAACTTCAGGAGAAGGATTGAGGAGCAGCCGGATGTCACAACCGTGATAGTGGACGCCGGGTCTGACCAGATACAGTATGTGCCGGAATCCGAGAATATCATAATTCTGGACCACCATTTCTACAATAAATCCACGATAAAGGCGCTTAATATAAATGCAAGGGATTTTGGCATTGACGGAACAAGGGAAGCCTGCGGAGCTACAATGGCTTACCTGATGGCGCTTACAGTTGACGAAAAGAACCGGGATCTTTTTCCATTCTTCCTCTCTGGAGTAATTGCTGACAAGCAGGATATCGGTGGACTGCGAGGAATCAACAGCATACTTGAGAAGGAGTATGGAAGCGGTTATGATACAGTGCACACGCTGAATCTTGAGGGTGGCAGGGTCGTGGATGCTGTGACCTATTCCACTGATCCGTTCTTCATGGATCTCACAGGAAACCCTGAAAATGTGACCAGGTTGCTTAACAACTTGGGGATAAACCCGGAAACCAGTGTATATGATTTGCAGGATACCGAAAAGGCTGCACTTACAAATGCGCTCGCGGCAAAACTGATCACACAGAATATTGGCCTGGAAGCAATGAAGTACCTGGAGGGCGACATTATCAGGTTCAAGGATACTGGATACTCCTCCAAGGAAATAAGCAGCATTGTTGACGGAAACAGCAAAATTGGTAAGAATTCAATTCCAGTACAGTACTTTCTCGGAGATACTTCCGTGAAGGATGAGATGGAATCAAACTGGAAGATATCAAAGACTAAACTCATTGAATATACGTACAGGGTACTGAAAGATGTCTTTGAAGAGGACAGCATAAGATATTTCTACGCGCCCGAAGGTGAAATGACCGGCTCCATAAGTGGCATACTCTCTTTGTACCTGCTTAAGCAGGACAAACCCCTCATTGGTTTCAATGTTGGTTCGGAAGACACAAAGGTTTCTTCCAGGGGCACCAGGAGACTTGTGCAGAGGGGCCTTAACCTGTCCATAGTAATGAGGGAGGCATCCAGCCAGGTGGGCGGAAGTGGCGGCGGGCACGACGTAGCAGCAGGTGCAGTCATTGCAAGAGGGAAAGAAAAGCAGTTTGTAGAGCTGGCCAATGAACTTGTAAAGGGACAGTTATCAGGAAATAGCATCAAGGATGCGTAAAGAATTTAAATCATAGGCGCATAGACACTTGAATGGGTCGGATAGGCATATTTACCCAGGACTTCAAATTTTATCATGATGTTATATACCAGCTCAGGGAGTGGGAACTGCCATTCGTGAGCATTGAGGATCCTGGACAGATACCGGAAGACGTTCCTGTTGTCCTGAGCGCTGACGGCGATGATCAGCTGCCAAGACAGATAAAGTCGAGCAATCCCGTGCAGGCCATAAGAATGGCTCTTCCACGCCTGCTCAACCGTTATGACTTCAACAGCATCATAATAGGGATAGATCCTGGGCCGAGACCGGGAATCGCCGTAACCGCAGACATGATACTTACGGAGGCCTATGAATGCCCTGATACAGCTTCAGTTGGAAAAGAGGTGCAGGAGATAGCTGATTTCTACTCCTACAAAAATATCTCAATAAAGATTGGAAACGGGGACAAGCCTAACAGGATGGCGATCATGGATGCACTTGAAAAGACAAATATCGGCATAACCATCGTTGATGAGACCAACACCAGCATGCCTCACAAGATACACGACAATGCACTGTCAGCCGCACGCATAGCATTCATTGAAGGAAATTATTACCCTCTCGCAGTCCCGAGGAAATTCAACCGGAAGGATGTATACGACAAGGAATTCGTGACTATACGAAAACTGGTTCTTTCAGGACAGGGAAACTCCTGAAATTTTTCTCATGGACTCCTCATTTGCGTAGAATGCGTTTGCGCCGAGTGATTTTATCCTTGATGCTGCGTATGCACTCTGAAGCCCTTTCTGGCAGTATACAATGTAGACTTTATCCTTTCCGAGCTTGTCCACAATATCCGTAATATCTCCCAATCCAGCTCTTATGGCTCCGGGGTAATGCCAGCCCTGATACTTGTCTGCGCTCCTCATGTCTAACACCACCGAATTCGCCTCAATTCCATTAACCCCCGTTACGCCACCTGATAAGGACTCAAGATATCGGTCAAGTTCCGAAAATTTGAAGGAAACGCGCTGTGAGGCAAGTTGATCGGCAAGCGCAAAGTCACCCATGTCCCTGTCCAGAGTTTCAGTGGTGATCCTTGTGATAGGTGTATCTGCAAACAGTGAACAGAATTCCCCGAGGTCCGCTTCAGGCATTGTACCTATCTGGCGGGCGAGATCGATAATCTGGTCCTTATCGAATCCTATGAGCGGCCTGAATATCGGTATCTCGAGTCCATGGCTGATCGAACCCAGGTTCTCAGCAGTCTGGGAAGATACCTGCCCCAGTGATTCCCCGGTTACTATGCCATGGGCACCTTCTTCAATGGCAATTACCTGTGCTATGAGGTACAGTGCGCGCTTGAATTCAACGTTCTGGAAATGGTACCGGTTTTTGTCCGCAAAAGCCTCAATGAGGGGTCTCCCGTCGATTATATTTATTGTTGCGTCCACACCCGTGGACCACCTTCCAAGAAGCTTTTCTGCAGACTTAAGGAATGCGAGTGTATCGACAGGGTGTGCAAGGGAGCAGAATATGAGATCAACCGGAGATCCTCGCTTCATCATCATCCATGCTGCTACAGGTGAATCTATTCCGCCTGACATGAGGCTGACAAGCTTGCCCTGGGACCCGAGTGGAAGTCCCCCTGGACCCTTTATGACCCGGCTGTAAAGGAAAAGCTCGCTGTCCCTGATCTCCACTCCGACCTCGACCTGTGGGTTCCTGAGGTCAACGCCTGCTGATCCCTCGAATATGGCTGACCCGATAGCCCTGTCCATGTCCATTGACGTGAAGTCATGGGATCCTGTTCTTCTTGATCTGACTGCAAAAGTTTTCCCCTTTACCGCCTGTGAGAACTCTGATTTCGCCACTTCGACTACTTCATCCAGGGTTGATGCACTGTGCTCCGTGCACGGTGAAAACGACTTGACACCTGCTACATATCCGATGGCCTTCTCTGCCTCTTCTCCCTCCCTGACGGGATAGACCATGATCCTCCCGGATTCCCTCCTGGCATCCGCAGATATCCCATGTTTTTTCAATGAAAGTAAAAGGTTACTGAGAAGAAGCCTCTCCATTGATGACCTGGCTTTCCTGCCCTTGAGCCCTATCTCAGAATACCTGACAATGAACACAGCATCCCTATCTTACAGCATTTTAAAAGGATTTATATTGGCGGACTGCCGGTGCCATTATCAGCCTTTCTCTCTTTTTCGACGTCAGTGCACTAAAATAATTTTTCCCTCAGTATGCCTACAATTATAGGCGTTTCGTTAACTATCCATTTCCGTGCTCTTGCTTCCCTCAATTTTCTGGTTGCGTGTGACCATGCTGCAAGGGAGTCTGTCTCGTATAATACAACAAATTCCTGGTCCCCGAGTCCGTATGAATAGGTTGTGTAAGACCTGACCATCCTTCCTTCCGGATCAGCAAGTGCCATGCCGATGTGCTCTGCCATGATCTTCTTCCTCTCCTCGTAATCCAGGAGGTACCACTCGGGTTGCTTGCTCATGGGGTAGGCTACAAAATATTTCAGTGGCTGCTGCCGCAGGGTATCGTCAAGAACATTTCCTGGTTTCAGGTAGGGTGAGTCCTCGTAAAGTGATATCATGCTGTAATTTGGCCTCATGTATGCTGAAAATTTATCGTTTAGCGAAAACTTGACCGCTTCTATAGCCTCGGGAGAATGCGCTGAGTACCAGAATACTATGTCTCCGTCCGACCTCATCGACCTGTAGGAATGGTGGTTCACCAGATCGCCTGAGTAGCCGGTAAAGAGATCTGAGGTTGCAGCTGACATTGCTTCCCTCTTTTCCGCGGTGAGCGAATAAAAGGATGATTTCAGCCTGTACGATAACACCATCATGTAGATTTCTGGATTTGATGCCATGCCTTTGTTCATTGCGGAATCATAGTTATTCTTTTTGATGCAACGTGGGTGTCAAATTTTCGTTGATTTAATGGGCTAGGAAGATGTCTCAGTACATCTTAAGTTCTTTGATGGCAGCAATTTTCAGGACCTTCGTGAAATCAATATGTTTTTCCATCCTCTAATCATCAACAAATCATCGACAAATCGACAATATATTAGTAACTATACTAGCACTATTCAATAAGTTAAATCCCTATTCGCATGTAGACTCTAAGGATGAGCCAAACATTTTAGAATGGTACGAAATCTACATGAAGCCCATCCTGAAATCTGTTTCACGTATCTATGGTAACTTAGTACAAAATTCGGAAACAAAGGTCGTAGAGGATGGTGTTTAGTAATTCACATTACCCACTTAATTATATCTGCCCATCCTCTGAACAAGTGTTTTTTGGTATTTCAAGAAAACGTACCAAAATATTATAAAGAGCAGGGATCATTTCACTTCAACTGAACCAGCAAACAGATTCAGTCTCTAGGGGTGTTTAAACGATGGAGGTGGAAAGAAACGCACCGACAGGAATTATTGTTTTTGTTGTCATCTCCTCCATCGTTTCCGTTGGGACCTCCCTTTTCAGCTTTTATGTGCTAATAATAAGGTCTATCCCTCCGTTTGTGGCTGGGAGCCTATTTGGATTTGCATCAGCACTTGGCATTCCCTTCACAATTGTTGGAGGGTGGTTAGGTAGTAGGTACCCTGTTGCTAGGGTATTTTCCATTTTCATCATCATTGGAGCCCTAGGGTATGTTGGACTTGCTTTTTCAAACAATATTCTGATGGTAGGCATTTTCTATGTAGTTGTGAGAGCTACTGAATATATTCCACAAACCCTTTTGCCTGTGCTTATTTCTCAGAACATACAGAGGGAGAGAGTTGGAAGATTCCTTGGTCAAGTTAACGCCCTGGGTTCCGGAGTAGGTGCAGTAGGTGTTTTCTTGGCAGGCATTATCGCTCAAAGTATTGGTTTTCAGATTTTATTTCTGGCAGTTGCCAGCCTTTTTGTTGTCTCGATTATATTCTTGACTTTGTATGTTCCCAGAGGCATAGCTCGTAGCATGCAGTCAAACCGGGATGATTACGGGATGAAACCTAAGTTAAAATGGATTGCGCGTCACAAGTCACTTTTTGTGGTTTCACTTGCTGTTATGATTCTCGCAGCCGGCCTTTATTCTGATAAGTTCTATCCAGCGTTTCTCTCTCAAAAATTCTCTGCCTCAATTCTCAGTATAGCTATATTTGATGTTGTAATGGAGGTAGTTTATGCTGCAACTAACCCAATTGGTGGATTAATTGCAGACAAATTTGGTCCAAGGACTGTAACTGTCATGGGCTACTTTTTTATGGGGATTGCCCTTTTCCTGTTTCCTTTTACGCCTACCTTGATTTTTCTTTACTTCGTCATCGCTTTATTCTCCTTGGGGCAGTCATTTGGTTACTTCATCATTTTGACAGCCATAAGATCTGTGGATGAAAAAAATGCATCAATTGCAAGTGGAATAGTAAACACATTCACGACGATTGGAGTAACTATCTCAGGACCTCTTGGAGGATATCTCTGGGTATATATCGGACAGGTAAATTCATTTCTAATTGCGTTGCCCGTATCTCTGCTATCCATTAGCATGCTGGCTTTTTCCAGGAGACGAAGGAAAACCGAGGAAGACTTTCGCAACAATATTATTTGAGGATGCGAAGGATGCTAAACTTCTTTATAGGCGTAAATTCTCTGTTGACGGTCTCGATACAACGGTTTTCGTGCTTCCTTCACTGTATGCAGAATTGATAATGGATGTGGTAAAAATAGCAGGGACGCCTGAATCCCTGTTCATTGGCATCTGAAATCAACAGATTTAACAGCAAGTAACAACGCAGTGAAAAGAGTTCAGGCAGATTGCAGAAACTCCCTTCTATCAACTGGCGGATTTGCTGAACGATTCAGCTTATCTTCCGTGCAAGTTCAGCGCCCTGAACCAGTGATTTCAGTTTTTTCAGGGCTATGCTTTTTGGAATGGAACCCATGTTCTCGAATGTCTCGAAACCGCAGTCCGTACCTCCTAGAACCTTCTCCGGACCTATTTCATCTATTGAGGACACATTTGTAAGCCGCTGGGCAATGGTCTCTGGTGTCTCAACGAACGGACTCTTCACATCCACGACTCCCACCGCGTATTTCATTCCGGCTGGCCATCCATGCTCCCGTACATATTTTTTCAGGATTAGAGGGTCTCCCTGGTGCCTGCCATTAGCCATTTCACCCACTATAGTGCCAACCTTGAGTCCAAGAATCTCTGGCAGAACTCTTTCGTAAGAAGGGTCAGAAAGATGAGACGCTACATAGTTCCCGTAACAGTAGTGAACTCTTATCCTGTCTCTCGGCAGGCCTGAAATTGCCCTGTTAATGGCCTCAACGTGCAGAGGAAGAGCATCAAAGAAGTCTATTCCCCAATCCACTCCGAGGCTCGCCGCCATTGCCAGGTCCGGAGCGTCTATCTGGAGGTCCACATTGTTGACTGAAAGTATTGCACTGTATTCCTTCCTCATTTCCTTTGAAACAGCATCAAGGTATTCCTGGTGACTCCTGTACCCCTTTCCCGGAGGGTAGAATACTGTTATCACGCCCGGCGAAGGTGACGGTATGAATATCCTCTCTGCCTTCTCCTGTTTTGCTATTTTTGCAGCATCCTCAGCTTCCGATCTGGCGAGTTTCTCACCGGTGTACTGCAACGGTGCTTCTATTGCCGGCAACCTGAATGCGGGAGAATTGCCAATGGCCGATGCAATTCCGGGTGAAGCTTCTATGAGCTCTGCAATGAAATTGTTTCCGAACTTCTGTGTTGTCCTCTCAGTACGGGAGAATCCCGCGAACCTGTTTGGCAGGTATGTAGTGTACCCCGCTTTCCTCTGTTCACCATTGCTGACCCAGTTCAGTCCATGGACATATCCATCAGGGTGAAGTTGATCAACAACAGCCTCACGCTCTGCATCAACTGCCACAGCCTGATATTGGCGGCCCAGTTCTCCAGTCGGCGACGCGTTTAGAAGATCAATTACCTTCTTGCTCCTGTAAAAGCTCCCCGTCATGGTTGTTTCAAAATTCATGATAATACAGGGATTAGAAAGATAAATACATTCCTAAACACAACCGCATTAAAGCAACAAATTTACCCGTGCCCGGTCACTTCGTAGACATGTAATTTTATCTGTCCCGAGCTAATTTATAGCAACGAAAAACCTTTTTATTCCGGCTTTCATGTGCAAATATGGCATCAGAGAAGATCCTTGACTCTATAGACAGCGTTGAATTTTACGTTGGTTCTGCAAAACAGTGGGCGTATTTTCACAGGAATGCAATGGGATTCAGGATCCTCGGATATGCCGGACCCGAAACCGGAGTAAGGGATAGGGTTTCATACCTTATGGGACAGGGCGCAATGAAGCTGAAGCTGACCAGCTTTCTTGACCAAAACTCACCGATTGCCGAACATGTCAGGAAGCATGGAGACGGCGTGAGGGACATTTCATTCAAGGTTGACAACATAGACGATACAGCAAAGGAGGTTTCACGGCGTGGAGTAGTGAAGATGGGCAGGATTGAAACGGTAAAGACACCGTCCGGCAAACTGAGGAAATCTGCTGTGCCGACCTATGGAGAGACCATGCATACCATAAATGATTACTCGGAATATGAAGACATCCTGCCTCCAGACTTCCAGGAGGTTGAAGGTGACTCCCAATCCGTGGGCATAAAGAGGATAGACCACGTTGTGGGCAACGTTGAGGAAAAGAACATGGATAGCTGGGTTAAGTACTACATCGACGGATTTGGTTTCAGGCAGCTGATCAGCTTCGATGACAAGGACATCAGCACGGAGTACTCAGCCCTGAAGTCGAAGGTCGTTGAGTATAATGACCGCAAGATAATTTTTCCCATAAACGAACCTGCATACGGTTTGAAGAAGTCGCAGATACAGGAATACCTTGACTATTACAATTCGCCCGGCGTTCAGCACATAGCACTGGAGACAGATGACATCATCAAGACCGTGTCAGACCTGAAGAGGAGGGGCATAGAGTTCCTTTACACCCCGGATTCATACTATGACAACCTCAGGGATAGGGTCGGGAGTATAAGTGAGGATATGGACAAACTCAGGAAGCTTGGAATACTGGTCGACAGGGACGATAAGGGCTATTTGCTGCAGATATTCACCAAGCCCATGGGAGACAGGCCGACGTTCTTCTATGAAATAATACAGAGAAAAGGCGCCATATCCTTTGGCAATGGCAACTTCAAGGCCCTCTTCAGGTCGATAGAACTGGAGCAGGAAAAAAGGGGAAATCTCTGAAAAATGAAAATAGCAAGAGTCTCCCATGAGGGGAAACCTGTCACTGTTGGAGTTATGGATGGTTTAGCTTACCCTGTCTCATCTTCACTTGGGATGGATGAAGCCTCCCTGAGCTTGAATTTCTACGAGCTCATAGGCAAAGATACGGAAAAGCTTGAGAAAGAGATGCAGGGCGTAAAGCCCATCGGGGAATTCCAGGCAATGACCAAGCTGATACCAATCCCCGAGGTTAAATCGATCAGGGATTTCTATGCTTTTGAGACACATGTCAGAACGGCAAGACTAAAACGCGGCCTGGACATGATACCGGAGTGGTACAAATACCCCGTATTCTATTTCTCGAACACTTCGAACCTGTATCCAGCTGGAAGCGATGTCCCCATACCTTCATACACAAGGGAGATGGATTATGAACTTGAGATGGGCATCATCATTTCACGCAATGGAAAGAACATAGCTGCAGGAGATGCGTGGAACCATATCTTCGGCTTTACCCTGGCAAATGACTGGAGCGCCAGGGACATACAGAGAGAAGAAATGAAAGTAGGTCTCGGGCCTTCAAAGGGAAAGGATTTCGCCACAAGCCTCGGCCCGGCAATCATTACAAAGGACGAGGTCCTGAAACGAAGAAATGGTGAGGGAAAAATTGATATGAACATGACTGCAACAGTAAATGGGGTGACGTATTCTGCCGGGAACCTTAACAGCATCTACTGGGATATTGAGAAACTCATAGAGTGGGCTTCCCTTGAGTCGTGGATCAGGGCTGGAGACGTTATAATGACGGGAACAGTAGGAACAGGCTGCATTCTCGAGTCACAAGATCACCCATGGCTCAATCATGGCGATAGGGTAATATTATATTCCGACATGATCGGAGAACTGGACAATAAAGTCATATAGGAGGGGAAAGGAAATGGTATATTACGTGAAGCAGGGGGAAATGCCTGAAAGCCGGCACACCTATACTAACAAGGACAAGCTGCTCAGGGAAGAATTATTTGGTGAGGAGAGTTTTGAAGGGCCCTACTCACTTCTCTATCATACATCAGAACCCACACGGGTGAAATCAGTGGAGAAGATGGAAAAGAAGGCACCTGTGGCCGGGATAGGCGAATATACCCATCGTCATGTGGAAACACAGAAAAGCAGAAGGTCCGGGGATTTCATTACCGGACGAAATTACATGATGTTCAACAGCAGGATTTCAATGGGGGTGCTGAAACCTGTAGCCAACGGAAAGAAGCTATTCAGGAATGCCCTGTATGATCAGTTGTTTTTCGTGCAGTCAGGCATAGCTACACTTCACTCCGTCCTTGGAGACCTGGATGTATCAAGGGGAGATTACCTGTACATACCAAAGGGGACAACCTACAGGCTGGACGCAGGTAGCGATTTTGAGTCTTTCTTCCTGGAATCCAGGGACAGGATTGGCATGCCGCCTCGGTATTTGAACGTTTATGGGCAGATAAAGGAGGGAGCTCCGTACTATGACAGGGATATTCGCGTCCCAAAGTTGCACCCCCCCGCTAGCGGGCAGGGCGAATACGAGGTCTGGGTGGACTATGGCGATCACTATATAATTGAGAGAAGGGACAGGGACCCTCTTGATGTTGCAGGATGGGATGGATATCTATATCCATATGCTATAAACGTCAGCACCATGGCCCCAATAGTCGGAAAACTGCATCAACCTCCTCCCGTACATGAGACATTCAGCGGAAAGTCCTTCATGGTTGGCACTTTCCTGCCACGAAAATTCGATTTCCACCCGAAGGCAATTCCTATTTCATATTACCACAGCAACATCGACACTGATGAAGTCCTCTTTTACTCTTCTGGAAACTTCATGAGCAGGAAAGGTATATCCGCGGGTTCCATAACTCTTCACGTAAGAGGGTTAATCCACGGACCGCAGCCAGGAGCTGTGGAGAAAGCCATTGGAGCTGAGTCAACGGATGAGGTTGCCGTAATGGTCGAGGCGTATGACCCCCTGCTACTGACGACCGAGGCAGAGAGCGTTGAGGATACCAGCTACATGAAGTCTTGGTATGCATGATTTATAACTACAGCTACCTGCCGATCAGGTCGGTGTCCTATGGACAGAATAGCAGATTTCGTCTTAATGACTTCATAAAGGAATCTGGAGCTTCCAGCGCTATTGTGGTCACATCCTCTTCTGTATCAAAAACACGCTTTTACAAATCAATACTGAAAAACATAACCGTAAAGCATTCTGAGTACAGCGAAATTACACAACATGCCCCCATAGAGAAAATCAATGAAGTCACGGATCTCATAAAGAAGACAAAAGCGGGCGTCATAATCTCCGTTGGCGGCGGGAGCGTAATTGATTCCGCGAAAGCCGCGAAATACTTCTCCAAGAGGAAGAACCTGGTGCATATTGCAATACCAACAACACTTTCGGCTGCTGAGTTTTCCCATATAGCAGGGTACACTGAAAATCATACCAAGATGGGGATAAGGGACAGAAACATCACTCCACAGTATGTCATCCTCGATCCAACCGGACCGGAGGAGACACCGGAATGGCTATGGAGATCATCAGGCGTGCGTGCTCTGGACCACGCTGTAGAGACCCTGATCTCAGATGGTATCGGAGAAATCGGAACCACTTTCGCCATAATGGCAATAAAGAAACTTTTCAACAACCTGACCAGACAGAATGAGCAGAACTTCATGGAATGCCAGCTTGCAGCGTGGTATTCATACTTTGATGTTTACGATGCGCAGATGGGGCTGAGCCACCGCATAGGAAAAGTGATTGGAGCCAAATACGGGATACCACACGGCATCACTTCGTGCATCACATTGCCCACGGTTATGAGGTACTACGCAAAGAAGAGGTGGAGGGAGCTTTCGCTAATTTCCATGGAACTCCGTGGCACAGGCAAGGAATCCCCGGAAACTGCAATGCTCTCTGCAGACATGATCGAATACTTCATCGAGAACCTTGGTTTCAGCCAGAAACTTGCTGACTTTGGCGTCACCGTCGAGGAAATCCCCTCCATAATGTCAGATCTTAAGGAAACCAGCAGTGAAGTCAGGGAACTTATCCGGAGCCTGATGTAGACTTACTGGATTGCGATCTCCTTGAGTCCGCTTTTTTCGTTAAGTTTCCTGCTTATGGTAATGGTGTTGACCACATGAATCTCTATCTCCAGCAGTGGGCCGACAATTCCCGAGAACAGGTGCCCGCCATGGACAGAATGGTCACGCACGGCGAATGACAGATGAATGTGGAACCTTGGTTCGCTGGATGCTATTGAACCATGGAAGGAGACTATTTCTGCCCTGTCCGCATATTTTTTCTTCTCGTACTCCTTGCCATTCCAGTACCCTACCTCTATATCATGAAGCATCCCTATGCCCCATTGCACCGTACCGGATTCAATGCCATAGAACTTTACTATCTTGTCCAGCGCCTCAAGGACATCCTCGTCATCCTCGAACTTGACTAGTACAGTGTCATTCTCTCTCCTGTGCATCATATTTACTGCATCAACAGAAAAGATTAAAACATGCCGAAATAAAAGTAAGGAAAAATTTCAGATCAGTTGTTCTTGTCTTCCAGCCCGAGCCAGAATTTTTCCTCGAGTTTCAGGATCCCGTCCGCACCAATCCTGAACTTCTTCTGTGCAGTGGGATCGTCCTTGTGCCCTCCCAGAACGTCTTCCATTGCTTCCTCATGATGTTCTTCCAGTTCTCTGTGGAAGGTAAAATATTCTATATCCATGCCGGCATATTCTGGATGCTTCTTCACCCATATCTTGAAACCCGACAGTATCTTGTCCCACATGGGTATTGCCATGTTCTCCAGGCCGAATTCAGCACCGAGAGCCTCGAAATGATCACTTGCAAAATACGTCCTCATGCCATCAAGCCATGCCTTTGTTGTTCTTACCTGGTTCTTCTTCACGAGATCTTTAGGCTCAATTCCAATGCTTCTCAGGTACTTCCTGTAGAGCAGCTCATGTCTCTTGGTTGGATCCATGTCCCCGAGTTCAGATACCAGTATTGTGGTCAGGTTTTTTGCATCGTTTTCGTCCGGTGTATTCACAAGCAGTACAGAGAGGATTGATACCCATTCCCGTGTAAAATGATAGAACTCTTCCGAGAATCTCCTGAATTCCGAAACGGAGATATCACCTCTCGCAAACCGGTCTATGAACCCGTTGTTGATCGCACTGTGCTTCTTGACGAATCCATACATTTCTCCGTAGAAATCATCACTCAATTTTTCGACCATTTAGTCACCTTTATTACATGATAATAACTCTATAAAACCTTTATGATTATGCTTTCGCTGAAACTCTATACTAAGATACTTTTCTTCCGCCCCAAATTAGGAATGTTTCCCGGATGATAGCTGCGTTATCTTAGCCGGGATAAATATACAAGAAAAGCTAGGAGAGTTTAAAATACCAGAGATATTTCAACTTATTCCGGGTGTATGATATAATGCTTGATTTGCTTACACGAATAGTTCTGTATTTTTTCATAGCGATCCTGGTCCTGATATGGGTCGGGTTGACATATATAGCTATTGGCAGCCGCCATGGCACCAGCTATAAAGCTGGAGACTTCTCTCCAAGAACCCTCGTTATTGTTCCTTGCCGTGGAGCCGACTTTTCCCTCAGGGAGAACATACTTTCCCTCATGAAACAGGAATACGGCAATTATGAGACTGTAGCAGTTGTTGACAGCATGGATGATCCTTCCGTACCGGTGCTCAATGAGGTCGGAATAAGGATCATTCCCTCGAATTTCGCCTGCACTGGATGCAGTGGGAAAGTCCGCGCAATCGCATCAGCACTGTCAAAGTATGACGAATTCCAGGCATATGTAATAGCCGACTCAGATATAATTGCTGAAAAAAACTGGCTGGGAGATCTTGTTTCCCCCCTTAAGGACGAGAAGTACGGCATTGTTACTACATTCCCTTACTTCAGGCCGGTCGGGGGGTTCTGGTCCAGGGTAAAACTTGTCTGGGGGTTTGTGGGACTTGGCATGATGGAATCTGACATCACCAGGTTTGGATGGGGTGGTTCCCTGGCATTCCGGAGAGAACTAATATCAACCGATGAACGCATGAGACTTTTCAGCTCATCAGTGTCTGATGACATAGCCCTGACTAAACTGACCAAATCTGAAGGAAAGAAGATCTTCTATGCAAGGTCTGCCCAGCCAGTAATAAATTCTCCTGACAATTTCAGCACATTCATCGAATGGGCAAACCGCCAGACCGCACTATCGGAGTCGTCATCACCCAGCGTGTTTCGATATGGCATCCTCTTTTTCGGGGCATCTGACCTGCTCTTCGTAAGTGCAATAGTGCTTTCCATATTCGTATCTCCAGTATTCCTGCTATTCTTTATCCCTTCAATTTTAACTGGCTTAAAAAACACGGCAAGGAGCAGGGAGATCAAGGCATTTGTATTCCTGCTGAGTTTCCTGATACCGTTCATCTATACCTATAACCTGATTGCAGGCAGGAGGATGAAGAAAATAAGCTGGAGAGGAAGGGAGTATGATCTTCAATGAAATTAGGCTTTCGACAGAATTTGGATGGCTATAAGAAAATGCTCACGGAAGCGTACGGACACCTGGTCTCAAACGATGATGTACTTTCACCGATCGTTAGAAGGAATGGAGTCATTGATTTCACACCCGATCCTGATATATTCACGAATGTATGTGAATCCATAATTTGCCAGCAACTCTCATCCAGGGCTGCTGATGCTATTCTAAAGCGGGTTTACGAGATGATGCCGGGAAGAGAATTGCTGCCTCGGGTGATTCTGGACACAAACAGGGAAGAATTCAGGAGATGTGGAGTATCGTTCAGGAAAATTGAATATGTCAGGGAATTCTCTGAAAAGATACTGAGTGGAAAAATAGACCTGGAAAAAATCTGGGAGCTTGACGATGATGGTGTCATTGAAATCCTGACGCTCTCAAGAGGGATTGGCACATGGACCGCAAAGATGGTGCTCATTTTTTCAATGGGAAGACCAGACGTGCTCGCTTATGAAGACCAGGGCATCAGGGCAGCAGTAAGGGATATTTACGGTACTCAGGATATTCCGGATACAGAACAGATAAAGGCCATCGCTGAGTCATGGAGACCCTATTGCTCCATTGCAAGCATGTACCTGTGGAAATACAGGGATGGAAAAGTGAAATAGTGTAGCCCTGGATCGCTCCTATTTGGTTCCCTTTCTGGCTCTCCATTTTCTGAATCCCCTGATTTCTATGAATATATCCAGGATCACAACGAGAATTGCAATGATCTCGAACAGGTAGAAACCAGGTAGAAGCTGCATTGCCAGTACACCTATTGGACTGGACTGTCCGGCTCCTGAAATTGTAGCGTACTCAATGGATATTACTGAATCCAGGAAGGACGGAAGCGGCACAATGAGGCTTACAGGGGTCCCGGTGACGTTGAATCGTGATCCATTGGAGGAGTAATTCACCGCTGGACCGGATAGCGTGAAAGATCCGAAGTTGTTGACAGACACATTGAATGAAAGGGTAATATTCCCACCGGGCTGGATAGTCTTACCTGCAAGGTATGGTATACCGCTAACCACTTTCATGTATCCAGAGTATGCAGAAATTGAACTGTTATCACTTATGCTCAAGTTTGTTATAATATCACTGTCGTGGTTGATCACCGTGGTGCTGATAGTATAGATACCATTCCCTGTATCGAGTGTCCCGGTCTCGATGCTGAGGTTGGCGGGGAAGACTGCATCAGTGGTGAAATTCGTCGTGCTCATATCGATTGAACTCCCCGGATTTTTAATTATGGTGTTATTCTGTCCATTGAAACTGAAAATGCTTCCGAAACCCGCTGAGGTCGAGTAGACCGTATAATTGTAAGAAACTGAATTGCCAGCGCCACTAATAGGATAACCGACAATCAGGGCATATGTGCCGTTTGATCCGAACTCAATATTCCCCGAATAGTTGAACACTTTTGAGTATTGAACTGTATTCGAACCAGGGGAGGAGTGAAATACATCCGGCCGATAGAAAATACCTCCAGCTACTGCTATCCTTTCCGCCGAAGCTGGTGTTCCCGATCCTGTTGCCCCTATATCCTTCAAAAGGGTGGAATTAAACATTGATGGACTGACCACTCCGGCTACCATTACCGACCCCTGCATATTTCCCTGGCCATTTCCGGGAATGAGGTATCCACTTTCCAATCCCTTTTCAAACGTGACCAGGGGACCGGACTGGTTCATGGCACTGGTGACTGGACTGATTATTCCTGTCACGCTTCCCGGCCACGCAATCGCGCCAGAGTAAACGTAAAGTGATCCCGAGAATCCGGGGAAAGAGGTACTTGAGCTTATGTTAAGACTGACGAGCAGCTTTGTTCCTGCGCCACCAGAGAGCGATACAATGTTGTTTGCATTCTGGGCAGCTAGAGACCCGGCCTGGCTGATAGTGCCGTTGTATCCCTCTATAATAACGACCTGCGGTATAATATTGAGAAGGTTTGCCAGTGAAGATGATCCAGTGACCCCACTGCCGTTTATTATCTGGTCTGACGAGATCGCATTGACAATCTGGGTGACGTTGTAAGTGTATATGACCAGAGTGAAGTATGAGGCCCTGGAAGCTTCAGTATTGAACCACGCTGAAGCATTTCCCGGACCGGCGGTGCCGATCATGGCATAAATGTTGTACACCCCACCATACTTTCCAACGATGCCGGCTGCAAGATATGAAGAGTTCAGGGTGGTGGTTGGGGAAGCATCAAACACCTTCAGGGCAGAGGCTATTCCCGATAGGTTGCCGGAAGCTATCGAAGGGGTCGCATTTCCATAGGTCGCCGGCAAATAGGTATTGCCCGACGAAGTTAGCGGGGAATGTGTGCCGTAATTTCCATCCTGGTTCATGCCTGCAAGCGAAAAGAATACAGCAGAAAGAACGACCATTATGACCACTGCCGTCACTGCCGCCGGTGTCTTCTTGCGCTTTGGTCCAGCCAGCCTGGAAAGGAGTCTCCCGAAGATATATGAAGCAACAAGGAAAACGACGAGATTGACAATAAGGTAAACCAGGAAATTGCTCTCAAACGCTGTGACGATCTGAGATATCCCGGGAGAACCTGCCCCGGATGAAGTACCGCTCCCCAGTACGCCAGCAAAGGATGAGAAAATCCCAACGAGGCTTCCAATCAGCGGTTCACTTTCAATAGTATACAGATTTGTTCCGGAGGGTATGGTTGACAGCATGCCACTGAATGAAGACGTGGAAAGGGCAGATGCTGTGGTACCTGAGAGGATATGTGAACTGAATAAAAGGGCAATGGCAGATACACCAAGGAAACCAAGGATTGACAGATAAACTGTGAATGCTGTTCCTGCCGATTTCCCGCCTCTTCTAGCACCAAGGGCAACAAGGAACGCTATGATTAGCCACGATACCAGGACCACCGGATATGTAAGCGGATTACCCAGAATAAGGAATAAAATGGGGAGGATGAAAACCAGCGGCGCGCCGAAGTACGGACCAAGCCAGTTGATAAGGGGCATGTAGTATACAGATAGTATATAAAAAGAGACAAGCAAGGCTCCGGATACACCAAGGATGTAACCAGTTAGTTTTCCCATGATTGTATATAGCAAAATTGAATAGATAAGCTTTCAGTACATGGGGAGTTCCCCTTGAAATATTTATTATGGGTCTGGGATATTCGTTTATATGTCTGATTCAGAAGATAAACCAAGACTGTTTGGCACAAATGGCATTCGTGGCATTCCAAACAGGGATCTTAATGTTGAATTTTGTGAGAACGTGGGTAAGGCAATAGGCTCCTACCTCAATGCAGAGGAGATTGTGATGGGAAAGGATACGAGGATCAGTGGAGACATGATCGTCGCGGCAGTGGCTGCAGGAATAATGTCCACCGGCACAAAAGTCGTTGACCTGGGGATACTCCCCACACCTGCAATTCAATACTTCTGCAAGAGGAATGAGAAATTCGGTGTGGTGATAACAGCTTCACACAACCCACCCCAGTTCAACGGAATAAAATGCATACACAAGGACGGCACAGAAATGCCCCGTTCAGAGGAAGAGAACATAGAGAGGACATTTTACAACGAGGAATTCAAGGATGCTGAGTGGCAGTCGATCGGCACTTACAGTAATTATTCCAGTGCGGTTGAAGAGTATATACAGGGCGTCATGTCAATGGTAGACTCCAAACTCATACGGGAGAAGCATTACAGGGTCGCCGTGGATACCGGAAACGGGGCATCATTCCGCAGCACTCCCGAGCTTCTGAGAAGGCTTGGCTGCTCTGTAGTTACGCTCAATGCAAACCCTGACGGCACATTCAGCGCCAGGCCGTCAGAGCCCAAGCCGGAGAACCTTGGTTCGATCACTTCACTGATGAAGTCGGGCGGTTTCGTTGCCGGCTTTGCTCACGATGGAGACGCCGACAGGACTGTTGTGATTGACGAATATGGTGAATTCATTGATGGTGACAAGACGCTTGCCCTTATTACGAAGAATGTTGCCAGAAAGGGAGATATAGTGGTCACTCCCATCAGCAGTTCAGATTCCATAACAGACGTATGTGCTGAAGCTGGAGCAAAGCTCTTAAGAACACGGGTTGGGGCTCCCATTGTATCGAGGACTATGATTGAGAATCATGCGAGAATCGGCGGGGAGGAGAACGGTGGTATCATATTTGGCGCACACCAGTACTGCAGGGATGGTGCCATGACGGTTGCTCTTTTCCTCGAGCTTATGGCCAGGACCGGAAAACACCCTTCAGAACTGATCAAGGATATCCCGCAATACTTTCTCGTCAAGAAGAGCGTGGAACTTGAAATACCGTGGAAAGAAATCAGGACGCTTCTGCTTGAGAAACTCGATCATGAAGTCACAGACCTTATGGACGGCATAAAAATAGTCAGGGATAATGGATGGGTTTTGATAAGGCCCTCGGGAACTGAGCCTATTGTGCGTGTTTATGCGCAATCAAAGAAGCTGAAAACGGCTACAGAACTTGAGAATGAGTTCGTTGACTTGGTTATGGCGTCCAATTCAGGAAAGTGACCGGTAGGAATCGAGAAATCTCATCACCGCGGTTATGTTTCCGCCGATGGCAAACCAGATGAGCAGCACAGTTGATACGTCAAGCCTCAACCCGGAGACGTATACAGAACCGGTGATTATTATCTGGAGAATTATCGCAACCAGCATGAACACCAGCCTGTCGCCCCTGCCAAGTATGCCGGAGTAGTTTCTCTTCAGTCCAAGTGCCTGTGACTGGGTACCCATATAACTGGTCAGCATAACACCCACTATTGCAGCAAGTCCGAGGGCAACATTACCGTATATGGAGAAAGTTATTCCCAGGATAATGAAAATGTCCGCATACCTGTCAAAGACATGATCAAGCAGGTCGCCTCTTTTAGACGAAATTTTTCGAAGTCTGGCGACCCTTCCGTCAAGCGCATCGAAAAGTGAGGAGAGGACAAGCGATATGAAAGCACCAAGGAGGAAGTAGGGAGTGGAGAGAAAGTAGAATATCCCGGTGAGTGCTGCAAAGATTATGGCCAAGTACGAAATGAAGTCCGGGCTGAACCTTGAAAACTTCATTGCAAGAGGAAGAAGCATGGGATCAACCTTTGCACGCATGGAGTCGACGACCATGACCTATAAACCGTAATCAAGATTTATTATTTGCCTTCATCTGAGAAATTATCCTTTCAGCCTCGGTAAGAACGGAATTCTCATCTGCTGAACCGGTGTCTATGATGAATATCCGGCTTGCAGGCATCCTGTCCAGTGCCTCGTAATAAATGGTACCCGCAAGCATGGATTCTATATTGTCATCAATTTTCGCCTCGCTGTATCCCCTCTCTGTAAGCCTTTTCCTGATTGTGGCCTCCGGTGCAGTCAGTATTATAACCGCATCGCAGTCTAGCAGATGCGAGTAATGCCCTTCCACAATGTTGATTCGATCCATCCTGCTCCTGAGGAGATCAACATCGACCTCGTCTCCTGAAATGCAATCCAGCCTGGCCGCCTCATCGTTTGCAGAGATGCATTTTATCCCGATTTCGTTAAGCTTCCTGCACAGGGTGCTCTTCCCCGTGCCGGGAATGCCGCTGATGCAGATCATTGCAGCACCTCTTTCTGGTATTCGATGTCAAACGGCTTCGAAAGATGCCTCCTTGCCATTACCGGCACGTCGTACAATCCAGGTGAAAGTTCCCGCTTCTGTTCCGCATAATCCGGGTACCTGACCTTTGTTCCGCACTCTGTACAACGGAAATCGTCCTTTCCCTTCGTGTGCATGTGTGATCCGCAATACGGGCAATCCGGCAAGACCCTGACGAACTGCCTGGACAGTGCAATGACCTGCATCTTCTCCACGTGAAGCGCATTGTCCACGAATGAACCGTAAACCCTGATGAGATCGCCCACGCGCAGCAATGAAAAAACCCTCCTGAATGATTTTGTAGGCTCGAATGCAGCCATGCGTATTTCCGACGTTCCGTAACGCATGGAGGAAAAGTAATGTCCCCCCTCAATAACAGATGGATTTTCTGTAACGCTTCCCTCAATGCTGTACGAACCAAGTTCGTCAATATCAGCCGGATCGCGGACGATATGGTCATCAGTACCCTGGTTTGTTGCGTAAACCACCTTGCCCTCGGGACGTAAATTAAATGATGAGTCAAGATGATCAGAGAAATCCAGAAGTCCGTCAGGTACTTCTGAACGAATACCGTATATCACCGGTGTCCTCTCCCTTGGAAATATGGCAGCATAGTCATTTTCCCTGTCTATATTGTTGAATGAATGTGGAAATGAATCAGCGTATTCTGCAATTTCCATTTTCCTTTCATGGCCGAGTGGCGAATAATTTGGGTATCGGTAAGAGATGCATTCATAGGTTACTGATTGCATCGGCCAAGAAATTGCTGCGGCCGAACCGATGATCCCCCTGCCGTTCTTAATCTTGTAAAATACGGCACTTTCGTTGCGCAGGACTTCCTCAACGTCTCCTATTTCAATCTCCCTGGCAAGTGCTTTCCTGTAAAGCCCTTCTGGCGGCCGGTGTTCCATGATCACTATCCCCGGATTTGTATCCTCTTCCCATGTCTGCGCATACTGGTTTACAAGATCAATGACATCCTTCATCAGCACATCTGGATCACTGATCTTCTCGGCTGTATCATATGAATATATGGGATTTCCATTGAATTCCCCTATCCGTGTGCTTTTTCCACTGCCATTTATGCCAAGCTGGACACAAAGAGCACCGTTTCCCCTTGTCTTGTGCCTGATGTTCGGGTTCAACCGTACAAGCTTCGGAAATCCGACTATGGAATAACCGGTTTGGGAAAGGAACCTGGCCATAAGGTATGTGGTGCACATTCCTTTCCTGGAATCGGTGTCGTCGAAAGCAAGAAACAATTATTCACCAAACCTTCGCTTCCTCATCTGGTATGATTTTATGGCTTTGAGGAAATCGACCTTCCTGAATTCAGGCCAGTAAACATCGGTGAAGTAAAGTTCAGAATATGCACTCTGCCAGATAAGGAAATTTGATACGCGCTCTTCCCCGCTGGTACGCAGAATAAGGTCCGGGTCCGGAGTACTTCCGTCATAGAGATATTCCCTGAATTTAGCCTCGGTTATGTCTAATGGCCCTAGCTTGCCCTTGATACCGTCTGTCAGTATCCTCCTGACGGCATTTATGATCTCCTCCCTGCCGCCATACCCGATGGCAAGGTTGAGCAGGAAATCCCTGTTTGAAGATGTGGCGGCCTCCACTTCCCCGATGGTTTTCACAAGAAAATCCGGCAGGTTTATCTTCTCACCGATAACCTTCACGCCTATGTGGTATCTTTTCACCCGATCGTCATTCATGAGGTCAATGAGGCTCTGGTTGATGAGCTGGAAGAGGAAGCTGACCTCGTTCTTGTCTCTCCTGAAATTCTCCGTGGAAAAGGCATAAACCGTTACTACCTTTATTCCAATCTCCCTGCACCAGTCCAGTACATCTTCTAGCTTATTCTTGCCCGCGACATGCCCCTCGTCAGTGCTAATCCCAAGGGCCATGGCATACCTCCTGTTCCCGTCTGTAATAATTCCAAGGTGATTCGGAACGCTGCTCCGGCTTATCTCTTCCATCAGTGTTCTTTCGATAATCTGGCCTACAAAGTCTCCAACCCTTGACGTAATTCCCATTTATGTTATACCGGTATTACAACACGACGAATCAAATTTTTCCTTTTTGACAACTTTACAAAATAGTTGAAGGAGTAATGCTGGTAGCCATACTTTAATGCTTCACAATTACCGAATCGCATCCATCCTGTGGCAGAGTTGGGAACCCCTTTTATACAGGGCAGGAATGATAACTTGCAATGATCGCGCCAAGGAATAACATCGCAAGGGTCGTTTCCGGCCTTATAGGAAAAAATAAGCCGCCCCTTGAGATAAAAATTCTCAGCTTCAAGAAAGACCGGGCAGTGGTGGTCAGGCTGGCCAGCGCGGAACAGGTCGAGGTTGTGGAAGATGGCTTTGATCACAGGTCCTTTTCCTGCAATGAAACTGATCTGCCAAAGTTGATCAGGGATATAGCAGACAGGGAATTTCCCAGAAGCCATCAGCTAAAAATCTCTGTGAAGAGAAATTGAGGGATTCTTGTACACAATTCAAGCCTGATTGCTGACACTGTCGAATCCTGTGTATGGGACAAGAGCATCCGGTACCTTGAATGCCTTTCCGTCATCATACTGGAAATTTTCCATTATCGCGACAAGTATCCTCTTTGTTGCTATGGCGGTCCCGTTGAGTGTGTTAACATACCTGTTTCCGTCTTTTGTCCTGTACTTTATTCCCAGTGACCTGGCCTGGTAATCCGTGTCATTTGAAATGGAAACTATTTCCCTGAATTTACCCTGCGACGGGAACCATGCCTCCATGTCATATTTCTTCTCTGCAAGATAACCAAGCTCCCCTGAACAGACGTTAACTACGCGGTAGGGTATTCCCAGGTTCTGGTATATTTTCTCGCTGTTTGCCAGGATTTCTGCAAAGTAATCCCATGAATCCTCAGGCTTACAGAATATGAACTGCTCGACCTTGTTGAACTGGTGAACCCTGAATATTCCCTTCGTGTCCTTTCCGTGTGCCCCTGCCTCTCTCCTGAAGCACTGTGATGCGCCTGCGACCCTTGACGGAAGTTCATCCTCTCCAAGAATTTCATCCTTGAGCATCGCAGCTATTGCATGCTCTGATGTTGCGATGAGGTAAAGATCCTCTCCCTCTATCTTGTACAGAGAGTCCTTGAAGGTTTCGATGTCTGTGGCTCCAGCCATGGACTCATAGTTTATCATGAGGGGTGGCTCAAGCACCGTGAATCCTCTCTCCGCAAGGAAGTCTGTTGCATAGTTTATCAATGCCTGCTCTATCTTGAACAACCTGTTCTTTATGAAGAAGAATCTTGCACCGGATATCTTCCCTGCCCGATCCAGGTCAACGAGATCAAGATCCCGTATCATGTCAACGTGACTCGCAGGTTTTGATTCAATCACCTCATAGTCACTGGAATTGCCGGAGTCTCTGAGGAATGTGCCAACATCATCCCTGTATACCCTTGCGTGTCCGACGTATTTAACCAGTGCGTTGTTTTCATCCCCTCTGCATACGGGTACATCTCTATACAGCAGGTTAGGGATAAGCCTCAACACACCGTCCCTCTCTTCTGATATTTCCTTCTGTTTTGCCTCAAGTTCAGATATAGTTACGTTAAGCCCCTTGACCCTGCTTTTTTCGCTCTCCACGTCCAGCTTGCCCTTAACGCCCCTGGATATAGCCTCAGTGAGCTGGTTCTTCTCGTGCTTGAGATCATTTATCTCTTTCAGCATATCACGCCACGACTGGTCAAGCGCGAAAAATCTGTCCAGTATAGAGGTGTCGAAAAACCTCTTCCTGCAGGAATCATAGAACATCTGCGGGTTCTCCCTCAGGAGCTTTACATCTATCATCACAGTGCAAATGTTTGACAGTATAATAATTATTCACCGTCGCATTTTTCGCATGCTGCCGGAGGGAGCGAAACTATTGGTATAAATTCGCCATTGGGCTGCTCAAATTAATTATCCTCTGGAGTCAGCATGAAATGACGAGTGGGGGACACTATTCCTTTTTTCTGTCCGACCTGAAGGTCCTTCGTTTTTCGTAATTATAACGTAGACTCTCCTGCCGATGTATCTCCTGGGATTGTCTGCCTTCCCAGACATTTCTATGGGTGTAACTGTCCTCTCCAGGAATCCCTCTATCTCATCCTCTGACAGTATCAGAATGCCTGTCTCAAGCTCCAGTTTTCTCACCATTGTTACATGGTTATCCATGGATCATCCCGGGAAGGAGAGGGATGACAGAATAGATAACGCACTATTCTGCTCAGGCCTGTGGCACAATCTGTTCAATATGGTCAGGTAAAACGATAACCATACGTATTCATAGCGTGCATGGAATTAGCCTTGAAAGCGAAATAGAACATTACGGCGGGTCTGTAAAAACAACGTCAGCATACGCAATTTTTTTTTATATCATGCAGATATTTGTTATCTGGGAGCTTTTCTGCATAACTGCATTAGTCCAATTCCTTGGAATTTGGACAAAGGTGCGGGAAAGCGATGAACATAATGAAGTCTTCTGCGCAAGAGAAGATGGATGTGTATGGGGTTGGTGACCTACCGTAAAACACAGGCAAAATAGGTCAGGCTAAGCGTCAAAAACGCAATCCCCGAAGCGTTCGCCATGATCCAGGGGATATGCGCCATCACATCTATTCCGTGGAAAGAATTTCCTGAATGAAATTATACGGGCTCATCAAGCTTTAATGTGGGTAGTAACATCTCGAACATTCCAGCTATTCCGGAACACATTGAGTTGTTGGTACCTGCCTATCACCAGAATATCCCGCTCCTTATACTCCAATATGGAATTTTTTTCAGTCGGTTACCCGTCCCCGATTAGTTCTCAACCCACATGAAAGTGTAGAGAACAATTATACATGGCGACTTAATTGATTACGCATAGTTTTCTCAACTCCTCATTTGGCATGGAAAGTTTACTGAATTCTTCAAAAATGGCATTCTTTCGCTCATTCAGCAACCGAAATTCCTGTTGTGCGTTGCCTGCTTCTTTACAAGCTTCCACACCCTTTCTATGAGGTTCAGTTACGGCGGGTACTGGGGAAGAAATATCACATCAATATTAGTGAGAAATGCATAATCTGTGATTAGACATGCGTGGTGATACAGTGTATTGTCCAGTGCAAGTATACTGTCCGGGAATCTTGCTCACACAAGGGAAGGGAACTCCAGGAATATGGGTGCATTGTACTTTTCCATGATTTCTGTTACAAGTCTGCTGTCCTTTATGCTCACAGCCCCGAAAACGCTTATTCTTTTTCTGTTTGGTTCCTGCAGCACTGCTGGGTCTGCATCTTCAGCTGGGTACCATGTCCTTATCCTTGTGCCGTGTTGATAGAAATGGCACTCATCCATGAATACAAGGAATTTTCTCTCACGAAGAAGTGCAGTCATTGCACTTGTATAGCACCGCAGTAATATCGCTACGACACGGTCTTTTGTGGCATCTCTTAAAATAGTTAAGGTATTGGTTTCTATCAATATTGCTTCCAGCACCTCCTTCCTTCATATTCCAGCTGGAGCCGAAAATTCTGTGTTTTGAATCAAATTTATCTAATAAATAGAATGCTTGTGATCACGTGGCAACTAGCAATTGAATAACTATTCTAAGTGTGTAAAAAATCCCTGTAACACGAGTTGGAAAGGCAATGGCCGCTCAGCTATACAAATACCATTGATCTTGGGGGCAACATTGAACAATATTCGTGATGAAGTTAATCTGGTTGGTAGGGCTGAATGATATTTTACAAGATGTCCCATACTTATACGGGTATATCACACTATACCGGTTTAGACGCATCCCCTACAGACATAACTGGTTTTCGGACACTCTAAGAATCAGTGGCATTCATTCTGGGAGTGTTTGGAAACAACTTATTTTTTATTGCGAACTATGAGTATTTCTACCCACTTGTTTCTACACTGGTGTCTTCTTGGCCTTTAAGCGTATTATACACGGCGTTCCCGCTGTATTTAAACGACTACCCCTATATTTCATTGGATGTATTTATTAACTCATACCTTTTATTTTTTTTCATGGAAAAGGTACAGAGAACGGTGATATCGGCTGCAATGATCGGAACCATATTAGAATGGTATGGCATCTTTCTTTTTAGTTCCGGCGCGGTATATATCGGGGCTGCTTTTCTTCCAAAGACTAATGCCCTAACCGCAATTGCGTCAGTCCTTTTCGTGTTTGCCATCGGGTTCTTCATGAGGCCGGTCGGTGCTGTGGTTTTTGGGCATTACGGTGATAAGATAGGTAGAAAGAGGATGTTGATCTTGACGCTGATCATATCCGGTCTATCAACAGGATTTGTTGGAGTGCTGCCAACGTATGCCCAATCCGGGGTTTCAGCAATAATACTTCTTATAATACTGAGGCTTCTGCTTGGATTCGGTCTTGGAGGGGAATGGGGAGGCGCAATGCTCCTTACACTGGAAAACTTCAAGAAGAAGAGGGGCCTTTGGGGCTCATTTGTTCAGAGCACAGTGGGAATTGGGCTGATACTTGGCGCAGTTGCATTCCTGATACTTACATCAATTCTACCATCTTCAGCGATGTATGCCTGGGGCTGGAGAATTCCATATCTACTTGCTTTTTTTGTTCTTGTTATAGGGGTTTTCATAAGGCTAAGAATTCCAGAGACACCTATATTCGAAGCCGCAAAAAAGGAAAAAGAGATTCAGAAATATCCTATTTCAGGATTATTCAAACAACATAAGTTAAACCTTCTTCTGAGCACGCTGATAGTGGCATCATCCGGAACAATTTACTATGTTGGAATTACATTGATCCCATCACTGTATGAGGTAGAAAACATTGTTACGGTTCACTTTGCTCAAATTGCAATCATTGGGTTTGGCCTCGCCGAGATACTCTTTGTCTTCATTGGAGGTATAATATCCGATAAGGTTGGAAGAAGGGTAATGGCTATTGTTGCGAACCTGGTGTTTATAGTGATCGTGTTCCCGTCAATATTCCTGAGAGGAGCAGGGCTTCTGATAATTTTCCTGTTGCTTTACGGAGTTTCACACGGAATAGGGTACACATCGGAAGGAGACATCATTTCAGAGATATTCCCAACGAATGTCCGGTACACGGGAAACTCATTTGCTTACCAGTTTGCAAACGCTTACGTTGCAGGACCTGCACCGTATGCTTCGCTAGCCCTTGGTGCCATATCCGAATTCCTGTATCCAGTCTATGGTCTGATATTTTCGGTACTGGCCATTGGATCGGCCCTCAAGATAAAGGAAACCAAGGATGTCGACTTAGAAGGTGAGAAAAATAGGAATGATAAATAATGCTGATCGGGATAGACATTGGAGGGACCTTCACTGATCTCGTTATTTACGATACGAAAACTGCTCAGTTTGAGGGAATCAAGGTTCCCACAACTCCACAGGACCCGAAGAAAGCAGTCATCGGAGCCTTGGGAAAGAGAAAGGATCTGGCAACTCAAACTGAACTTATTTTTCACGCCACAACAATAGCTACTAATGCACTGTTGACCAGGAAGGGATTGCCGAGAATTGCCCTTCTCACAACTGAAGGTTTCAGAGACGTACTTGAAATTGGGAGACAAAGGAGGGCTGAAATATACAATCTATACAATTCCCGCCCTGAACCCCTCGTGAAAAGAGCGATGAGGTTCACTGTCAATGAGCGAATTGGTGCGTCAGGGGACGAGATCGAAAAGCTGGATAAAACTGAAGTCGAATCGTTTTCCAAGAAAATCAAACAGAAAGACGTTGAGTCCGTTGCCATATCTTTTATAAATTCATATAGGAACGCTGAACACGAGATTCAGGCGGAACAGGTTCTCAGGAAGACTTTTTACGGTCATATCAGCATCTCAAGCAGGGTTAATCCGGAATACAGGGAGTATGAACGTACAAGTACAACAGTCGTCAATGCTTCCCTATCGCCTATTGTATCGCATTATCTTGAACAGCTGAAAGACGAGCTTAAGAATGCAGGTTACAATTCTCCTTTATATGTGATGAACTCCGGAGGTGGGCTCGACACGGTAAGATTCGCATCAGAGTATCCTGTCTCTATAATAGAGTCGGGACCCGCAGCCGGTGTTCTTGCATCTAGGTATCTCGCTAACACGCTATCACTCGGAAGGGTAATCACTTTTGATATGGGGGGAACAACTGCCAAGGCAGGCACAGTCATCGACGGAAATCCAGATGTGGCATACGAGTTTGAAGCTGCGGGCAAGACTCACAGCGGGAGATCAATTAAGGGGAGCGGGTATGCCGTGCGTCATCCATTTATCGATCTGGCAGAGGCGAGTGCAGGAGGAGGAACAATAGCTTGGGTTGATGAAGGTGGAATCCTAAGGGTCGGCCCACAGAGTGCTGGTTCCGAGCCAGGACCTGCGGCTTATGGACGGGGAGGGGAACTTGCGACAATCACGGATGCTCATATCTTGCTGGGTCACATAAATCCAGAATATCTACTGGCTGGTAGCATGAAGGTATATAGAGACCTTGCTTCTCAAGCGGTAACTGAACTCTCCAGTAAGTTAGGGATGGGCGTTAACGACACTGCAGAAGGCATTCTCAAGTTGATAAACAACTCCATGGCAAAGATTCTTTCGATAGTTAGTGTTGAGCGTGGAAGGGACCCGAGAGACTTTACCATGTTGGCGTTTGGCGGTGCCGGACCACTGCATGCCTGTGATATGGCTGATGACCTCCACATCTCCTACCTCGTGATTCCGCAGCACCCGGGGCTGTTTTCGGCATATGGTCTTTTGACCGGGGACATGGTCAGAGTGTTCTCATCACCGGTTATGACCACAAACCTAGATGTCGCGAAAGAGTTTGAGTCCCTCAAGGATAAAGCGATCGAAGACCTCAAAACTGACGGGCTCAAACCCTCGAAACTGATGGAACTTATGGAAATGAGGTACATTGGTCAATCCTATGAAATAGTACTCCCATACGAACCAGGCAAGGACCTCAGGAAAGAGTTTGATCTCAAACACAAGGAGCTTTACGGGTACTCGTCCACAGATCAGCTGGAGATAATAAATCTGAGAGTGCACGCAGTGGTTAAGGTCGATAAAGTCTCCATTCCACGCTTCCAGGCAGAAGAGGGCACTGCAAGACCCGATCACTACAGGAATGCCTCATTTGATGACATCTTTGAGGAAATCCCGGTGTATGTGAGGGAGAAGCTTCATCCCGGAGATCATGGAAAGGGTCCCAGTATAATAGAAGAGTATGACTCAACGACTAAAGTGAACAGGAACTGGAGCTTCAGGTTGGACGAGTACGGGAATATTAGGATGAAGAAGGAGGTGTCCAGTTGATAGATTCAATCACAATGGAGTTGACGAGAAGTTCTCTCTACTATGCCAGTGAAGAGATGGGTATTGCCCTGAGGAACTCATCATATTCTCCAAACATAAAAGAAAGGATGGACCATTCTGCTGCGGTCTTTGATACAGAAGCGAGATTGATAGCTCAGGCCGAGCACATTCCGGTTCATCTCGGTTCTTTGCCATGGGGTCTCTCAAATACGCTTTCATATTGCCAGAAAGAAGGAATAGACCTGGAAGAAGGATCGATGATTGTCGTGAACAACCCGTATATTGCAGGCACTCACCTGAACGACGTGACGGTTATAAGGCCGATATACCACAGCGGCAAGCTCATTGCTTTTTCTGCCAATAAGGCGCACCATTCAGATATCGGTGGGAAGGTACCCGGAAGCATATCTTCAGATGCAAGATCTCTCTATGAGGAAGGTTTGATCGTAAACCCAACCTTTCTCATGAAAAACAACGAGTTCGTGTATGAAACTCTTTCTTTTTTTCGCTCCAACACAAGAACTCCGAGGGAGAGAATTGGTGACCTCAGGGCCCAGGCGGCAGCTAATTTTACAGGTGAAAAGAGGGTCATCCAGCTTGCAGACAGATATGGATTGCAGAGTTTCAAGGATTCTGTCAACGAGTCATTCAACTACACACAGAGAATTGTCGGCAACAGGATATCTGCACTTAAGGAAGGCGAATACAAGGCGGAGGATTTTCTCGAGTCACCAGATGAAAAACTGCTGAAAATGGCTGCCAGCCTGAAAATAAAAGGGGGGAAGATCTTCATAGACTACGCCGGAACCGTGAAACAGGTTCCATACCCATTGAATGCGGTCTTCGGCGTCACACTTTCAGGAGTCCAGTTTGTTCTGAGATCGCTGTTAGGCGAGGATATACCTGTCAACAATGGCACATTCAGAGATGTTGAGGTTTCAGCGCCAGTCGGGACCCTGTTGAACCCTGAGTATCCTGCTCCCGTCTCCGGTGGAAACGTCGAAACGAGTCAGAGAAATGCGGATCTCGTTTTCAAGTTGTTCCTCAATGTATATCCAGACCTTGTTCCAGCAGCTGCCGGAGGATCAATGAACAACATAATGATGGGAGGAAAGACCTCCAAGGGTCAATGGGCTTTCTACGAGACAATCGGAGTCGGGCTAGGCGGAAGGAAAGGTATGGACGGGATAGATGCAATACACTCCAATATGACGAACACTATGAACACTCCCGTGGAGGACGTGGAACTGTCCATGCCAATTTTAGTCCGGAGGTATGAATTCAGGCAAGATAGCTCCGGATCAGGTGAATTCAGGGGAGGATCTGGAATAGTCAGGTCATTCGAGATACTCAGCGAAACCACGTTCACGGTGGTAGCAGAAAGAGGTAAACTCGCTCCTTGGGGACTTTATGGAGGGATGGACGGATCTAAGACTCGTGTAACACTCAAAAGGAATGGAAAAAATTCCAAGGTTGCCGTTAAGTCTTCGACACAGCTTCTTCCCGGAGATATTATCACTATTGAAACTGCTGGCGGTGGGGGATATGGGGATCCAAGATCAAGATCGAAAAATAAGGTTCTTGAGGACATTGAAAATGAGATAATAACAAGAAAAAAGGCAGTGAAAGACTACGGACTGGTCGAAAAGAAAAAACTATAAACATACAAAAATCCCCGAGAGCGCTGCTCTGCAGCGTGGACAGCCGTATATACTGTCTGTACGATACCAGCAGAGATGGATGTGAAAAAATGCGTGGTTCAGATGCAATACTGGAAATGATGGAAAAATACGGCGTGCAGACTGTATTTGGCCTTATTGGTGAGACATCTTTCCCTCTTTATGAAAGCTGGGAGAAATATGACAAGATCAGGCACGTCTTGGTAAGAGATGAGAGAAACGCCGCAATAATGGCAGATGGTTATTCAAGATCCGGACAAAAACCAGGGATATGCGAAGTTCCGGGCGTCGGGGCATCATACACTCTTCCAGGAATCATAGAGGCTTATAATTCTGGAACACCGATGGTTGTGCTTTCAAGTGATATATCTCTTTCATCTGAGAAAAAAGATTATCTCACTGAGTATGACAAATCAGGCATGTTTAGGCAAATAACCAAGGAATACATATCCGTTAATGATGGGAAAGATATCCCACGCCTGCTTAGAAGAGCTTTCAGAATCGCAACTTCAGGAAGAATGGGGCCCGTATTCGTTCGTTTCCCAATGAACACCTACATTGATCAGGTACCGGAACAGGAGTTATATGCGCAGACAGTGTTTGCTAAATATCCTTCAGTGCGCGCTGCACCTGGAGAAGAGTTGCTTGTCGCTGCGCTGAACATGATCAGAAAGAGCACCTCACCAGTTATTGTTGCCGGCCAGGGCGTGCTGCTTTCACATGCAGAGGCCGAATTACAGGAGTTCTCTGACAGGCTTGGGATACCTGTAGCCACTACAATTTCTGGAAAAGGTTCTGTATCGGAACTCGGTGAGCTGTCACTAGGCGTTATTGGAAGTAGAGGAGGCACCGATTTCTCCAACGGCGTTCTATCGGCTTCTGATCTCGTATTCTACGTTGGGACCAACGCTGATTCAGCCTCCACCTCTGAATGGAAGAATCCTCCTCAGTTTGCCACTGGGAGGAAAATCATTCATCTCGATGTCTCGGAGTTTGAGCTGGGCAATAACTATCCCACTGACCTTTTCCTATACGGGGACGCAAAACTCACTCTATCAATAATGAACAGGATAGCAGCACGTGGTAATTCCATGAAATGGAACCGGAGTTCTCTAATCCAGAAGCGAAAAGACTCAATCGAGTACCAGAATAAACTCGGTGAAAGGAAGCTCCATACGGTGAATCCCGTGAGGCTTGTGAAAGCGCTGCAGGATCTCGTGCCAGAGGATTCTGTGATAGCCGGAGACCCGGGCGTGGGAACCATATACAGTTCAGCCTATTTCCGCGTTTCAAAGCCTGGAAGGAAATTCTTATTCAATTACGCGGTGGGAGGCCTCGGCTTTTCTCTTCCTGCCGCTATTGGAGCACACTATGCCACCGGCAAAACCACATTCTCAATGACCACTGACGGAAGTTTTGGTTTCGTGGAGGGTGAACTGGAAACACTGAAAAGATATGAACCCGATGTCAAGGTCATCATTGTAAACAACGGATCATTTGGCTGGATAAGAGCCACGATGATGGCTCTCTATGATCGCATTGTCGGCGAAACAGAGTTCAAACAGGTGGATTTTTCTGGCCTTGCTAAGGCCCATGGCATCCCTTATGATGTGATAGTTAATGATGGTGAACTCAATGAAAAAATCAAAGGATCAATGAAAGAGAAAGGCCCATACATACTGGAGATTGTTACTGAGCCAGAGGACAAAATAGTTCCTCCAGTCCCTGAATGGAGGTCTATCACTGAGAGACACAATGTGGAATATCTGGGATGAGACGCTAGAATCTCAGTGACTCAATACCCACATCCCTGTCAGCAATTCCAAGTGAACTGTTCAGTATTGTGGAGCCATCAAACAACCTTGTTTCCAATTGCCCGGAGGTAATGCTCGCCACGACCCTCCCAATGGAATCAGATTTCATCAGCCCGGCCCCGCTACCTCCTGTTGCGACAATGGCGTTCAGGAACGCAAATATATAGGGTGTCTTGTCCTGTGAATTCAGGGAATAGTATCCTGTCCATTTTCCGGTGATCTTCATGTCCGGCATGTCTCTCATGTAAGCACGAAGAACAGGAAGAATATTGTCGACGAAGTATTCATCACTGGGTTCAGTGTATTCAATGTCATCCGCAGAATCAAAAGAAAACGTCGGTCCAATCTCCTGGTCAGAGGTTGTCCCTGAAGTGCTGATCCAGAATGTACCGCTAGAGGGATGAGGTCTGAGGTATACACCATGCGAGGGGAGTATCAAAAATGGGAACAGCCCCTCATCATTAAGTCCATAGGATGTTCTGACCATTTCTGTTATGGAATCCCCTCCGATCTGGTATACGAATCTCTTCTTCGCTTTCATGTGGCTATCAACGCCGATCCTGTCCAGCAACTTTCCTGTCCATGCACCAGTCGTCAGCACATATCTCTGGGCTGAATAGTCGCCACGATTTGTGGAGATTCCACCGATAAGCTTGTCCTGCCACAGGAATGGTTCATTGGGGTAACCGGATGGGTTCCTGGGGACCACGTCAAGAGAATTCACCTGGGTCTTGAAATTGAATTCAACACCGAGTCTCCTGCATTCCTCGTAGTAGAATGAAGAAAGCTTCTCTATTTCGAGAACGCCGCACCTCCTGCCGAGCACCCCCACTTCGATTGGCTGCAGGTTAAGGGCTTTAGATTCCTCCTTATCAACATCAAGAATGAGCGAGTGAATTTTGGACAGCTCACTCCTGTCAAGTATCCTGAGATCAGTTGAGCTCTGCAGCTTTGTGATTATAGATCTCATTGAGTCAAATTTAGACCTGCTCATCAGAAACATATACCCAACATTCTTCATCTGTATGTCATATCCCAGATCCTTCTGAATGTGTGAATAAAACTTAATGCTGGATTTTGACAGTTTCTGATTCACAACAGTCGAGAAAAAGTCCCGATAACCCGAAACGCTCCTGCCCGAGTTTCCCTGAGAATACGAAGACTCTTTCTCCAGAACAACTACCGATTTATCCGGCATTGCTATCTTTAGGTGATATGCAGACGCAAGTCCCATGATTCCGGCTCCCACGACGATAACATCATAATCTCTTTCGCTCACCGTTATCACCACTATAATAATTCCTTGAAGTACGGAGACGCCTTCCGAGCTTCGTCGAAACAGATCCTTTCGATACTTAATAATTATTGCTCGGATATTATTATCAGAGAGAGCTATAATATGATCTTAACGTCAGCCTTCCAGTGGAGAGGTAACATGTACTTGGATTTGTTTCTTCGGAGATATCTACCTCATTTAAGGCTGTGCGATGAGAAAGTATAAGGTAAAAGCAACGGAGAGAAACAGTTGGCAAGGTCCTAGGGTGACAGGAAAGATTTACTGTAGTAAGATGGTAATACGATATTTAATGAAGTTCTTTTTTTTGGTCAATCGGCTGAGTTGCCAAATCTGCGACCAGCGTGTTCATGAAGGGGCAGGATATCAATGCATGCCATTTGCCAATGCATATCTCCGGCACTTTCACTATCATGAAATTCTCAAGGGTATCCAAGGCGCCACAATTCAGGCATCATCTTAGAAATTTAGTGAAACGCTCTTATCGATTTCATTAATAATTCGGTAAATTCATGTTTCGCCGGCTTGATTACCTTCTTAGGGAATTAGGGCTCATATCATTGGCAGACACATCCAGACCTCACGCTGACATTAATGACCTTTACGCTCTGGCAGGATTTTTCTTCAAACGTACTGCCACAGCTTGTCATCCCACAGGTCGTATTCTTCCTTCTTTTCCTGAATTTCATGGTCACGAATTCGCCGTTCTTCTTCATCAATTTGTATTCCTGCATGACCTGATCATATCCTGATGTGACAGAAGATCAAACCGCTCCCTGATCCTCTTCTCGTTATGCAGATGTGCCCTGACGATATGTGGTCAGCCATGCAGTACCCTGAAATATCTGTTCTCCCCAAGCGTGAAATGGAAGATGCGCCAGTCCACTTCGATTTCTTCATTCAACTCTTTTCCAACTATATTGGCCATTGCTCAGACCAGTTCCTTGTTCTCGATTCTACTGGAAAGCTGGAATGCGATCTCCACTCCTTTCTCCATGAAGTGATCAGGATTTTGCATTATATTATGCTTATCGGGATCAGTGGCGCATATTGTCGGCGCTTTCACTTAATAGCGGAGGTGAATGCGATGCCGCGCAATGTGCACAGTTCATTCAATGCTGGATGTATGTCTGGAATTTTCTAGTGTATCGGGGAAGAGAGTACCAGCATTCTCCGTGTGGATTGTACCGCAAGAACGCTTCGATCCCTGTACAGGTTCCCGACTACGTAACGGCAGGTACTCCGTCCATTCAGATTTACCTTCAGTTATTCACATGACTTCTTCAGCGCAACAAAAGGTTGTTTTTTGGAATAACCTCTTTCCCGGTATATTTTTGAATACAAAAAAGTCACAAAATCAAGAATTTCCTCACCGGAAATGTTATCTTTGCCCGCGAGAGGGATTACGCCCAGATTCATTGGGATCCACTTTCCTGAATCTGAGAGCGGAGGCTGGAAATATTCTACCGGAAGAGTTAAGAATCCCTTTGATTCCCATAGCCTCCTGTTATTTTCCTCATACTCTGCGAAGAGGGACCTGGTATCCCATCCTTTCTGTCTGGAATCCTCTACCAGAGCTTCCATGATTTTTTTCAGCAAAACTGTCCCGTACCCCTGGTGCCGGAACTCTCCCTTTATGGCGACGTAACCTCCATACCCACCGTAAATGGTGAGGGCAAAAGCCGCCATTCCCACGGCAGTTTCTTGGTCAATAAGCACAGAAAAATGCCACTTCATGTCCTTGCTGGTCCTGCCGTGAGTCTGACTGAAATATTTTGGGTCAAGATATATTTCTGGGTTGGATTCAAAAGCCTCCCTGTAGATATTGATCGCGTCGGTGAAATACTTATCACTTGGGGTCACAATTTCCTTGAATATGACCATAGTGAGCAAGTAATCATCGTTATAATAAAGTTTATGGACTGGATCATAGGAAGAAATGCAAATGTTGAATGAAAGGCAATATAAATATTGATCCTGTAACTTAGATTTCCCTATAAACGTCAATGAATTTCATGTACCAGTTCTTGAACATTTCTTCAGAGCTAAAATGAATCTCGACTGGGGCCTCTATGGTTCTCCAAACGTCTACTGTTATTCTGTCCTTTGCACCTGGCGCCTGAAGAATAACCAGGAGATCGATGTCGCTGTCACCGGTCCAATTCCCACGGAGCACCGAACCAAAGAGTATGACCCTCGCTTTCGGGTCGTGTTTTAAACAAATTGCTTTGACTGACTCTGCAACCTTCTCGTAATTTTTCAGGTAACGCAGCCTCTTCAAATCGTTTTCAAGAAATTTATCCATCAAATTTCTCCCTTATGAAATGCAGAAGTGGTACAACGTCTTCCGATGAATATCTTACAGGCAAGTAACTGGATCAAATATACCCCTCCTCCAGCCTGGAAAGACTGAGAATACTCTTCCCACCTGTCAACAAAATAGAAACTTTCTGATCAAAAATTGACTTCAATATGGGGCGCATATTGAAAGACTCTTAAGAGTTTTGGTCAATAATAGTTTGTGTGGATCTGTTTCATCGTTTGTGGTACACTCGTTTTCTCTATAATTACCATATATTTCAACAAAATCTGTGTCGCATGTAAAGAATTCGATCTCGGAGTAAAACTCATCCTTAGAACCAAATGCTAAAATCATGATGAGTTCGGATAAGATTTCCTTGTCTTTGCCATGACCATTTTCATTAAAAAATCTTGTAATTGTTCCTTTCTCAATAGCCTTCCTTAAATCTGTGGCATCGTCAATCTCTCTCTTATATTCGACTGTTGGAAATAGCGATATAATCCTGATCATAACATTCTGACCGTTGTCGCTAGCTAAGTGCAAAAGATCCTCTTGTATTTCCTCAAAGGACATAGTCATGAGCGCATTACTTATATTATTAAATGCAGTCAAGATGAAAGTTCCTCTGTTTTTCTTAATGATTTCTTTGTCATTAGATAACATCTTCTCAATATCCACCAAAGCTTTTGCCCTTTCACCTGAATCAAGCTTGTCCCATCCACGTTTTGTTTTTTCAAGGTGCTTTATGTAATCCCGGACTTTGGCAGACAGAAGCGCAAAAGATTCTGCTAAAATTTCTTCGATTTCTACCACAACTTGTTGGCTTAACTTGACCTGTCTGCTTTTGAAATCTGACAGGAAATCCAATGTTCTTTTGTGCCTTTTCCGATTCAGATAAACTGCGTCAAAAGCTATGTTAGTATCAATAAATTTGCCCTCTGTAATCGAAACCACTCCCTATTCTGAAATCGGTGGTACTTCCTTCAGGTTCTTGACGAAATCTTTTCTCCCTTTAGAAAGTCTTTCAGTGTCATTCAAAGCCATAAGTCTAAGTTCGGAGAAACGCCTTAACATGATCTTCTCGTCAAGTTCATCTTTGACATAAGCGTATATTACCACCTGATAAATGAAAGAAGCAAAGGAGAGCAATATCTTGTCACTATCACTCATTTTCTTTGACTTTGCAAGAGTTAGAGCTATACTGTTCAGTAAATTAGTATAGAGGTCATAATAAGATATAAACAGGGCGTCATTGTTATTCCAAGATTCCTTTCTCTTTATATTTTTGACTATATCCGGTCTTAGTTTATTTAGATTGGAGATTGACTCTAGCACATAATCTCGCCAGAGTGCATTTTTGTCCCGTTCATTCATATCGTTCATGAAATTGTCTATGTAATTGAATCTAGTATCCAGTTCTCTTATCTTTTTCCCATATTCTTTTAGTACATATTCATTGGGTTCCTCGAATGATATTTCTGACCTCATCAATTCTAACATAATTTCAGCTAAGTTTTCATACAGATCAGAATTTTTCTTAACGTAATCTCTGATTAAATCTTTCACTATCTTACTTGAGGAATGATCCTTTCGAAGTTTTTTTTCTATTGAGCTGAGAGGGGTAGGAACGATCAAACTTCTAAAGTACTCCTTATTACCCAGAACCGACATACCTGTCACATAAATCCTAAACTATTTAATTACTTTAACCTTTTGGACATTGAGCTCGATTCCATGCGATTGGACCGCCTTTACTCATAATACGTGGACAGGTTTGACTTCAGGGTCTTCAAAATACCAAAGAGGAATGTAACCCTCAATGGATCGACCATGTGGAAGAGCACCATGAAGGATTTCGTCCATGATACAGTGCACTATCCGGAACAGTACCACCGGAGATCATTATCTGAATCAATGTTCGCGGCGGGCAAGAAGATGCTCGGATGGAATGTGGCTCAGAAAAGGGATGACAGAATGGATAAGGCACTATCCTGCTCAGGCCTGTGACACAACCTGTCCAATATGTGTACAAAGGGGATTCGTGTTCCATATCATAAAATGACAAAACCTATTTCTAACTCTATTCAGTAACAATATTGTGGCAATCTGTCCTGTTTGCGATCAGAGATTCCCTGCTGTCGGTTACACAGAAATGGCGGATCATTTCATCGGGCAGTCTGCAGCGAGCGAATCCGGGCACGTTTCATGGTTGAACAGGAATATATCACGCAACGCGATGGACACCGGGAAGCTGTCTTCATCTCTTGAAAGGTTTTATAAGATGCATAATGGCATTGGCGACTGGATAATTTCTGACTTCGTAAGAAGATTTAGGGGAGATGTGCCACATCCATTTATCTCTGCCATGCAGAGATATGACCCTGGCACTTTGAGGGGGTATGTTGTAGAACATCATCATTTTCTGAAGCAGTGGATAAGGTCGTGCTCTTATGTTATGGCAAAGACAGATGTGGAAGAGGTGCAATCGTACGAGATTGAAAACATCATGACCGAACTGCATGGATACGGTGAAGACAGCCCATCACACCATGAACTGCTCCTCAGAATGGGGGAATCCCTTGGAATCGATCGCAGTTACGTACTCGCGGAAAAGCCACTAAAACAGACTGCCGAAGCTATCGCAGTCTGGAATAACCTGGCAGCTTCCGGATCGTGGATTTCTGCCATGGCTGCCATGCACTCACTTGAACTCATCGCAAACCGGGATTTATCAAGACACGGGGCAAAGTACCCTTATTTCAGCCCTGACCTTCTCACCAGCGCAGCAGTGCCGATCGAGGTCAAGAACTTTTTGCGCGAAGGTTACGATGCAGACGTATCGCATTCATACACCGCACTCAAACTTGTGGAAAAGTACGCTACCAGTAGCGATTACGAGGAGATACAGTATGCCTACCTGAGGTCTGCCGGTGCATTCGACACTTATCTGGAGGCGAGACTCGAAAGAGGGATGTTGCTTGGAAACAAACAATAAGGAAGGATGTGGACTTTGCAACGCGACATGGGGCGAATATTACAGGGAAATAGATGGAGACAGGATGTTTTTCTGTTGCTCTGTCTGCGCAGACATCTTTGAGAATATGGTCGCTGAGGTAAAGGAAAGGACAGGGTGGAAAAGTATAGATTATGTGGAACTTATTGGAAACTATTCAGCCGGAAGAAACTGCACTGCCCGTTCCGGTAAATCCACTTTCAAATATTACTTCAGGACTTATTCGGATGGCCGGATGATGAAATTCGAGGAAAGGAAATAAAGGGTCAGTCTGTTCTTGACCACCCAATGGCAGAATCGTCGTCTCTCCTCTCACCGTTGAATGGCGTTATTCCTCGTTCCCTGATCTCCACCTTGGGTTTTCTCCATGCCGATGTGCCTGTTTCATCTCTTACGTAGCTGTAGTTGTAATTCTCTTCTGCAAGCTTCATGGATGATACGAATCCACCAACATAGCTGAATATGGTGAGGGTCAGTATTGCACTGGGGAGTACCACCGCTATAGTCTTGATAAATCCATAATAAGTGTTGAGGTCAGTGGCGAAATTTGAAACTACAAAAATCGATGAACCCGAAACCGTCACTATGCCGCTCCTGAGATAAGAAGACATCACTCCAAGGGAACCGGAGGTGAAAGGTGCCAGAGTGACCATAGCAAAAGTTATGATTGCGTCTGCAACCAGCGCAGACATGAGTGATTTACCTATGGATCCTGATTTTCTCCCTGCAAGGTATCCTGCAATGCCTGGGCCGGCTATAGGTATCCACCAGAGGAGTACAGAGAATATAAGTGCGTAAAGTATGCCCTTTGACTGAGAATAGTTCAACGATGCCTTTTTCTTATTCTTCCTGTCGAGACGAAATATGCTCTTTACCCTGATTTTCTCGGCTAATTCTTCAAATATTGAACGTTTCCATCCTGTCATACTACGTCAGACATGAGACTCTATTTTCCTATTTAAGGATTCTGTATACAGAATCAGATAAATTTTTTGGTTCAAGCCCCATATTTCTCCGACCGCTCCGAAAGCTGCATCAGGTACTGCATCACGTCTCCGCTCATGAGCCTGAGCGCGGAATCTTGCGCACTGATTTCATCGAACCGCTCGACCCGGTCCCTTATGATCCCCTCTGAATAAAACACGATGGGAACCGGGTCACCGGAGTGGTCCTTCATTGAACACGGGGTGCTGTGATCACCGGTTATGCATATAACCGCATTGTCTGACAATGGGATCAGTTGTCCAAGTGCATCGTCTGCCTTCTCGATAACCTCCCTTTTGAGCATCGGATCGCCATCATGCCCCGCAATATCTGTTGCCTTGATGTTCACGAGAACATAGTCATATTCCTTCAGCGCTTCAATGGCACCCCTTATCTTTCCCCTGTAGTCGGTATCAACCCGCCCGGTCACGCCCGGTATGCTGATCGGCTTGATTCCTGCCAGCCTGCATATCCCTGAGATCATGGGGATCCCGACAACACAGGCGCCGTTCATCTTGAACTTCTCGGTGAAGGATTCAAGGCTTGGAGCTATGCCGGCACCGCGAAGAAGAAGTTCATTTGCTGGAAGTAGCCCTTCCCTGATGCGATCGTGGTTCACATCGCTTTCATCCAGTATCTTCCGGGATTCCACAAGGAACTTGTTTATCAGTGAGGCTGTAAGGTCTCCATCAGGCTTTGTGGCACTGACGCTCGAAACTTTTTTGCCAGGGTCATGAGGATCCGAATCCGTTACATTGGGAGAAAGTCCGCTCCCGTGCATTACAAGGGCTGCCCTGTGCTCGACACCTTCCTTCACCCGGAATTCCACCCCGTTTATTTCAATGTTCAGTGATCTTGCAAGATCTGCAGTGCCGGACGTCAACCTTCCTGCCCTCCTGTCCACGATGCGCATGGAATCGTCCCTTGTTGCGAAATTGGCCCTGAATGCAATGTCCCCTGCCTTGACTTCCATCCCCAGGCCCATGGCCTCGAATGGACCTCTCCCCGTGTAAACCTCTTTTGGATCGTACCCTAAAAGTGAAAGGTGAGACGTGTCTGACCCGGCCCTGATTCCGGGTGAAATTGGATGCATGAGCCCATTTATCCCGTTTCTTGCCATAAAATTGAGGTTTGGCCTGAAAGCTGCCTGCAGAGCTGTCATATTTCCCAGCTCCGGGTTGGGCCGGTCTCCGAGTCCGTCCATGATTATGAGCATTATCTTCTTCATGCCCTTAGAATGCTTGATGTGTTTATAATTGCTGCGGAGCTGCGCGCCTGTTCCTCTGTTACTGCTTTTCGCGGACTACTTCTTTGCTGGAACTGTGCCACGCACGCATGCCGCCTTCAAGATGGCTCACAGAAGTTACCCCGTTCCTGATGAGAATTGCGGAGGCAGCCCTGCTGCGGTGCCCAGTTGCGCACACGAGCATGTAGTGAGTGTTTTTGTCAAGCTTTGGAGCCAGGTCCTTGATTGAACTGAGCGGGTGCAGCTCAACTCCCTGTATGTGTCCATGCCGGTACTCCATCGTGGTCCTCACATCAATTGGCTTTGTATTCTCCTCTTTCATCTTCTTCTCAAAATCTTCGGGCGAAAGGTTCACCAGCAAATCAGGCTGCTTAAAATAGTCTAGTAATCCCATAATACACAATACCATAAGATATAAGTAAAGTTCGCTCACTGTTCAGGCATATTGAAGGCGAATCATGTGCCTTCTTCCCATGAATTCGCATATTTTTGCTGCGCTGCGGTAAGTGCGTCAAGCTTTATGCCAAGAGCCTCGAGGCGTATGTCCGCCACGTATCTGTCGATGTCCTCGGGAACCGGGTATACTTTCTTCTGAAGCTTGGATGCATTTGAAACAAGGTATTCAGCAACAAGCGCCTGTAGTGCAAAGCTCATGTCCATGATCTCGACTGGATGCCCCTGACCGGATGCGAGGTTAACAAGTCTTCCATCGGCAATCAGGTTCACAGTATTGCCGTTTTCGAGCTTGAACTTCTTTACGCTTTCCCTGACCGGCACGATTCCCATGTTCCGCTTTTCAAGTTCGGACACTGCAATCTCATTGTTGAAATGCCCGGAGTTGGCCAGTATTATGTCCTTCTTCGCCTTGAGCATGTGATCGTAGGTCACCACGTCTTTCATGCCTGTGGCTGTGACCACCATATCAGCTGTCTTGATGGCGTCTTCCATCCTCTCGACCCTGAAGCCTTCCATGAGAGCTTCATTTGCCTTTACCGGATCAATCTCCGTAACACTGACCATGGCGCCCATACCCTTCATCCTCAGTGCTATACCTTTTCCGCAAAAGCCGTACCCTGCCACCACAACCTTCTTCCCTGCTATGAGAATGTTTGTGGCATTCATGATTCCATCCAGTGTACTCTGCCCTGTCCCGTACCTGTTGTCAAACAGGTGCTTCATCTGGGCATCGTTAACGTCGAACATGGGGAATTTCAGCGCACCTTCCTTTTCCATTGCCCTGAGCCTTACCACTCCTGTCGTGGTCTCCTCGTTTCCGCCTATCACGTTTGGAAGAAGTTCCTTCCTGGCTCCATGCACCAGCTTTACAAGATCCCCGCCGTCATCCACTATTATATCGGGTCCGATATCCAGTGCCCTGTTGAGGTTTTCATAGTATTCCTTCTCATCCTCGCCCTTTTTCGCAAACACGTTCATTGAATAGTCATTTTTCAGTGACTGGACAACGCTGTCATCCGAACTAAGCGGGTTGCACGATGCCATATTTACACTTGCCCCTCCCTCTTTCAGGAGCAGCGCAAAAATTCCTGTTTTCGCCTCAACGTGCAGTGCCATAGCCACCTTTATGCCCTTGAATGGCTTTTCCTTCATGAACCTTGGACGTATCTGGGATATAACATCCATGTGCTCCCTTGCCCACTGTAGCCTTAAAAATCCCCTGTCTTCCACATCATTCACCCTTTATTTTGTCGCAATCAAGTCTGTAAAGCACACCATTCCCAATAATTGTTTTCCTGATCACTATGTCCCTCAAGTCCTTATTTGGCTGGAACAGGGGAAGGCCATCGTGAATGATGATATTCCCTTCGTATACATAAAACTCATCGCAAAGTCCGGCTGTAAGCAACTCATTTATGACTGTCCGGCCGCCCTCCACTAGTATGCGACGCACGCCCATACCATAGATCTGTTCCATCACATTTGACATCTGCAAATCTGCCTCATCCAGCACAACCATCCTGGCATTTGGAATGATCCTGTCTTTCCTTGAAGTGAAAATTATGGTCTCCACATTACCATCCAGGATTTTTGATCCGTCCGGGATCCTCAGCAGGTTATCCAGGACAATGCGTAACGGCCCTTGACCTGTCTTTCCCCTTATGGTCAGGGAAGGATTATCGTTTATGACGGTGTTCGCTCCGACCAGGATCGCATCCACAGACCTCCTTATGCCATCCACACGTTTCAGGTCCTCCTCGCACGAGATTGACACCCTACTGCCCATGCTTCCTGCGATCATTCCATTGAGGCTCTGGGCGACGTTAATTATTATGTATGGACGAGACGGCACAGTATCAATTATAGCAATATGGTTAAAAATTATTGCCAGTTATTGACATTGTAACATTCGGGAAATGGGAATGATATTTTAGGGGTTCAGCAATGTCCATCTGCAAATGAAAGTAAGAGATCTTGGATACCCGGAAGAATTCATAGAGATTGCTGGCGGCGACCATGAACTGTATCCACACCAGCAGGAAGCAATAGAGGCAATCCGGGCAGGAAGGAACGTTCTTGTCACTGTACCAACTGCATCCGGGAAGACCCTCATAGCTTACGCAGCAATTATGGAAAGACAGAAAATGGGCCTGAAATCTCTTTATATTGTACCGCTCAAGTCACTTGCATCCGAGAAATTTGATGACCTGAAAAAACTTCGCAAACTTGGGATCAGGGTTACCATCGCTGTAGGTGATGTGGACTCATCCCCTTCGTTCATAAATAATTACGATGTTATCGTATGCACTTCTGAAAAAGCAGATTCCATGATCCGGCATGATCCGTCCATACTTTACGACATAGGCCTGATCATAGCCGATGAGGCTCACCTTATAGGCGACACTGATCGCGGACCAAAACTTGAGATGGTTCTTTCGGCCTGCATGTATCTCAACCCTGACATAACAATAATATCGCTTTCCGCAACAATATCCAATGGGGAAGAGATGGCAAAATGGCTTAAGAGTGACCTGGTAAAGAGCGACTACAGACCCGTACCGCTGAAGTACGGCATAATAAATGGCAATGAAATAGAGTATACTGACGGGGAAACAGAGAAGGTGAGCGCGAAGAATTACCTGGAAGACATAATCAGCAGAGATATTGAGGGTGGAGGGCAGGTCCTTATATTCGTAAATTCACGGAGCAGGGCAGAAAACCTTGCCCGACAGCTCTTATCAGTTACTGGAAAATACGTTTTTCTTGAGGAGGGACTCATTGACCTGGGTGAAGACGCAGACAAATACCAGGAGATGCTGAAATCCCTGATGAGAAGGGGCGTATCATTCCATCATGCCGGTCTTTCAATGAAGGAAAAGGAGAGCATTGAGAGGCTCTTCAGGGACCGGTACATTCGGGTGCTTGTAGCAACGCCCACGCTGGCTGCCGGGGTAAACCTTCCTGCACGGACAGTCGTTGTCAGGGACATGAGCAGGTTCATGGATGGGTACAGCCAGTACGTAAAGAAGATTGAGATACTGCAGATGCTGGGAAGAGCAGGGAGGCCGAAGTATGACAGAGAGGGGAGGGCACTGCTCTATGCCTCAACCGATAACGCAGTGGAAAAGGCGCATGAGTATCTTTCAGGCGAATCAGAGCCAATCATCTCCATATTTGGGCAGAAACGTGCGCTTCAGATAAATGTTCTGGCGCTGGTTTCAACGGGAATAGCCACCAACCTCGAGGAGGTAAAGAAATTCTTCGGGTCGACATTTTTCGGACAGCAGAACGTAATTTCTGACATATATGCAGATCTTGAGAAAACTATGGGGTTCCTTATTTCAGAAGGATTTGTAAGGGAGAGGGTTGGAAGCTATGAAGCCACAACTTTCGGGAAAACCGTCAGCGATCTATACATAGAGCCAAAAACTGCCATTATCCTCAGGGAATATTTTGATAAACCTCATTCAATCGACCTGGCCCTGTTCTACATATGCAAGACACCAGACATGATCAATTTTTCGACCAGGACGGGAGACATGCCTTACATCGCGGAATTCCTGGAAAAAATCGAGATCCTTGAGGACGACGAGGACAACTATGCTGCCGCAAAGACTGCCATTGTTCTCGGGAACTGGATCGAAGAGGTGCCGATTATTGACATTACGGAGAAATTCAACATTGGACCGGGAGATGTACAGAGCAAGATAGCTTCTGCGGACTGGATTTCATATTCGCTATCCCGTCTTGCAGAGATGTTCAAGCCCGAAATCAGGAATGAATTGGAGAAGCTTAACATCCGGATAAAGGAGGGAATCAAGGAGGACGTACTTTCCCTCATCACCATACCGAATATAGGCAGGGTAAGGGCGAGAAGGCTGCACCGGTCTGGTTACAGGACGCTGGATGAACTGGCATCCGCTGACCCGACAGATATTTCAAGGATATTCGGGTTTTCCTCCAAGCTGGCGAGCGAGACTGTCTCTCATGCGAAACGCCTGAAGGGAAGAATGAAATGACTCTCCACCTCTGCGTAAAAAAGGAAATAGCACAGACTTCAATATCAGTTCTGAAAAAAAATGGACTTATTGACGTATCGCGCAAGATACACACTTCCGGAAACAATGTCCTGATACCCATATTGGATGGAGCCAAACTTCCGGAATCCATTCAAGGAACCACAGTTGACACGGACGGTATTGTCCAGGAGGAGAAGATCAGGCCTCTCATTCAACCTGGATCATTTGACGTCATTGGACATATTGCCATAATAAAGGGAAATGAGGAGAGCAGGTATATCAGCAGGGCGCAGGAGATCCTGCAGACCCGGAAGAACATCAAGACAGTCTACCTTGACAGGGGAGTAAAGGGTGACCATCGGACAAGGGCAATAGAACTCATTGCAGGAGAGGATTTGCCTGAGACGATGTACAGGGAGAACGGGATAACAATGAAGGTAAATGTCCGGAAGGCGTATTTTTCACCTCGCCTGGCGACCGAGCGCCTGCTTGTATCCGGCAGGGTCAGGGATGGCGAGTTGATATGCGACATGTTTTCCGGTATCGGGCCTTTTTCAATATCCATGGCAAGAAATGCGAAAGTGAAAATACTGGCAATTGACTCAAACTGTGATGCCATAAATATTCTGCTGGAAAACCTCAAACTGAACAAGCTCGCTGGAACTGTGGAGGCGATCTGCGCCGATTCATCCGTTGAAATACTGAAGCATGGAAAATTTGACAGGATAGTTATGAATCTTCCACACAACGCTTTCGACTTTATCGCAAGTGCATATTCTTCACTGAAAGAAGGCGGTGTCATAAACTATTATGAGATAAACACCCTGGAAGGAATCACGGAAAGGATGCTTGAATTCCGGAAAATGGGCATGAAACTGTTATGGAAAAGAGTTGTTCATGGATATTCGAAGAGTGAAAGCCTGTACTCCATGGAGTTTGAAAAATTGAATGCGGCTTAGGTTCTTCTACCGGCGGCTGAAGAATATGTCTTCCACCTGTCCAGAATCGGAAGCTTTTCATCATAGACCGTATCCATAAGATTCAGGAACTCGAGTATTCCCATTACCGACTTATCGGCGTCCCTGACTGCTGAGATCAGGTCCTTGTTCATGTTCGTGGAATCTCCTCCGGAGAAAAGACCAGCGATTGAAGTCATCCCGGATTCGTCCACGACAACGTGCCCCTGGGGTGTCAGCCTGAGTTTCCTGAGATACTCCGGATCGATGAAAGAATAATCGGTTTCCTGCCCTGTAGCTTCAATCACGGCATCAGCCTTGATCTCGTGAACCTTGTCCTTGATCGGTACAGGTTTTGCCCTGCCGTTCTTCTCTGCAACCATTTCGTTCTGCCAGTATTTCACGGAAACAACCCTCCCGTTTTCCTGCACATATTCAAATGGAGTGACTTCCCAAACATACTTCACGAATTCCTCAACAGACTCTTCAAGCTCCTCTTCTGCATTAAGGGAAGGGTATCCGGGCCTGTCCTGCTCTCTTCTGCGGTACATTATCATGACATTCTTTGCGCCAAGACGCATTGACGTCCTGGATGAATCATTTGCAGTGAAACCGCCTCCAATAATGACAACGTTGTTTCCTACATCGATCTTTTCCCCGAGACTGACGCTCTGGAGAAAATTCATCGCATGATAGACATTTGGAGCATCAGAACCGGGCGTGCCGGTCATATGAGGTTTGTGCGTTCCTATGGACAGAAATACCGCATCGTATTTCTGCATTATTTCTGAAAATTTGATATCCTTACCCACGACTGTATTGAGATGCACTTCCACTCCCTGTGAAAGTATGAAATTTATTTCCTTGTCCAGCACATCCTGCGGGAGCCTGTATCTTGGAATGCCAGTTTTCATGAACCCCCCAAGGGCGGGGAGAGCTTCGTATACTGTCACTCTCACTCCCTGAATGGAAAGATAGAATGCCGCAGTAAGTCCTGCAGGCCCTCCCCCTATAACTGCAACTCGCTTGCCCATGAACTTCTTCTTGGGTAGGCTTATAATTTTTCCATAGTCGTTGAACTTGTCCGCAGCATATCTCTTGATATGCCTGATGGCAATCGGTCCCCCTTCATCGTATAGAACGCAAATATCTTCACAAAGATGGGTGCATACCCTTCCGATTATTGCGGGGAATGGAAGCGTCTCAAAAACTATCCTGACCGTCTGTGCCGGGTCTCCGACTGCAGTACTGCGGATATAACCGCCAATGTCCAGGCTTGCCGGGCAGGCTTGCGTGCAAATATTGCATCCTATGCACCTGCTGGCTTCCGCGTATGCCTCGTTATCGGTGTATTCCTTCACTGGCTCAATTTCGAAAGACTTGATCCTCTTTGCCGGATCTTCATGACTCTGTTTGACACGTTCGAAATTGAGCATTTACTTGATCCCACAGGAAATCTGTTAGACAGTTATAAACCTTACCTAGCTTGGAAATACACCATTTCAGGGTAGAAAATGTGGTACTACAAGCATGGCAAAGAACAGGACAAAGAGCACGCAAGATGAGAGTGCTATGTATAGATAGTTCTTCGCCTCAATGAATGATATCAAAGCGATGATGACAACCGTTATTGGCGTGAATATCAGGACCCACAGGCCAAATGCAATGTAAAAGGCGCCGTCCAACTGGAATATTCCTGTGAATACCTGGTTTAACGGTATTAGAGAAGAATACAGGGTATGACCACTCGGTCCCTGTGAGTAATCTGCAATCTGGGAAATTGTGTAGCCGTCAGTGGTTCGCATGACCATCATCAATACTACCCCGGAAATGATGAATAACATGCTCAGGATCACGCCGGTACGTAGCGAAGCACTGATAATCCGGTAAACATCAAAGTGTTTCAACCGACTTCACCTTCCTCTGGTTATGCACATACAGTACAGATATGAATATGACTGCAACCATGATTGATATCAGGAACTGTATCAGCGGTACCAATATGAATATTGAATCCGTTACAAAGCCCCGTATGATCATTTCCACACCCAGGAATGAGAGAATCGCGAGAAATATCCATCTTATGTCCTTGTTGGTTATCTTTACCAGGGCTTTTGCACCAAAGTATGCGCCAATAACAACACCTATTGCGGTCGCGGCTGCGATGAAAATCTGGATATATCCTGAATACCAGTAAATCGAGCTGCCTGTAGCGGCGGTAATCCCAATCATGAAATTGCTTGTTGTAGTTGTGACCTTCATGGGAAGGTTCATGGCCCAGTCCATTCCCAGAACCTTCAGGGCTCCGCTTCCTATACCCAGAAGTCCGGAAATTGTTCCTGCAAAGAACATTATGATTTCCCCAAGCCACCACCTTATTCCATTATAGCTAACGTCCTTTTTCAGCCTTGCGTCGTGATACTTACCTGAGAGCTCAAAAACTCGAGTTGTCCAGTCCGGCCTGGTATGAGGGGGCAACTCACTCTGCCCGCGTTTCACTGCCGGAATGAGCGACCCGAGCAGCACAACCCCAAATATTATGTAGATCAGCCATGTCAAAGCGTGATGATCCAGGTAAACCGTCAGAAGGGAGCCGACCACTGCTCCGATTGTTGTCGCCACCTCGAGCCCTACGCCTATCTTGATGTTGGCAATTTTTTCTTTGGTGTAGGCACTGGCGGACCCTGCGGAAGTAGCTATTGTTGATATCAGGCTTGCTCCAGTGGCGAACACGATGGGTACTCCGTAAAATATGCTGAGTAGGGGTACCAGAACGGTTCCTCCGCCAAGACCGGTCAATGAACCTATGAATCCAGCCAAGATCCCACCAAAAACAATGGAGATAAATTTGAGAATTATCAGGATCTCATTCATTATGAATCCTGTATATGTTGACATTATAAATTTTGATCGGATTTTCTGCAATACAGAGCATTGAAAGAAAGGGGTAAAATTGAATTTTGCACAGTGGACCGGCTAAAGCATTGATATTGCTGATTCTGAGTTCCGTGTTGCTGGGCGCTCTCAATTATTGAGAAGCATTAATATACAATAACAAACATTTTTTAATAATAACTTGTTACAAAAAACTGATGCTAGTAAGGGATATAGATCGGAAGCTCGACATGCAATTGATATTTCATGTGAGAGAAGATACCGAACTTTTCAATATGACAAAGAATATGAAAGAAAAATTCCCTGTTTTCATATTTGGATTGGGTGACGAAACGTGGATGAGCACGTATTTTCCTAAGATAGCAGGCAACAACAGACTAGACGTGATTATGAAGAAGTTTGGAGGAATCGAGAAGGACAAATCATATGTCATAGATTCAAGAATCAACAGCGTGAAGGAACTGAAAATTGTAAACAAGCTGGTAGAAATCCCGTCGTTCGTAATCAACCGATCAGACATGAATGATGGATTCCTTAATATTAGTGCCCGATTCCACAGTTCCCAGATGTCCCTTGTGTCTAACGAGATTTCTAAAAATACAGAGGATATTGAAAACCTTCGGGTGGAATGGCTGGGTCCAAACCCCGGAATTATGAGAACAATAGACCAGATTAATTCTGAGTATCCCATTTCCCTTGTTACATACATCAACATGATTGGCGAAAACGATGAGATCGTGTCAGAACTCACCAGCAACGTTGACTCTATGGCGGAAATAAAGAATTCCAAGATTAGTGAAGGAATGTTCCGGGCTGTGCTCTATACCAACTCACCATCAGTGGAGTCGAGAAAAGGGGTCACCACAATCTCGAAGAAAGAAGGAATCTTCGAACTTGATTTACGAACTGATCTATTGGCAAAGATCAGGGATGCCTCAAACAGAGACCATATAATGAGAATAAGGTATTTTGTTAAACCGAAGGACGGAAACCTAGAGGTAACAGTATTTCTGCCCACAGCTATACTTTACGAATATTATTCCGTTTTAAATGACATTACCAGAAAAAACGGGGGAAAAATAATCGGGAAATATATCCTGCCTTATACCCCGGATATCTGGAACTTCATTTGAATAGCCCTCAATACCATTCAATCGTGAAGAAGATTTGTCGCAATCAGGAAGAATTTGTGAATGCTACTATTTGCTGCCCGCCATCGGGTGGAATTTCCATACTTGCAGGGTTTCAAGATGCTTATCGAAGCATTATAATGGGAAGCGGTTCCACCCTCATTTCAGCCGCCTAAAATTTTCGGTTGATGAACACACCAGAATTTAGTAAAGGAAAACGCCTGATGAAAAAGAGATTGGGAAAATTCCAGTATACTGATATACCAGCACTGCAGTGGTTTATGAAATTTACATAATTATTTATGCTCAAAGAATATTGCATTTCAGTGTTCCGATGCAGCCAAATAGTGGAAACGATGATATCAGGCAGGAAGTAACAGAAAGCCGCGGATTGCTTAAGAAAATCCAGCTGCTTATTCCTGGATTCCGGGCCTATAGAATTGGGGATGACCTGAGGGTAGCTGATGAAATGCTTCGGAAGCAGGTCTCCAATAACTTAAACATGGCGATGGCTAAACTTGTATCTGCAAGGAGCCAGATGGCATCCGATGGAGATTTCCAGAATCTCACTCCCATTGGCTCGGCACTCTCCAAGATCCAGCAACTGGACGGGGAGATTCTTCACTCAGCTCAGGGTTATACAGGCATATCCCCGGCAATTAGAATTGATGAGTCCAAATTGAATGCCTTATATGAGTATGACCTTAGTTTTGTGGACTCCTCTGCTAAGATAAATGATGCAGCCGGCACGCCTGGAATTACTTCTGGAGATACGGCTGCCTTAAGCACTGGAATAGCAAACATAATAGGTTTAATTGCTGTTATACGTGACAGTTGGAGAAAAAGAATTGATACCGTTGAAAAAATAATCATTGCGCAAAAGGGTGAAACGTCATGATTGGCAGGAAGTCAAAAAATATTCCGGATAAAGGTGGCAGCGTTGCCGGATCTATCACAATAGCGTGGGAGACTCAGTATAAAGAAGGCAATGTGATGTGGAAAGTTCCGCGTCTCATCAGGCTAAATGATAATATAGTTGTGAGGGAAGACGAAACTGCTGTCTTCTTCAGGGACGGAAAGGTGCTCACTTACTTCGATCAGCCGAACAGGTATGCTCTGACGGACTTTAATGCCCCGGTTGTTCAGGGTCTGCTGAAGTTCTTTGCGGGTGTGCAGCAGCAGGCAGAGGTATACTACATACAGAGGCGCTATCTGGACGGAAAGTTCGGCAGCACTCAGCCGTACCAGTTCACTGACCCGACATTTGGTGTCGTGAGCCTGAAGGTTTTCGGTGAATACAGGTGGAAAATCTCCAGCCCCGAGAATTTCATAAACCAGTTTGTAGGTACATTCAACCTTGAGACAAGCGATGATGTTGAGTCAAGGCTGAAAGAACAGATGATCATCCTCGTCTACAGTGCTTTGGGAAAAATGAAGGATAAGGGGTTAAAGGTTACTGATATTCCTGCAAATCTCCTTAATTTGGAACAGGTTATTCTTGCTAGTTCCCCGGACCAGTTCCAGCAATACGGGGTAGAAATAAACAAGATCTCCGGCTTAACCATAAACCTCCCGGATGAAGTGCAGAAAGCTGTGGACAAGAGATCCGAGATGTCAGTCCTTGGCGTAAACTATCTGCAGCTTCAGGCTGGAAAGGCCATGGTAGATGCAGCAAAAAACCCGACCGGAGTCGCAGGCGCTGGAGCCGGGATCGGAATTGGACTGGGAGCCGGAGCAGGTATGGGTTATGCGATGGGTGGGCAAATGATGGGCGGCATGTCTTCAGGACTGCAGCAAAGCCAGACAAAGCCATGCCCAAAATGTGGTTCTATGGTTCCAGTTTCCGCAACATTCTGCCCGAATTGTGGAGCACCCTTGCAGAACCAGCAGAAAACAGAGTCTATAAAGTGTCCAAAGTGTGGAACAGAATCTCCTGCCGGGACAAAATTCTGCCCTAACTGTGGCGCTCAACTTGAAGCCCAGAAAGTGAAATGCCAGAACTGCGGGTTTGAGTCCGCTGCTGGTACAAAGTTTTGCCCGAATTGTGGAAAAGCGTTATGAAGTGATGAAAAATGTTTTGTGATAAATGTGGTGCGCAGATACCGGATGATGCGGTATTTTGCCCAAAATGTGGAAACAAGGTTGGATCTTCAACCAGTAATGGCAATGCAGCACAGAGTGCAACAGCAAAGAACAATGACAGGCCAGTTATAGCTTCTCCGGATATTCAGGCACTGAAATGCCCGAGTTGCGGTGCACCACTTAAGCCGGAACTTGGAGAGATGATCATAACCTGTGAATATTGCGGAGCGAGCATTACTCTTAATTCAGATGGCTGGAGAAACGTCGGTAAACATAGCATGCTGACGTTGAAAATAGCTGATACAGACTCATTGACAACTATATTGAAAGAATATCTGGATAAGGGACTTCTGAGAAAACATCTTGAAGAGGATTCGAAAAATGAAGGAATGAACCTTGCCTATATTCCATACTGGGTTGTACCTGTATCGGCAAGGACACAGTATTCAGCCATTAGTGCAGCCTCAGAAGTCGGGACTATTGCCGGAAGTGCTCTTCTCATGGGATTAATGGGAGGAGCAATGGGCGGCGGACGTGGCAGGGGCGGCGGATTCGGAATGATGGAAGGCGCAATGATGGGCGGGATGATGATGGGTGGAATGGGGAGAGGTAACGGAAATCTTCGTGCCTATACGCTCGATCAGAACTATGATTATCCAATTGTTGCGATGAAAGGCATGCTCGGCTACCAGCCCAAGGACTATTCATTCGACCTTAAGAGCCGCGTAATATTCGATGTTTCAAAGATACCAAAAGGCATAAAAGTCCTGAATGGAGATGTTAGTGAAGAATCTGCAAAGTATGAGGCAAAGACCTATGTTGACCAGCTCCAAAGCAAGAAAGTACACGATCAGCATCATATGGTACAGAAAATTACCACTGAAGATGACGTCTCTGAGCCGGAACTTTTGCATGTACCTGTCTGGTTCGCAAAATTCAGCCATAAGGGCAAGGATATATCACTGGTGATAGACGCAAGTTCTTCAAGGATCATCAACAGCATAGGCCTGGAATGAGGGATGCGTTCCCACGACACATCTTCAGGCAAACGTAGAATCGGTCCTGCCACAGTGAATTTCTCCTGAATCACCATATATTTATATTTTCTACGAATGCCTATCAATCATGAACAAGGAACTCAATCTATCTGACCTTAGATTTGGCGATGAGCTTATTAAGAGAGGCTTTGCCAAGATGACCAAGGGTGGCGTGATTATGGACGTTACAACTGCTGCCCAGGCAAAGATCGCTGAATCCGCCGGCGCCGTTGCAGTGATGGCACTGGAAAGGGTTCCGGCAGACATAAGAGCTGCTGGTGGAGTAGCGAGAATGGCTGATCCGGCTAAGATAAAAGAAATAATGTCCTCAGTCTCGATTCCTGTAATGGCAAAGGTGCGAATTGGGCACATTTCCGAGGGACGGGTTCTCGAAGCCCTTGGCGTTGATATGCTCGATGAAAGCGAGGTTCTGACTCCTGCAGACCCATTTTTCCATCTGTACAAGAAAGATTACAAGGTCCCTGTGGTTTGTGGTGCGAGAACTCTTTCTGAGGCAGTCAGGAGGATATTTGAGGGGGCGGCAATGATACGTACCAAGGGGGAAGCGGGAACCGGGAACATCATTGAAGCAGTCAGGCACATCAGGGTGGTAAGCGAAAGCATAGCTGTACTGAAAACACTCGGCCAGAAAGATCTTGAGAGGGTGGCGGACAACATGACCGAACCCTATAGAAGCCTGAGGAAAATAGTATCTGAAGACATTTTCAAGAATGACAGTTCACTTTCAATGCACAACCTCTTTGCGGAAATGGGAGAGGAAAAGATAAAAGGCGAAATTCTGAAAATCCTGAAGGAAATTCGGGGCAAGGGAAGGCTGCCTCTGGTTAATTTTGCAGCAGGTGGGGTTGCTACACCTTCTGACGGAGCATTGATGATGCAGCTTGGTTCTGATGGGGTCTTTGTTGGAAGCGGGATATTCAAGTCAAAAGATCCCGAGAAGATGGCAAGAGCTGTGGTCGAAGCCGTTGAAAATTATGAAGATTTCAAGCTTATTGGTGACGTATCTGAAAACCTGTCTGGCATGGCCGGTATGGATATAGAATCCATGCCAAAGGAAATGCGCCTACAGGAGCGCGGATGGTAGGTACAGATTTCAGTTGATTACTTACTCCTGATCCTCCTATTTCTCGTGATATTATTTGTTCTTTCCAGGGCCCTTAATATATTTGACCTGAGGGGGAGCATTGCGGCATTTATTGTTGGTTTCTTTGTAGCAGTGCTTGGATCACTGCAGTGGCTGATTCTCATGATCGTATTTGCCGCAGTCTCTCATGTCGCCACAATTTCCTTCATGAAACAGAAGAAGAAGATATCAATGCAGGAGGGAAAAGAAGGGGAAAGAAAAACTTCAAATGTTGTCTACGCCGCACTTATTGGCTTAGGAATAGCTATAATCCATTTTATACATCCAGTGCAGGTTCCATATTTTACCCTATTTGCAGTTTCGTTCGCTGTTATAGCGTCCGACACGTTTGCTTCGGAAATCGGCATACTGGATAAGAAAGTGTTCATGATCACAACCTTCCGGAGGACAACGAGAGGAATAAACGGCGGAATTTCCTTGGTCGGGCAGCTCGCTGCGCTTCTCGGTTCATTCATAATTTCCATAACTTACAGCCTCCTGAGACACGGAAACCTTGATCTGCTTCCGATATTCGCCATAGGAATAATGGGCTTCATAGGATGCCAGATTGACAGTGTTCTCGGTGCAGCTTTCGAAAACAGGGGAAAACTCACTAAGGGTGAGGTTAACCTTCTCGCCTCGCTCATCGCGGTTATCGCAACGGGGCTGATTATTATATTTTATCCCGGCGTCTGAAAGCGGTTCCTCTTGAAAAAGTGCTCGCGCTCCTCAAGCAGTGACTCTCTGAATGAAATCATTCTTCTCCGCCTGATCAGGGGATAGTCAAATAGGAGGTGATCAGTAATGTATTTCTTTGCATCATCCAGAAGATTTTCTGAGTGGTAGACAAGATCTGAATTTACTCCCGACGCTGGCTTCCCCCTATCAAGGTCCTTGAACCTCGCGGAAGTAATAGATCCTCCCAGCATGAAAGTATACTGAGGGCTGAATCCGACTTCAATGTTGTTGGAAGATATCATAACGTCAGCAAGGAGCGCAATCTCGTAGCCGACATCTATTGCATTTCCATTCAGAATGGAGAAGATAGGTTTGTCGATAGTATAAACCAGCGAAAGCAGAGCCCTGGTGTAATCCATCATATTATCAATCTGGGATACATTGCTTTCAAAATTTAAGTGCGTGGCAAATCGCATATTTATGCCAGTTAATGCGACTGCTTTCACGCTGTCATCCATAGCTGCTGTACCAACAGCAGTGACCAGTTCAGATATGTGGGAGATATCCAAGCCTGAATTATCGTCTGATCTCAGGACAATGATGCCAATGCTTTCCTCCTTCCAGAAGCTTATGGACTGATAGCCATCTACCCTGATATCACTCATGGTAGAAGGCCGCCCGGTATAGCCTCATTATTACTCCGCTGATGACAAGAATGCCACCAAGTCCAAGTCCGAATTCGCCTTCGGATATGACTCCGACAGGGTTCAGAGTTGAGATCATTGCAATAACCGCTACTGCAAATATTCCGAGGATTGCAGATATTATTACTGCCGTATTAACGCTTATAACGTGCTGTTTTGGCTCCTTCACGGGTTGATACTTCTCTGCGACCTGTGCGGACTTCATGGTACCGAATGCCACAAAGGAAGTGGCTCCGGCTGCGAGTCCAGTTGAAACCAGGTTGAGTGCAGATGTGTGGTTCATGAATGCCGAGAAATTCTCTGCCAGCTCTATTACCATGAATATGAGCAGGAACATGAACAGAAGGAATGAGGCAATGGATTTGGATGAAGTAACCCTGAACTTGTTCTGTTTGTACAGCCTGTTAAGGAAAAACATTCCACCGACAACTATTATCCACGGCGGAATGAAAACCGCGTAGACTTCAGCCGGGGGTATCGGGATACCAGGAGAGAGCGCTCCCCATGCAGAAAGTATCACCATGTAGATGACAGCGAGTATGCCAAAGGCAGTGACCAGTGGTCGGGCGAGAGGATGAAGGTCTTTGCTCCCATCCATAAATGGTATAAGCAGGAAATATAGCAGTGGGACCACTCCAAAAACAGTCGATGCTATGAGTGGGGACAATGGGCCACTGAACGTCTGGAAATCAACTGCCTTGTAAATGAACAGCAGGAACCATGGAGGATAAGCTGGAACATACCCGGCAAAGGGGCTCGTTGGTGCAAAGCTTGGGAACGGCGAGAAAAGTGGAGGTATTGGTGGATTAGTTGCACTTGCCGGAACAGTGCTCCCGTTTAAGAGCATTAGTATAGATGGAATTATTATGAGAATCCCGAACGTATACAACGCAAGCTGGACCATGAATGCCATATTGTAAGGAAACCATGGCTTGTATGAGGGGTCTTCCTTATCAACAGCCGGGGCAGTGTATTTTGACTTCCTGTTCGAAGGCATCATTCCGTTTGCTTCTGCAAGGAAGAAGTGCAGTCCAAAAAGCAACCCGATTATTGCAGTGAATATGATGTGGAGCGAAAGCATGTGGGTAAATAGGGAAAGGGATGTTCCGTTGCCGAACACGAGGGACTCGAGTGTCGCTCCCAGTAAGGGTGTTGAGAGAGCTATGCCCCTGCCAACATCTGTCGCATCTGAAGAGAGCACATCACCTGTCATTGAATATCCAAAGAACCCAACCCCGATGGTGACTGCAAGAAGAAGGACACCAGTAACCCACTGCAGTCGCCTTGGCTTCTTGTAAGCACCCATGAAATAGTTCCTGAACAGGTGGATGTATATCAGTACAATCATGGCGTATGCGCCATAGAGATGGGAGGCCAGGAAGAGTGCACCGAATGGAACTGTGTTGATTATCGTATTAACTGTTGCATAGTATGGATCAGATGGTGTATAATAGATCAGGAGAAGTAGACCGCTGATTACCTGGTATACAAATGCGATTGTAATTAATGCGCCTGTCCAGTACCAGATTCCCCTTTTTCTTCTCATGTAATCAGGCACTGTTTTCAGCGGGAGTTCATTTAGCTTCAGGGTGTCGACAACATCTCCGACCACGTCCTGCTTCTTCTTCCAGAATTTATATTTCTCTATATCCATTGTCTTGACCTCTCATTATCCTTCGATAGGTTCCACTGTTACATCCGTGTAAGTCTGACCCTCTGGAAGTGGTGTTCCGCCTGTCAGATCACTAATTTTCCCGTAAATGGTTGGTCCGGTCATGCTCACTACGGAAAAATTTCCGCTAGCTGCTTCGTATTTCAGTATGGTGGCGGGCAGAGGATGGGTGGTTGGTCCAGTAATCACTTTCGCTCCCTTGCTTGGATCATAGGTGCTGCCATGGCAGTTGCAATGTATGTATGTTGGAAAAGCAGGGCTTCCTGCTGGATAATAGTGAATGATGGGTGGTACACATCCAAGGTGCTGGCATATTGCACTGAATGCCACTACAGAATTATCAGGACCGACACCAGCAGGAGACTCGAATGTACCACCGGTAGCAGGAATAAAAACTGACATGGGTTCTACCTGAACGGGTGTCTTATTGTCATTACTTATATTGAGCAGAAAATTTGGATCACTCGAGAGGGGGTAGTCAAACAAATAGATGCCGCTCCCCGTCTTACCAGGAGGAATGTCACTATATTGGAGTGGGCGACCATTGTAATAGAGTGTGAGTTCCGGGAAAGAAGTGAGCCCTGTTGATGGGGGGATAATGTTTTGCACAACGCCCTTAAGAACACCGGCAACAGCGGCTCCAGCAGAAATAACGACCATTGCCTTAAGAAAATTCCTTTTTCCAGAATCTATGGATTCTTCGCCCATATTTGGAAATAACGTCTAGCATTTAATATTTTTCCTCTGTTAGACTTCAAAATTATGTAGCGCGTGCAACACAGGAGCAAATCTTATACCATGAGAATGATTACACATCGTTTAATGGGCTCGTAGTCTAGTGGTTATGATACCGCCCTTACAAGGCGGTGGTCACCGGTTCAAATCCGGTCGGGCCCATTCCGTTAATGGTGATTAAAACGTGTTCGCATAGTCTTTTTTCACCCTTTGTTTATATACTTAGCTTACAACTTCCCTGAAAATTAGTAGTGTTGAAAATGAAAAACCGTATCAAAGTTGAATTTTGTCCATCGGGGTCATGGAAATAATCTTCTTGGATAATTTATACCTTCATAGCTTACGCGAACCCATTAGAGCCTCTAAATCAATCTGGAATATCCATTCAGATTATTCAGGAATCACTTCAATAGGCTCTCCGAATTTGTTTAGGACAACTTTGTCAACAATATATAATATCCCATGCTGCATCTGAATTGGCTCCATCCCTGGCCTCTTTTTAACATGCTTCCAGTAAGACAGATCCACTAGAGTGTATTTTATTTCAATAGGATTTCCTTCATCTTTCAGATCTTTTAGATTTATTCTACATATATACACCTTGTAGATATTTTCGTTCGAACGTGTAATAAATATGTAAAGACTAATTATGGAAAACACAATAAAATCGATAATGTCTTCCAATATTATTAGTGGTGACCTATACAGGGTGTATATATAATATAAATAAACTGATACACCAAAAAATGTGAGTGTAAGTGCTATAATGGCTAATTTCATCAATCTACGGTCTTCTATCATTTCGTGTTTGATCTCTCGGCCAGATCCACTTAAAATGTCAGAAACTGGATAATAGAGTTCCTTCAGCTTTTTTTTCCGATTGATGGCTGAGAGTCTCGAAGACTGCGATTTTTTAGACCCGTAAAATGAGAGCAAAATTTGTTTACCTCTCAATGTATGTTCTGGATGCGAGACTATGTGAAGGTTTGAACTTGACTTCCGCATGTCATTCATTATCAGTGTTGCGCACAGACCCTTGGATTTGCACAGTCTGTTATTAATTATCAGGGATTATGTATGTGCACTTTCCCGGATCCCTGGATATGGCAGTCCAAGGCTTTTCAAAATATCTGAAGCTGCACTGCTCTCCGATGAAATATACAGATCTCTCTTTTCAACTGTAACAGGAACGACATCCAGGTAATTGAGATCCTTCCTTATGCTGTCGATTGTCCTGCCGGAAAGTTTTTCCATTATCCTTGAAACAAGAAGCGACAATACGCATACAAAGACATGCGCCCTGATTCTTTCTGATTTCCTGTGGTATACCGGCCTGATCTCGATAAACGACTTTATTGTCCTGAATGAACGCTCAATCTGCCACTGATCCTTGTAAGCTGACACAATTTCACTTTCCGGCAGATCAGCATTGGTGACGATGAGGAATCTTCCTGCAAGCTTTTTCAGTATTTCTATGCGTTTTTCGTTCAACACTGCACCGGTCTCCGGGAACTTCACCAGTGATCTCAGCTTCCCCAGAGACTTCTTCAGTTCCTTCTGATCCGGAATCTCGGATATTCTCTTCTTTACAGTATCGATCCTGTCATTGAGATCCTTCAGATCCAGATCTTCCCTCTTCCTGTTGTATACCGCAATGTATATCCTCTTTTCAGCAAGTCTCTTCTGATCTCCGGTGGAATCATCCTTCATCACCTGATCCACGCTTATGGCGACTTTCTTCATGACCAGGTCATCCATCACAAGACTGTCAGTGAAATCCGTATTCATGAGGATGCTGCGGTACGGCTGGTCCCACCTGTATGCAGCGGTGATATACAGGTTCTGATCCAGGAGATCCAACGATTTGGATCTTCCGAATGCCCTGTCCGCAATGATTATCACGTTTTTTATATGGAATCTCTCCTTCAGCACCGATATGGTGGATTCAAGTGTTTTCGGATCGATGGTATTGCCGGGCCACACCTCATGGTGTATGGGTATCCCGTCTGCCATGACAAGACCGATAACAATCTGCTCCTTTCCTCTTTTCTTATCACGGGAATAACCGAATAATACCAGATCATTATCCTCCCTGCCCTCAAAATATGATGATGTCAGGTCATAATGCACCGTGGAGGTGTCCGGTTTCAGTGCGTTGAATATTTCGATCTCGATGTCATCCTTCCCCGCCAGAAGAGAATCAAGGGATCTGTAAACATTGTCCTCGCTTATTTGTAATTCCCATGGATAGTACACCCTCTTTTCCAGATCGACCAGATCAATGTCGGACGAGGGTTCAAACAGCCGGGAAATGATCATGAAGGATAATATCCCAGCGTAGGTGCGAGTATGTTTTTTCAGTATCCCTGATATGCCATTTCTCTCCATTATGGATCTGGCTGCATAGAATATCCCGAAGGAGAGTGTTGGCCTGATCTTAAGGTCATTCAGGGAGAATTTCCTCATGGCTTCCCTGTATTCGTCCAGCACTTTCCGGTATCTTTCCGTATCCGCTGCGGACTTCACGGGACCGAGATATTTCAGGGTAACGGTTTTCTGCACGTGATCCACAACCAGCCTTTCCGCGATGGATGCATATTCCAGTACTGCAGATCCCCTCCTGACCTTTGTAATTCTCAGGAACATAGGGCAATATCGCATATGAATATTTAAAGGTATGTGCATATATAGTGCACATACATTAATAGAAGACCAATGCCTGGAGAAGTTGTAAATAAAAGGATTTGCAACGGACCGTGATAGACTATCTCATGCGGAACTCAAGTTTGAATAGAACTCAGAATAAGATGTAAAATGACAGCCTGTGCAACTATACAACCTTATGTAAACACCCTTGTTGTTGCGAATAGACGTGCGAATATTGCTAGTGAGGCTGAAATACATTCCTATTAGCCTGAACTCCTCTTATTTAGGTACATGTAACTGACTGGAGAGCTTCCAGGATTTCACCCTGCTTTCTGGTTCTCTCCCTTTCGATCATTTTCCCGTCAATCTCCATCATCTGCAGCTTCTCCAGTTCAAGGAATACCCTGTCCATGGAATATTTCCTGTTGAGCCCTGATTCACCCAGCATTCTCCTCATGGACAGCCTCACGATGAGTGAGAGGAAAAGGATGAACACAAGGCCCCTTATGGTGGAAGGTTTCCTCTCCCTGAGAGGAAATATGTCCAGATCTGATTTCAGGATCTCAAAGGCTTTCTCCACACGATCCTTGTCCCGATAGAGATCAAGGCACTCAATTGGACCGTATTTCCCCCTGTAGACCAGCATGAAACGGCCCATGCGGTTCTCCCTCTGTGATATGGCATTGTTCCTTGCCTGTGCATGGTACTTCCCGTCCTTCACCGTGGTTCTTATGTATCTGTAATATTCTCCCGCCATGGACCGGACCTGTGCGATCTGGGCAGGTTTCTTCTCCTTCGGCTTCGTTTTCTCAATGGTATCCATGACCTCCCTGATGTGTCTGTGGAAATTGGTTCTTTCCCGTGCTTCCAGATCAAGGTCATGGTAGAGGTACCCCTCCAGGCCAAGACCGTCAATGGTAAAATCCACATGCATCGCGAATATGGGCCTGCCGCTGTAGAGGATTGTGTTATCTGCGGAATCCAGCCTCCTCATGCCGGCGGAGAATACATGCTTTACCTCCTTTCTTGAGTACGTTGCAGAGATTATGTATTCATGTTCGTGGAGTACCTTAAGATTGTCAAGGGAGAAGAAGCCGCGGTCAAGGATGATCACAACTCCGGTGACGAGATTCCTGATCCTTTCCACTGTTACCCTTAGGGTGGAAACATCCACAATACTCCCCGGGTATATCTCGAACAGTATGGGCAGGGATCTTCTCCTCTCCATTACAAGGGATAGATTGATCTGGGGAAGATCGCCATGATCCTTTGCATGACCATACTCGAACATGCTGTTTCCGGAATACGATGCAATGGTCGTTATATCGTACAGGAGAGAGGATTCCGCCTTCATGCGTGATGAGAAGGCGGAGAAGAACCTGTCCGGTATATTGCTGTTACCTATGTCCTCCAGCAGGCGGGATATGCGCTGCGAAGATGGATCACATGGGTATTCCCTGGCCAGGTAGGTTCCCTCATACCATGTGTGCACTAAATCCATGGGGAGTGACCTTATTGCCCGGGCAGCGGCAAGTACCAGGATAGTGTTCCTGTCCTCCTTCCCGAACATTGAATCAAGGATCTTCTCAATGCCCATCTCCCTGATGATTCGCAGCACGGGTATGAAGGGGCCGTAGACGAAGATGTTCCTGGGCAGGTGCATCCGGGCCTTTTCAATGCCCTTTTCCTTCTGCACGCCAAGGTACCTGCTGTGATACCTGATCTTCTTTTTCTCCCTGTCCCAGTATGGCGTCATCTCGTAGAAATATTCCCTGCCATTGATCGTCTTCTTTCTTGTGTAACTGTTCAATATATACCTAAATAGGTATATATTATTTACATGTTTCGGTTCAGAAGAGTGAGCATTACCAGTGGTTTCACAAAGATTCCTGATGGATCATGTACCTAAAAAAGGGGGGTTCAGGTATTAGGGCAATCATAAAAAACAATCCGAATATAAATACAAATGATTGCACATATGTCGGATTATTCAGCCCATAGAAATTATTTAACAGAAGGATGATAAATTGAAATGTAAATGTTAGGACCGCGAAAACAGAAGTATGTTTAAAAATGTCAAATTCTAAATCATGATCGGAGAAAAAATTCCGGTCTTTATACAGTATCTCCTCAATAATTTCATTTTTTGTTCTATAGTTGCTTTCTCCCACGAAATGATAAAATTACCGTTTCAATTAACTTTACTATCAACGATTAACATCATCCGTGTTTTTGTGTAACTCTGGAAGCCGATACCAGTATAATGAGGGAAAAGCTCCTGGCGAGGTATCTTTTATAAATACACAACTTTCGGGACGCTATGGGCTTTATACCTCCTGCATAGTTTGTAATTATTATATAACCAAGTGGTTCATATCCAATAACACTGAACAAAAGTGAGGTAATTCCAAAAAGAATCACTAGGTCGAGCAAGTATGACAAATATCTGGCATAATATGGTGCCAACTCAAACTTTTCGTTAGGTTTGTCGGTAACCATTTTTCTTTTCATTTTTCTTCTTTATAGTTTCTGATGGCGATCTTCAGAGAAATAATGTAGTAGTAGGACCATATACCAGCAAATATTAAAAACCAAAATCCCAAATACGACACAACAAAACTATGCCAGTACGGATGGTATTTTATCTCAGCAGATGCCAAATATAATGAAATCGGTAGTGAAGCAATACCCCCCGGTAAAATTTCTATGATGATTTTTTTTCTTTTCGGGTTCATTTTATTCATAATAAGGTAGCAGTCTATCATGCTATATTTTATTTTTCGTCGCCGGGGCTTTGCAGTTAAGCCTATTTTTAGCATGTTTTAGGTCCAAACTCGAAATTGGGTGTAAAGTCGTTTTGCCAATATGGCGGCAATAAAGCGTTAGACCTACTATATATACGACTATCAGAACAACCCATAGAATAGGCAGTTCTCTTGTCATAGATGTGTACACCCTATTTGGGGTACACACAAAATTAATTGCAGAACCCGTACAATAAGGAGAAATCAGTGTATGTGACCTAACAGTCCTTTGCCGCCATAGTTTTGCCAGGAAATTTATATACAATATATGATTATAAATATGATGATATAAATTGACGTAAACCAATTAGCGCTTTAGATAAACGAATCTGGTATAGAAAAAAAAGGCTAAGCGTAGAGATTATAGAAACGCAGGTATCGCTATAGCGTGTGCAGTTGTGATGCTAATGGTGGTGACACAAACTCCATTGGCGGTTCCACTCTTGATACCCGGAATGGAGACAACTTCTTACTTTGAGTCTCAAGGTCAGGTGCCTGCATCCCCACAATTACTTTACTATTATTTTGTTAACCATGACGGCCTTTTACTGTCCATTGAAGTAGGTCTTGAATATGGAACACTGGCAGGCTTGTTATCATATTTAGGCATTTACCTGCCGGCAACATCAATCGCCGCACTCATAGCTCAAGGAGTTAGTGCTGGTTTAGACGCTGCTGGAATAACGGATATCGTAACAGGCGCTTTATTTGGTTTAATGCCATGGTGGGGATGGGCATTTTGGCCAGCCGTAGTTGCGGGAGTAGTTACTTTTGTCTCCTATTAACCATTTTTTCTTTATGACGGTCTTATCCAAGTTTACCTTTTCAATAAACCTTGATGTTAGCTGAGACTTCATATGTAATGATGAAGAAAGAGGAGTTGCGTACATTAAATATCCATTTAATTATTTAAGTGGCTCTCTACCTATCCATTAGAAATAGGATTTACTTAAAAGTTTAAACGGGCTCTGCCGGGCCCATTTCATTAATGGTAATTGAAATGTATTAAAAAGTCCTTTTTCCCTCTTTATCTCTTCTTCGAAAGCCACATCCTTCCAGAGATTCTTGACCTCACGGAGGATCCCAATATTCTGGGATGAACCAAATATATTAAAAATAAGGTCTCAATTGCCCAGAAAAAAATTACTGGTGGGGTGGTCGCTTTAACTGCAGTTCCAGCGGATATCTTACCTTAATATTAGTCACTCTGTTCCTTATTGTCTCGACCGTTGTTTTGTATTTGGGCCATTCTATCATTCTGAACACAACTCTTCCGTTGACCATCAGAACTAATTCCGGAAAATAGTATTTGCGAAATATGCCTTTGCCTATTAGAAATGATGGATAAACCATGAGTGCCAGTACAAGGTAACCCACGTTTATCGGAACAGAGGTCAACTGAGTGAGTGTAACGAATCCAACCATAACAAGCATAACTAACACAAAAAGGCCCAAAAAGGCGTAAAGCAACTTAAGCATCTGCCTGTTGATTATATAATTGCCTTCAACATCCTTTAACCTGTAGTTCACATTATTGATGCTTAGGGTATCGTCGGTTACAGAGAACTCTATATTCATGTTTTAATCACGCAACTGCAAATAGAGTAACCAGTGGAATGATTATTGGCTCAATTATACCCTGTACAACTATATCAAAAAGTGACAATCCCAACTCTACTCCTGCCCATTCTGTAGGTTTTCATACCACCGCATAACATTGCGGTTCTCTTTCCATTCTGAGTATTTTTCTTTGAATGCCATAGATAAAAAATGAATTGAGGTATATATGTGTATCCGCTTACTTTCGATTAAAGGTATTAATCCGGTCAAGTCCATTAATAGATAGTGGTGTTATACAACAAAAAAGTGAGTGGACTTATTTTCATTTAACCATAAATATATAGTTAAGCCACAAATCCAGTAATACCTTTATGCCAGTCTAACTGGGTCAATGTTTTTCTTGTTAAACACTTCTTTGGTGTATTTTCAAATAAGCGCTTGATGGGCTTAGAATGAAAATTTGGTTCTTTTCCTTCTTTGATAATTTTCTGTTGCCTGTATAAAGTCTGTTATGGTATTTTTACATCAGATGGCAGGAGATTTGAAATCCAATTCATCATAAAAGATGGCTTCATAAAGCTTTCACAAGGCAGGGTATTTGCACGAAACAGGAACTTGAGATTCCTGAATTAACGGATAGTCATGAAACTAATTAACTATGAAGGCCAAACCTATCAAGATTCATCACCTTTGACCATGCTGCAACAAAATCGTTCACAAACTTTCCTGGGGAATCATCGCTTCCGTAAACTTCAGAAACCGCTCTGAGTTCCGAATGAGCGCCAAATATGAGATCGACACGACTGGCAACCCATTTCTGTTTGCCTGTCTTTCTGTCCCTGCCCTCGAATTCATTTTCTGCCTCGTCCTTTGGCTTCCAATCGTAATCCATGCTTAGAATGTTCCTGAAAAAGTCATTGGTCAAGACACCGGGGCGGCCTGTTAAGACTCCCAGCTTTGTCCCGTTGTAATTGGCACCAAAGGAACGCATTCCTCCGACAAGAACCGTCATTTCAGGTACCGACAGATTAAGAAGTTGCGCCTTGTCAACAAGGAGAAACTCCGGTTTATATGTAAGATCCAGTTTCATATAATTACGGAAGCCATCAGCCTGAGGCTCAAGATAGGAGAATGAACTAATGTCGGTATCCTCCTGAAGCGCATCCATTCTACCAGGTTGGAATGGAACTGATATTTTAAAGCCTCCAGCTTCTGCAGCTTTCTCAATTGCTGCATTGCCTCCAATAACTATGAGGTCCGCAAGTGATATTTTCTTTCCACCTTTTGCTGTAGAATTGAACTTTTCTCTTATGGAGTTCATGGTCTTCAGCACTCTTTTCAGGTTGTCTGGTTCATTGGCTTCCCAGTGTATCTGCGGTTCCAAAGCTATGCGTGCACCGTTTGCGCCTCCTCTCTTATCACTGCCTCTGAAGGTTGCTGCTGAGGACCAGGCTGTGTACACTAGGTCCCTCACTGAGAGTCCTGAAGCCATGATCTGTTCTTTCAGTTTTTCTATATCGTCCTTTTGAACCAGTTTATGATCAACCTCTGGAATAGGGTCCTGCCAGAGGAGTTTCTCAGCAGGCACTTCTGGTCCAAGATATCTGGTAACAGGTCCCATATCCCTGTGTGTCAGTTTGAACCATGCTCTTGCAAAGGCATCAGAAAACTCCTGCGGATGCTCCAGATAGCGCCTGGAAATCTTTTCATACACAGGATCGAAACGAAACGCTAGATCCGTGACTAGCATTGTTGGCTTCCTTTTCCTACTGGAGTGAGCGTAGGGAACCACTTCCTCAGCATTCTTGGCAACAAACTGGTATGCGCCGGCTGGGCTCTTTTCGAGTTCCCATTCATACCTGAAAAGATTCTCAAAGAAACCCATGCTCCATTTTGTTGGTGTTGTCGTCCAGGTAACCTCTGGCCCGCCTCCAATTGTGTCGTCCCCCTTGCCTGATTTATATGTGCTGACCCAGCCAATCCCCTGGTTCTCTATCGGGGCAGCTTCGGGCTCTGGACCAACATGCGAGACAGGCCCTGCACCATGTGTTTTTCCAAAAGTGTGCCCACCGGCAATGAGAGCAACTGTTTCCTCATCATTCATGGCCATACGGGCAAAGGTCTCTCGTATATCTTTAGCTGCCAGTAGAGGATCGGGGACACCATTTGGGCCTTCAGGATTTACATAAATAAGACCCATTTGAACTGCCGCCAGTGGATTTTCAAGATTTCTGTCTCCAGAATATCTTTTATCATCAAGCCACTTTGTTTCCTTACCCCAGTATGCTGAAAGATCGGGTTCGTAAACATCTGTTCGTCCACCCCCAAATCCAAAGGTCTTGAGACCCATCGTTTCCAGTGCCACATTTCCTGTGAGAACAATGAGGTCCCCCCAGGACAGTTTTCGCCCGTACTTCTGTTTTATGGGCCAAATCAGTCTTCTTGCCTTGTCCAGAAGAATATTATCCGGCCAGCTATTAATAGGTGCAAATCGCTGTTGTGCAGTCCCTGAACCTCCTCTACCGTCTCCAACTCTGTATGTTCCTGAACTGTGCCATGCCATTCTTATCATGAGTGGACCGTAATTGCCGAAATCTGCAGGCCACCAGTCCTGAGAATCCAGTAACAACTTTGCAATATCGCCCTTAACAGCCTTAAGATCAAGACTTGAAAACTCTCTTGCGTAATCGAAATCTCTACCCATAGGATTTGATTTCTGATCATTTTGTCTGAGAACACTCAAATCAAGTCTTTCTGGCCACCATTCCTTAATGCTCATTTTTTCTATTTGACCGTGGTTAACGGGACATCTTTCTTCACTCATTTCATTACACTTCCTTCTGTTATATCATTTATAGGCTCAAGCTGTATATTTATATTCTCAGACCCCTGCAAAAGTATTTTAGCACAGATCAAAGGTGGCATCACTCTGTTCTCATAGTATCTGGTGAACCTACTAGGATTAACTTTGAATGGGGCGGTGTATCCGACTCCGTCAAATTGGTTAGGGGCGTTCAGTATATGATTGTTCATGCGTTATCATATCCAAATTATACTTGGTATTATTTACTAATTACTATCAACTACAAATACTTTACCTATAAATCCTCCGCCCTTGACACTTTTTTTCATCTAAACCATTTTCTCTTTCATACAACTGGCATTTAATCTACCTCTTTCATCCTTGATACTTCCTTTGCTTCTTTTATCTCTTCCTCAGGAGCACCTCTATACGTCAGTCACCATGCATAGCCTTTATATTTTTCACTCTCTCCGGTAAATCATCCGTAGTTGCCAGTGGTGGAATTATAAATTTCTCCTTTATCAATCCATTGTCCGGGCAGTTTTCAGGTGTTGCTAATTAATATTTGTCAACCACCTGCAATGCTTTCATCATTCTGAGAATTTATGATATATTCCTTCCTATCTCAAGGGATTACTAAGGTATAGCTCTCACTACGGCTTTGTCATCTACAATAAATCCTGCCCTGACTGTAGATGTTGCAGATTCTGAATGTATCATTCCCATTGATTTGGGAACGTTTCTCGGCGAATCCAGATCAGCTTTATCTTCTTCCAGCTTATTTTGAAAAATAATGCTTTTGGCCATCAGGAAAGAGTTCGGTCCCTTCTCTGCTGATCTTCCGCTCTCTGATCGTATGGGTAGGTTACTTCCATCTCGCTGGCTACGTTTATTGCTCTGACCTGATCTTCACTCAATTTCCATCCGGTAGATCCCAGATTGTCCTCGAGCTGATTCAAATTTCTCGCACCGATGATGGGAGCGGTTACCGCATCATTTGAGAGCAACCAGTTAAGTGTGACCTGCGCCATTGTTTTTCCTGTCTCTTTTGATATTCTCCCCAGTTCAGATATAATTCTCGACATCCTTTCATTTTCCAGCTTCCTGTAGAATTCCGGCGTTGTTGAGTCTCCAACCCTCGTTCCCTTTCCTGCTTTGGAAATTCCACCGGCATACTTTCCCGTTAAAAAGCCACCGGCGAGAGGGCTCCAGGGAAGTACCGCTATGTTCTCTTCAAGAGCCATTGGCAGGATCTCAAATTCTGTGGCTCTCGTGATTATGTTATACTGGGGCTGAATGCTCACTGGTGCATTCCACCCCCTTTCCCTGCATAGCTGCAGGGCCTTTTCAAATTGCCAAGCCCTGTAGTTGCTGACCCCGATATACCTGATCAGCCCTTCATCTACGAGGGAGTTCAGGGTACCAAAAGTTTCCTCTAATGGAGTCAGCGGATCCCAGGCATGCACCTGAAAGATATCTACATAATCAGTGCCAAGTCTTTTCAGGCTGGCTTTTACAGCAGAGTGAATATGCTTTCTGGACAGCCCGACTCCATTGGGGTGGTCTGCAGTGCGGAATCTGGCCTTAGTTGCAATAACAACACTTTCCCTGTCTTTCCCGGCTAACCAGCTTCCTATAATCTCCTCTGATTTTCCTTCAGAATACACATCTGCTGTATCAACGAAATTACCTCCTTTTGAGGTGAAAGTGTCAAGAATTTCATGACTGGCACGTTCATCCGCCTGCCATCCGAAAGTCATTGTTCCAAGGCAAAGTTCGCTCACTAAAAGTCCTGTTCTCCCGAATACCTTCATTTTCATGATTTAAAAGGCAGTTAAAAGATAAAACATTTTTTGTTTCGATCGCCGGATATTAAGCAAATTCTTTAGCATTGATAACTGAACTTATCAAATATATTTTATCACCAAATAGTATAAGAGCGTTTGGCAAGCTATAAATAGGTTTGATAACTAATAAATCAGGTGTTAAATTGTTTCTCAAACGCAATATGACTGAGGAAATTGATTCATTTTATTCTTCTCCTGCTACCGGAAATAAAGTAGAATACTGTTCCGGCACTGCATGTTTTGTGGCTCGTGGAAAGAATCCGGCCAGATTCTCCAGAGGATATGAACAGAAAGTAAGGACATACTGCCTGGGGAAGTGCTATGAGGCGCCTTCTTCTTCTGAAGGCACTTCAATCCCGATTATTTCAGCAAAGACATCGCCTCCCGTAGTACTTGAAAATATAGTAAGGGGACCTGCAGATTCTCTTGCGCGATACAAGGAAATGGGAGGTTTCAAGGCACTAAGGAAGGCTCTGGAAATGAAGCCGGTTGAAATTGTGGAGGAGGTGGAAAGATCCTCTCTCCGTGGCCGCGGCGGGGCTGGCTTTCCCACTGGAAAGAAATGGTCAAGCGTCCTCTCACAGGATTCACGTGAAAAATACGTAGTTGTGAATGCTGATGAGGGAGACCCTGGTGCATATATTGACAGATTGCTCCTGGAACTTGACCCATTCAGGATCCTTGAAGCTACAATCATAGCGGGATATGCAACAGGTGCATCGAATGCTTACATATACATAAGAAGAGAATACCCTGAAGCAATAAAAACCGTCTCCAGGGCTGTTCAGGAAATGATCGACGGTGGATTCATTGGATCAGGCATTCTGGGATCCGGGTTTTCCATTGACGTCCATATTGTACCGGGAAAGGGAAGCTACGTGTGTGGCGAGGAGACCGCTCTCATAAGGTCAATTGAGGGCAGGCGTCCGGAAGTGGCTCTTAGACCCCCATACCCGACGGAAAAAGGGCTTTATGATAAACCAACGGTTGTGAATAATGTTGAGACTCTTGCCAATATCCCATGGATCATCAACAACGGTGCAGCGCGTTTTGCTGAGATTGGATTCTCAAAAAGCAGGGGCACCAAGGCCGTATCTCTTAACTCGCTTTTCAGGAATCCGGGTCTTTATGAGGTAGAGATGGGTACAACAATAGACCACGTGGTCAATGATATCGGAGGAGGCTTGAAATCTGGAAAAATAAAGGGGATAATTGTCGGTGGTCCCATTGCAGGAATCATACCTCCGTCGAAATTCGGAACAAGGATCGGTTATGAGGAAATGAAGGCTATAGGCGGCGAACTTGGCCATGGAGGATTTGTTGCTTTTGATGAAGAGACTTCAATCAAAGACTTGATCTCGCACGTATCCTCATTTGTGGCTTATGAATCGTGCGGGAAATGTACTCCATGCAGACTGGGCAGCAGGACTGTGGAAGAAGTTTTCTCCGGATTGCAGACAGGTGACAGATGGACCAGAGAAGACTACGAAGCTCTTTCAGATGCTCTTCTCGATACGAGCCTGTGCGGACTTGGTGGTGGCCTGGGAGAGTTCCTCAAGAGTGCCAGCGAGAATTATCACGAGGAGGTTGACGCATGTTTCGCATAAATATAGATGGAAAGGAAGGGCAATTCGAGAATCAGTTGACCGTTCTTCAGGCGGCAAAAAATATGGGAATACAGATTCCCACACTCTGCCATGACGACAGGCTGGAAGAGTATGGAGGATGCAGGTTATGCATAGTCCGCATAAACGGTCGCAGAAGGCCCGAAACTTCCTGCACAGCAATGATACAGGACGGCATGCGAGTTGATGCATTCCCGGATGATATTGAAAAGGAAAGGAAGACCCTGCTCAGGCTTATGACAAGGAACGGAAAAATGAACCTATCAAGCCTCGATACCAGGAAGGAATTCTACAGGCATCTTGGTCACTATGGGCTGCTTAATGAGAAATCACAGGAAACGCTGCAAACGACATCACGACAGTGGGCAGATCACCCTTTCATACGCGTTGACATGGACAAGTGCATTGACTGCTACCGCTGTGTGCGCATATGTGAGGAGGTACAGGGACAGTTTGTCTGGCAGAAGTGGAACAGGGGCGACAAGGTCACTCTGCTTGCTGACGGCAAGGAAAGCCTGAAAGAAAGCTCATGCGTGAGCTGCGGAGCGTGCGCGGATACATGCCCAACTGGAGCAATAGAAGATGTTTCTGTTATTGACAAGGGCTATCCTGAAAATTACACCAGAAGCGTATGCCCATACTGTGGAACTGGATGTGAGATCAGCATTGGAACCAGGGACGGAAAAATAGTAGAGATACTTCCTGTCCGTGACTCGCCAGTGAGCAAGGGGCATCTCTGCGTGAAGGGGAGATACTCGTTCGGCTTTGCAAGTTCCCCGGACAGGATCACAGATCCCATGATAAGGGTGAATGGCTCCTGGAAAAAAGTGACCTGGGACGATGCCATTAAAGTTGTTGCGGAAAACTTCAAACAAATACAGTCAAAATATGGGCCTGATTCTATTGGAGTCCTTGGGTCCTCTCGAGCGACCAACGAGGAAAACTACCTTGCACAGAAATTCGCTAGAGTTGTTATAGGAACAAATAATGTTGACAGCTGCGCAAGGGTATGTCATGCTCCAACCGCGGCCGGTATGGGTCACATCCTAGGAACAGGTTCGGCCACGAACTCATTTGATGATATAGAGAAGGCAAACACCATGATGCTGATCGGTGTTAATCCAACGGAAAATCATCCCATCGTCGGAGCAAGGATAAAGGAAAGGGCACTGAAGGGTGCAAACCTCATTGTGATTGACCCGCGCAGGACGGAGCTGGCTTCACTGGCAAGAATCCACCTGCAGCTTAGACCGGGCACTAATATTGCTCTACTGAATGCACTGGCAAACGTTATCATAAACGAGGGTCTGGTAGATCGCGATTTTATAAGTGATCGTATCGACAATTTCGAATCTTTCAGTGAATCCGTCCGTGAGTGGACAGCAGAAAGGGCAGCGGAAATATGCGGGGTTGACGCTGACAAGATCAGGGAGGCTGCCGGGATATATGCATCGCATAAACCCTCTATGCTGTTTCATGGACTCGGTGTTACGGAGCACTCACAGGGAACCGATGGAGTCATGGCAGTGGTGAATCTGGCCCTGCTTACTGGGAATATTGGAATAGAAGGCTCCGGTGTAAATCCTCTCCGGGGACAGAATAACGTGCAGGGATCAGCACACATGGGTTGCGAGCCATCCAAGCTCACAGGATATGTGACAATTGAATCAGGGAGGCAGAAATTCGAAAGTACCTGGAAGAGAAAAATACCGGTGAAAAAAGGGCTGGACGAAATGCAGATGATCGATTCTGCAGTCTCGGGAGACCTGAAAGCGCTGTGGATACAGGGGTGGGATGTATACCTCACAAACCCAGACATGAAGCATACGGAGAAAGCGTTCAACTCAATGGAATTCATCGTGATCCAGGATTTCTTCATGAATGAGACCGCGAAGAAATTCGGGTCAGTATTCCTGCCAGCGGTAACTTCCTATGAGAAGGATGGGACGTTCATGAACTCCGAGAGGAGGGTACAGAGGGTAAGAAAAGCCATGGATCCATTGGGAAACTCAAAACCAGACTGGGAGATAATAAATCTCGTTGCGAAATCCATGGGGTTCGGGAAGGACTTTACTTTCAGTTCACCGGAAGATATCTGGAACGAGATCAGGGAACTCTGGGAAGGTGGCCGAGGAATAACCTACAGAAGACTGGAAAAAGGCGGAATACAGTGGCCCTGTCCATCAGAAGACCATCTCGGTACAAAAATCCTGCACACCGATAAATTCACAATTGGAAAGAAGACATCCCTGGCTAAGACACAGTACCGGCCAACCGCCGAAGTTACCGATGAAGATTACCCCATACTGCTTTCAACCGGCAGATCGCTGTTCCAGTTCAATGCGGCGACAATGACAGACAGGTCAGGCAACAGGGCTTTTCGTGATACGGATTACCTCTACCTTTCACGGGGCGATGCAGCCATGCTGAAGCTTGAGCCGGGTGAACGCGTCCGTCTGGTGAGCAGATACGGAGAGGCTGTGACGCGACTCTCTGTAGATTATGACATAAAGGATGGGACTGCATTCGCAACTTTCAATGATCCTGATGTGAGCCTGAACCGGATTACCGGGCCATTCAGGGATTCAAAACAGAACACCCCTGAATACAAGGTAACGGCAATCAGGGTGATAAAAGCATAAACCTTAATTTCGCGGTACCGGTGCTTTTTGGGAGTATATTCCTTTCCCTTTTTTGATGAAATACTGCTTGATCATCATAAATATTGCACAAAAAATTTGACGATATAGACTCAAAACTCTTCCATCCGCCTGATCAGTGAATTTCAAGGAAGATCATAAGCGTGTCCCGCAAATCAGTCACCAAATAACAAAAAATCAGGAAAAAATGAATTAAAAAAAAATTATGGGTTTAATTACGTTCGAAATCTTCAACGATCCTCATCAGATGGTAGCTCCCAAGCCCATGGATGACTATTGGGAAATAATCATAGCCGGAAGTTATCTGTCCGTTATTGTTGTATGGCCCTGATCCGTATACGTAGTTCCACCAGAAATTATGGTTCCAGCTGTCCGTGTAATTGACTCCATATCCGGAGTAGATGCTATAGTTGGGGCTTATTGCCGTATTGTACACAATAAAGAAGTTTCCGCTTATGACATTTCCGCTGCTGTACATCGAAAGAGCTACCGGACCATAGGTAGATAGATTAAGGGTTGGAGAGACAGCTATCACGGCATATTTGCCCGTATTCAATTGCGATGACTGAATGAACAAGTTCCCATATATGAGGTTGTTTCCGTCCTGTGTTTGTGTATTGTAAACAAGCATGGAACTGTCCAGGGTCGTGAACTGATTGTACATTACCGTATCATTCTGTGAATTCCAGAGGAGCAGGTTCGCTACAGGAAATCCTGTCTGCTCAAATGAAAACCAGCCAGTAATCTGGTTTCCATAGACCGTCGCATTTGAGGTCTGGTAAAGCACAATGCCCAGATTGTTCGCGGAAGGCAAGCCGAAGAAAGCCGTGATTAATTGACTGTACACATTGTTAGCGTAATTCACCTTGAATGATGGCTCTGAGCTTACCACAGTGTATGCGTTCACGTTATGGAGCAGCAGGCCCGAGAATGCCGGGAAGGCATAATCGTTTAGTTCTCCAAACAGCGGGTTGATGTATCCTTTCATTGGTGCATTATTGTAGATCATGTAAGGATTACCAGGCATTCCGTTTCCATAGTATGATATGTATTGCAGCTGTGCATTATCCATCGCGTAGAGCGGAGTATAAACTCCCAGTCTGAAGTCATGGGATAACGTTATTTGTCCGCCGTTTCCAGGAGTCAGTGTTGTCAGCATAGGCTTGTAGTTGCTCAGCATGACGTTCGACGAAAGACTTCCGTATGGTATGATGAATGAATACTGTCCTGTATTGCTCAATGGGACCCACGCTGATAGAGTCGCGTTGAACGGTCCACCCGGAGAGGTGAACATGAACGAATTTGGCGGGTTAACAGATCCACTGTAGGTATACATAGGCGTAGATGCTGGAGTCAATCCCCACATTCCGTAGAGGTATGATGGTCCCGCAGTAAGGGTTGCCACATCATTCGGTGACCATGATACTGCAACTCCCTGCGATGTCTCGCCAGTCTGGGATCCAACATCAAATGTGTCTGGGAAGCTTGTGTATGCGGATGTTGTTGCATTCATGTACTTCAGTTGCATAGTTGCGCTTATGTTCAGTACATTTGCCGTGCTTCCACCACCGGGTCCGCCCAGCATGATTTCAGCATCGTAAGGAATGAAACCGTCAGGAGTGATGGTGTTACCGCTTATGAGATACTGTGGTGCTGGCGCTGTATAAGATGGGTTGGAAGACGGCGTGGAGTTGAATATTATGCGGTCATAGCTGCCTGAAAAGTAGTTGCCGGATGTCTCGAGTGAGTAATTGTAGAACACTGTCGATCTACCATTAATGACAGAAGTGTTTAGGTACAGATTCAGGGAGAATGGGTAGGTGACATGGAAAGCCGGGCCGACAGCATAGTAATACACTGGCGACACTGGAATACCGCTGTAACTATACAGAGAGTTCTGCGTTAGATTGAACGAGGGGCTTGAGAAATTCCAAAGGTTGTCAAGAAGTAGAAGGCTCTGGGTTCTGGCAGAGTAAAATACAACATTCTGTGTCCAGAAAGCATAGCTGCTGTTTCCAAACAGCGCAACATTGTGAAGCACAGCATTGAGCTGGAACGTTACGCTGTTAGGTCCGTCATCCAGAGCATAAAAGTCCTGAAGGCTGCTGACGTTCAGAGACGCCATTACACTGCCAGTTGTCAGGTTGTAGGCTGTCGCGGGGCCAGCACCATTGTTATTGGATATACCATAAGCGCCAATACCCATCGGAGCAGGAGCCGTAGTGTACGATGGTGTTATGACTCCATCTTTTTTGTGCACTGTCGGATTGAAGTTTGGCAGGTACACATAGTTTGCCGATATACCTTTCTCAGTCAGTGCCTTCATCACCTGCGCCGCTTTGCCGGTCAGCGTTGGGTTTGCATAATGGCTTGCGACGAGGCTGCTAGGCGTATTTGCCTGACTGGATGTGCTGTTGTTTGCAGGAACTCCACCAATCAGTGCCATCGACGACATCACCATTGCAAACGCAACGAAAATCACTATTGCCAGTACAAATTTACGTTTCAACATTTGTATTCGAAAAATATACGACATACACGTATATGAGCATTTTTATCTACATCAGGCGACAGTATCAGGGAGTTTACCCGCACAGGTTTTTCGGGCCAATATTGCTGTGAATGCAGGAAACAGCGGCAAAACTGAAAAATGTGTTGAACAACAATTTCAAGCAGCAATGACAAGACCAATCTCGCATGCGGAATTTTCTTCTGCTTTCTCATGACCGCTGCAAAATTTAAATATCCTTGTACCTGTTATGTTTTACCATGAGAGGCCCAAAGGTCAGGTCACTTGTCGCGTCCGTAATAATTGTTTCAGTGGTTCTTGTTGTAACTGCAATACCAATTGGGGGTCTCCCGCCACTACAACAATTCCTTAACCCTTCCTCCGGAGTCTGGAATCCACATGTGCCTGCCTATTCTACCGGAGTGCAGTACCTTAATGTAACTGTCAATGGGTCACGCTCCAGCATCCTGATTTACAGGGAAGCGGATGGATTTATAGGGGTAAATTCCAACACCACATGGGGAATGTACTACGAACAGGGGTACCTTGAGGCGCAGTACAGGCTAGAAGAGATGGATTTCCTGAAAAGAACCGCACTTGGTACCTTATCACAGGTTGTTGGGCCTTCCGTGCTTTCGTCGGATATTTTCTACAGAACGCTGGAAGACTACCAGATCGCACAGGAAGAACTGGCAAACATGTCAAGGACAAGTCTTACCTATCTGGCAATTCATAATTTTGCCCTGGGCATAAATGCTTATATCAATTCCCTGACTCCCTCCACAACCCCGCTTCTCTTCAAGCTTCTTGATTACCAGCCACACACGTGGAATGCTACAGACGTCCTCGCAGTGCAACAGCTTTTTATATGGCAGAATAGCGCAGGCGGGATGGATCCCCTTTACTTCAATTATGCCCTCCAGAAGATGCCAGAAAGTGTAGTGCACGGCATCTATGCTGCCTATCCATCAGGAATCCAGAACCCCATCGTACCTTACTCGGCAAACCACCAGATTTATAATGGGACGGGGGACCTGCAGAATCTGACCCTATATGCTCCATCCTATAATTACACAGGAGTAAATGCAGCTGGAATTGCCTTGAGCGATGCCAGTATACTCCAGGCATATTCGCATGTCAACACCGAAGATTCCTCAGTATTTGAAAAGTATCTGAACGTTAACGGTTCACTGAACATTCAGTATGCTACTTTCAGGGATTTTGGAAGCAACGACTGGGCAGTCAATAGCATTAAGACGAATAATTCATCCGCCCTTCTTGCTAACGACCCCCACCTTACGACATCAGCCCCATCAATATGGATAGGGTTCCAGCTTGTCTCTCCGGGAGAGAACGCTGTTGGTGTTATTTTTCCCGGTTTTCCAGGCATTATTCTTGGCCATAACACCAATGTTTCATGGGGCGCCACTAACGGCCAGGTACAGGAAACGTATTTTTATGCTGAAACAGTAAATTCCACCCACCCCTATATGTATTACATGAATGGCACATGGAACAAATTCCAGGTCATCAATGAATCCATACCTGTTAAGGGTGAGAGCAATTACAGGTTATCTGTTGAACGTGCCGCCAATGGGGTTGTGTTGCAGAACGGCAGCTCCCCGATTGCAATGGACTGGACAGGTCTTTATCCATCGTATGAAATTTCTGCTGTGATCCACAATGACAGAGCAAATTCAGTAAGCCAGTTCAGGCAGAATCTTACGACATATTTCAAGGTGGCAATTCAGAACTGGGCAGTGGCTGACTCCAGTGGTAACATTGGTATATTTCCCTACGGAAATTACCCGGTAATTAATGCCGGAAACCCTCGGGGAATTCTACCCGGGACAGGACAGTACAACTGGGAAGGATTTATTCCCACGGAAAAAATACCATCCCTCTACAATCCGGCAAGAGGGTATGTATTTTCAGCCAACCAGATCACGGTGTCTTCAAATTATTCTTACTACATAGGATGGGATTACGAGTCCGGGTACAGGGCGGATGAAATACAATCTCTCCTGAACACAACATCCGGTCTCAACACGCAGAAAATGGAGAATATCCAGCTGTCCGTACACGACTTCACCACAAATATACTCCTCAAGCCACTCCTCAACTCACTTGTATATGGAGAGACGCCTGGTGAAACAGGATATTCAAATCTCTCAGCCTGGAACGGTAATATGACCATAAACTCTACCGCTGCCACAATATATTATTTCTGGCTGATAAACCTTGTAAATGACACCTTCAGGCCTTATCTTCAGCATTATAACATAACTCCGTCCGAGGGGCTTAACCAGACCTCATTCTTCCTTGGTGCCGATGCAACGTACCATGGGCCCCTGATCGAGGATATAATCAACTGGACAGCTACAAATCAATCTATTCACTGGTTCAACGACCCCATGACCGGGCAGTCCAGAAATGAAACCGATGTCATGCTTCTCGCTTATAATCAGACAATCAGATACCTTGAGTCCAATTACGGTTCTATGTCCAGCCGCTGGGACTGGGGGAACATTCATCAGAGAGTGTTGTCCAGTTTCTTTGGAGTATCGCCCATGAATACCCAGCAACTTCCGGCTGCCGGGGATGGCAACACAATCAATGCCGCCTACGGGCTTGTCTCCGATTTCGGGCCATCCTGGAGGATGGTTGTAAACATGAGCCACCCCCAGAGGGCAGTGGGTATATATCCCGGGGGAATTTCTGAAAATCCACTCAGCGCCTATTATTCCAATACATTCACGGCGTGGAACGATGGAACCTATTACAGACTGATCCCGGAGACGGCACCATCCGTATTCTTCACAGGTTATGGAGGGGTGGTATAAAATGAGATACTCCCTGGCAACGGCATTTCTTATCAGTTTTGTTCTCTCATATGCGCTGTCATTCAGCTACTATTGGTACCTGATCTTTTTACCTGAGATTATAGTAGGCCTGTTTCTTGTACAGTCGGCAAAGGGTTCATTCCTTATAGGATTCGCAGCTGCCCTTGGAACTGCAGTACAGATTCTTTCATACAACGGATCATTCCGGATCTCTGAATCTGCACTCGTAGCCAACATTGCAGGTATCCCTGGCGGATCATTGACATTCATGGTCTTCACCGGGATCATAGTTCTGGTGGTTGCATCACTTGGTTCCGTTATTGGTGTTTCTATAAGCCCCATGCTGAAAAAGGTGGAAGAGAAAAAATAGGGACCTGGATCACTGGTAGAGATATGCCTGCGACGAACACGGGATTTAGTGACCATATTCTGATGAGAAGGAGACAAGACATCTGCCTCCTGCTCACTGTGCAGATTACAACAGGCTTGCCGGTATTTCAGGTACGCTGAAAAACACGAAAGCTCCTGTAATCGATGTCCAATGGAACGCTATGATCCAATGAAGTCTGAAATTCATTGGAGCGTGTCAGTTCTGGGAATAAATATGTCCCGGCAATAAGTTACTATCAATCCGGGGTCCTTTTTTTGGTGCACAGGACCTGATAGTGTTATGGGGGAAAGCTCCGTGCCTTCAGGCAGGGAATGAAATGCCTAAAAATATTAAAGGGGACCATTGATATCCGCAGATACCTTAGAATTCAGACATGGTGATTTCTTTCATGACCATCTCTGCTATGCATTTTCCTGCCCTTTCTGGTTCCGTTACCTTTACCGCACCCTTTCCTGATGGGAATAGACATTGAATCGGTCTTTCCTGACAAAGCTGGCAAGGGTCATCCCAAAGGTGTCCGCAACTTCTATAGCCAGGGTCGAGGGAGCTGAAACGGATGAAACAAACGGCAATCCAGCAACTGCAGCTTTCTGTAGAATTTCAAAACCAGCTCTTCCGCTAATCTGCAAAATGAGTGGTTGTTTTCCCAAGATCCCATTAGAAAGAAGGTATCCTATGCATTTGTCAACTGCATTGTGCCTACCTACATCTTCCATTGTTACAATATGTGTACCCAGTGTGTCGAAGATACCGGCAGCATGTATGCCACCCGTAAATTCGAATAGGCGTTGATTCCTTTGCATCTTCTCTGTAAGTGATAGAATAACGCTCTTTTCAACGGTAAATGAATCCCTGATGATTCCCCTGCCCTTTACGAATATATCATTGATGCTTTCCTTTCCACAGACACCGCAGCTGGAACTCAGATAGAAATTCCTGCCCGCTGGTTCGACAACATTTACCTCGTCTCCCAGCTCCACCGTGACTACGTTTTCTCCCTGAGTATGGTCTACTGCCACGATATCTGTGGGCGACTTTATAATACCCTCCGTGAATAGAAACCCTACCGCAAGCTCTCTATCGCCTACTGGTGTCCGCATGGTAACCGCTATTCTTCTAATCTTTCCCAGATGGGAAATGCGTATCTCGAGCGGCTCCTCAACAACAACCTGATCCAGACTCTCCTGGCTACCTGCATACTCAGAGAACCTCGATATCCTCTTCGGCATGTAACCCGGGTTCCTGGTGATCCCGATCATTTTTCACCATCCTTACCGGGTTTAGTGAAACCTTTCATCATACCTATCAGTATCCTGAGTCCCGAACTTACGTCCGAGTCCTTTATGAGCGAATTGACCGATAATAGCCCAAGGGATTTGTGATCTCCATTTTTGGCACCGGAAATTATCTCATCCGCCGAGTTATTCACGAACCCCCTTACAATATCAGGCGGTATTCTTGAGAGTAAGGTGTAAATTGCAGATAAATTCCTGATAAAATTAGACATTCGAGTGTCAGATAGTTCCTCTGTCAATGTGGCAAGAACATCCTGGTAATTTTCCGCAATTGATGTAATGATAGAAATCAATCCACTCTCACTCAGCGCCTTAACCAGGCGAGTGAATTCGTCGGTATCTCTTCCGGCAGCTTCTGAAAAAGCATTTATTGCCTCCTGCTCCCCCTTTTTGACATTATCTTCATCGACTACGCGTGAAATGGACTTGGACATTTCAGCTTCCTCCCTTATTTACAATTGGCTGGAAGTCCTTCCTTTTCCACTTTTCTTCTATTCGGATTCCTGTTTGTGGTCTCGGATGTCCATACCGGGGATTGGTCCTTGGCAGTGGAATAACCGGTTTCACGCCTGATATTTTTTCCATCTTTACAGGGAGTTCCTTGTAAGCGGGCGTATGTACGGTTGGATCCATCAACCTGCTTGTTAGCAGGTTCACGGCTGCTTCACCCCCATCATTCATCGGCATGTACAATTCCTTCCCGGATACTCTATCCGTCACAAGAACTCGTGTCCTGAGGTGACCCCACCTGGAAATAATCCTGACTTCGTCACCGTTCTCTATTTCCCTATCCTCTGCAAGTTCAGGAGAAATTTCCACAAATGTATTTGGGACTTTCTCTCTTATCCCGGGGCTCCTGTATGTTTCATTGCCTTCGTGGAAGTGTTCCAGTAACCTCCCGTTATTGAGATGAAGGTCAAATTCCTCATCGACAGCGAGCGGGTGAGTGAATTCCAGAGGGTAAAACCGGGCTTTCCCGTCCGGGAAGTGGAACTCCTGTCCATAGAGCATAGGAGAATCGCTTCCCTTTTCATCCACAGGCCACTGCTGGCTTGCGAATCCTTCCAGCCTGTCGTATGATACTCCGGCAAAAATTGGAGACAACCTCGCGGCCTCGTCCATAATCTCAGAGGGATGCCTGTAACCCCAATGGAAACCCAATTGTTTTGCAATCATCTGGATTATTTCCCAGTCAGGCTTTGATTTTCCAATGGGACTCATGACACTGTATATCCGCTGTATGCGTCTCTCAGTGTTTGTGAAAGTACCATCCTTCTCAACGCTCACGCTTGCTGGAAGGACAACGTCGGCGTGCTTTGCTGTCTCTGAAAGGAATGCATCCTGTACTACCAGGAAATCAAGCTTGTCCAGCATCTGCCTGATATAGTTTGTGGACGAACCGGTCGTGACAAGCTCTTCTCCGATTATGTACATGCTCCTGATTCTTCCGTCTGATATCCCTTCAATACAGGTATTGTTATCCAACCCCGGAGCTGAGGGGATTTTACAAGCCCATTCTTCCTCAAATTTCTTCCTGGCAGCATCATCTGACACTTCCTGGTATCCGGGCAGGTAGGCATCCATTGCGCCGAAATCGCTTGCTCCCTGCACATTGTTGTGTCCTCTCAAGGGATAAGCTCCTGTGCCAGGCCTTCCGTAGTTTCCTGTCAAAAGGAGCAGATTGGATATTGATGTGGATGTATCACTACCAGACTGGTGCTGTGTGACTCCCATCGCCCAGAGAATGCACATGCTCTTTGCACTGTGTATGGTTTCCGCCACCCTTACCAGCGTATCTTTGTCGATACCGGTGATGTTTTCAGCATATTCAAGCGTGAACGGTTCAAGACTCTTCCTGTAATCATCAAAGCCGGTTACCATATCGGCTATGAACTTCCTGTCCTCCCACCCCTGATCTATTATGTATCTGGAAACCGCTGAAAGCCAGACCAGGTCAGTGCCAGGTTTCGGGTGCAGGAAAATGTCTGCACGTTCAGCCATTTCATGCTTCCTCAGGTCTGATACTATGAGCTTCTGGTGGTTGAGCTTGTGTGCCCTCTTCACGCGCGTAGCAATCACTGGATGCGATTCGGCTGTGTTTGTTCCAACCGCTATTACAAGGTCAGAATTGTATATGTCACTAATGGATCCGGAGTCCCCGCCATAACCAACGGTGCGCCACAATCCCATTGTTGCCGGTGCCTGGCAGAATCTGGAACTGTTGTCGACATTGTTGGTCCCGAAAACCTGTCTGGCAAGCTTCTGCATCAGGAAAGCCTCCTCATTTGTTCCCTTTGATGATGCAATGAATTCTATTGCATCCCCGCCGTATTTTTCCTTCACCGCCACGAGACGATCGGCAACTGTTCTTATTGCTTCCTCCCAGGATGCTGACCTGAAATGGCTACCTTCCCTGATAAGAGGGTTTGTAAGCCTGTCGCGGCTGTTAACGAAGTCCCAGCCAAATTTTCCCTTAATGCACGTTGAAATCCCGTTCGCAGGAGATTCCGGCAGTGGCTGGACTTTGAGGATTTCCCTGCCCTTGGTCCACATCTCGAATGAACAGCCCACGCCGCAATACGTGCAGACTGTTTTTGTTTTCCTGATCTGTGATTTACGCATGGCTGACTCGATGTTGCTTATTGCCATAACCGGCTTCATTCCAAGCGTGGGCTCCATGTCCTTGACCAGGTTTATCATCTTCTTCTTTGTCTTCTCCCTTATTCCTGTAAAGAAACCGGCATTCCCCAGCATGGACTTCTCCATCAATGCATTCACGGGGCAGACAGTAACGCAATGACCGCATGAGACACATGAAGAATCGTTTATGGGAACGCTATTGTCCCACACAACCCTCGGGCGTTCAAGTGTCCAGTCTATTGAAAGGGTCTCGTTCACCTCGACATCCTGGCAGGCTTCAACACACCTTCCACACAGTATACACTGGTTCGGATCGTAAACATAGAAAGGATTGCTATCGTCAACCGGGTAGGGCTTTGTCTCAAACGAGTATTTCTGCTGGTCTATCCCGAGATTGTGAACCGTGTTGTGAAGCGCACAGTCCCCATTGTTATTCTCGCACACCGTACAGTACATGTCATGATTTCGAAGAATTCTGTTAGTAGCCTCTGTCTGCAATTCAATTATACTGCTGTTTACAGTATCTATTTTTAATCCATCGGAAATAGGCTCAGCACACGATCTGACCATCCTGCCATTAACGCTGACTACGCAAGTATCACAACTCTGGATCGGTCCAAGATTTGGCTGGAAGCATATATGGGGCACCTCAATACCGTTCTCAAGAAGAACTTCCAGGACTGTTGTCCCTGCAGATTTCACTTTTTTCCCGTTTATCACTACTTCTTTTTCTTTACCTGTCATATTCATCGCCTTTGAAGGAATAATTTAAGCTGCATATTGTCAAAGAACCGCCTGATAATTATTATAATTTATAATCGCAAACTCTATTTATATTTTGGCAAAGTGCGTATTTTAGTATCCTGGAAATTGGGTTCAGGAAAAATCCTCAATTAACTTCGGCGATCTAATGCCGTTGTCCGGCTCCGGCAGTTCTTCATGAGGTATACTCCTTTGATGCTACAATGAATTACCCTTACCATAGGCTGTTTTAAGGCACCCATATTTGGTAACTAGGCCGGATTCCTGACAGAAGAGTTCCGCATTAGCGGTACTAGCAAAGATTATCTATGGAAAAAACGTATCTGACAATAGCGAAAATCATATTCGAACCACTGATAATGGTGAATGATAGCATGGCTGATGGAACAGGTTGGAAGCGTTTTGCATTAAAAGCGAAGAAGACTGAGATTGACACGGTAAAGAGCTTTTACTTTGAGTCGAAAGAATCCCCCATGTATTTTGCACCTGGGCAGCACATAGTCATGCGTTTTCATGATCTCGAGGGTGACCAGAGGGGAAAGATGAGGCATTTCTCCATATCGACTTCGCCACTTGAGGGGAAATACATAGGGATCACTACCACCGTCGATCCAAATGGATCTCCTTTCAAGAAAAAGCTTGACAGCGTCAAGGTTGGCGAAGATGTTGACATCTTAGGACCGGTGGGGAACTTCACATTCGAATCAAAAATATGGAATGACAGGATCATTGTTCTTATCGCTGGAGGGATAGGAATAACTCCATTCAGGAGCATGATAAGATATGCTCTTTCAACCAGTGGAAATTTCAGGATACATCTTTTCTACTCCGGTAAGTCCGGGAAAGAGTTCATTTTCAGGGACGAACTAGATAAAATGGCTGCAACTGATAAACGACTTCGAATTTTTTACACTTCAACCGGTGAAACCGCTAGTGGTACACCGAATATTCACGCTGGCAGGATAGACCATGATTTCATTACTACGAATGTCGAGGACCTGGGAAATTCCTTTTTCTATATATGCGGGCCTCCTAGAATGGTAGAAGAAATTGCCGGAACTGCAAGATCCGATCTCGGTATCGAAAAGGATCGTATCAAGACTGAACAGTTCCTCGGCTACTGACTGCCAACGCAAAACTGCTCCATTACAAAAGGTCCCACTATTCTTTCATCATCCTCTTCATCGTTGCGGCCATAATCTGGGCATCACTGTCACCCGCCTTCTCAAGGTTATCGACAACGCCTTTCCTGTCACCAATCGGGTGATTCTGGCTCAGCTTCCAGGCAGCATCCACAGTCTTTGCCTCAATCCTGAAGGCAACTATCTCTTCAATCATCTTCTGGTAGTAGGATTCCTTTTCCCGGCCTTCCTTTCGCCACTCCTCGTCAAGGAATGCCGAAAGCTTAAGCAGGAAAGCTTCTGTATTGACCCTGTCCAGAACCCTGAGTATACCTGTGATCCTTACAGTGGTATAGTTCCAGGTAGGTACGGATTTCCTGATTTCGTACCATCTCGGCGAGATATAATGGTGAGGTCCAAAGAAAAGTATGGTTACCTTCCTGTCCTGTGCATCCTTCCACTGAGTATTGTTCCTGGCCATGTGACCGTATATGACCAGTCGCTCTTCCTCAACTTCATGGATCAGGGGAATAAGCGTTGTCGTTACCTCGTCGCCCTTTGGGAAAAGCAGCAACGCGAACAGGTTCTCCTCTATGAAATGCCTTATTTCTCCAAAATCTTTCTGCCTGAAATACTCCGGTATGTACACTCCTGAACCATGATCATTGATTATAAATGCGTTTGCAAGGGCAGGAACTGCTGAATATAGAGTAAAAAAAGTTACCGCGCTCCCGGCATTGAGCGGGAAGCACCGGTTTCTCCAGACAGAGGGAACTAATGATCCAGTGTAACGTGTTTCCCGGAAAAGTTTCCAATAAGCCAGCCGCCGAATCCAATTCCCCACAGCAGGTCAGGATAGACAATCATCCTTTCCATTCCGCCATGGCCTAGGCCAAGATATATGCCTGGAATATACAGTATAAGGGCTATAAGTCCAACAGTGCCAAGAATAGCCCACATAACCGACATGAGGTTCCTGATCTTCACTACAAGGAAATATGGGGCAATAGAAGCCATCAGAAACACGATCAGTGAAAAAATGAGGTGCGGAGAACCGGTTGTCTCTGGGAACAGTCCGACACCCATTGCTCCGATGCCGGCAAGAATAAGGATAATCAGAAGCGGGCGGGATAATTTCCGGATGAAATACCCGGTGACGATTATGAGCAACCCGAGAACAACTATGGAAGTATTAAAAATATATGCGGTACCTCCGACTCCAAGGTCACTGATGTAATTTCCGGAAACGCTATAATTCGGATAGACCAGTTCTGCCAGGAGCATGAACAGGAAAAACTGGACTATCCCGATGAAAAATGCAATTCCTGCTACCTTCATCTCTTCTTCTTTTGTAATTGCCACAAAGTTATACTCCGTTACTAATAATATATTTTTCCACCGGTTCATTTCTTTTCACATGCACGCTAGGAGTCACCGCAATTTATAGGCATAGATACTAACCAATTTTCTCAAAAAATAGGGCAGAATAACTTTTTTGAGTGTTCGGGTAATCTTCTTTATGTTCCAGGTTGTGCGGAAATTACACATAAACCTGCCAAAGACCAAATTCCGAGTTCACTTTTATCGGCTGTAATATGTCTTTGGTCATCCTCATTACGCTATTTTGACATTTGATTCAATTAAATTTTTATTGCGTTAATCATACAGCTAAGATATGAGACATGTGAGGGTCCTGCCTTGGGATGAGAAGTACCAGGTCTTATTCGGGGAGGAAGCAATGAATCTTAAGGAGATATTCGGCGAGGATGCTGTTGGAATTTTTCACATCGGAAGTACATCGGTTCCAGGGCTTAAATCGAAACCTATAATCGATATCCTGCTCGTCGTAAGCAATATAGAAAAGGTAGATGAATACACTGACGAAATGGAAAAAATAGGCTACTTATACCTGGGAGAAAACGGCATACCCGGCCGGAGATATTTCCAGAAAGGTGGTGAAGACCATAGTCATCATGTGCATGTATTCGAGGCCCAGAACCCGGAAATTGAAAGGCACATTGCCTTCAGGGATTACCTACGCTCACATCCGCAGGCGGCAAAAGAATATGGTAACCTCAAAACGAGTCTTGCGGAACAATATCCCGAGGACATCGAAGCATACCAGGCAGGTAAAAACGATTTGATTCTTGCGATCCAAACTGAAGCAATCAGATGGTACAGGGAGTACAGCAGGACTACTGCCAACTGATTCATTGGTATTTGCGAGAGCTTACCTGACTTTACGTTCTGGTCTGGCTCATCTGTACATAGTGCCTAATTATGCAGCATGGGGGTATCTAGCCTTTTTTGCATCACCTCCTTCCCATTGGTAAAGCGTTGCATTTTCTTACCACCATCCCTTAGGAGGAGCATCAGCAAATTTCATGACAAACCCCATGGTTATATGCATTTTTCTAAGGTCTTCATCATATAATCTGGTTTACCAGTATTTCGCGCTTATTATTTGGCACGAGACGAATTTCTCCAATTGACTACAGAAATTATTGCCGAATAAGCGTCCGGAAAATAAAAATTTGTTTACAGCTATACATTTCATGGAATCTGATCGAGCACTACCTCGAGATCCACGTCATATATTCCGTAGTCCGGTAGAACCTTTCTTGCATATTCCCTTATTTCTGCACAATCCGATCCGATGAGGTCTATCATGAATCTCCTTTCTCCCGTTGTTACTGTGAGCTTCTTGATTCGCTTTTGGCTTTTGACAAACTTCACTATATCGTCAATCTTCTCTGCAGGCACATTGAACCCGATCACTGCCCGGCATCCATACCCAAGCTTGGAATAATCAATATCCGCCCTGCAGCCCTTTATTATCTCTCTCTGCTTGAGCAGGGATATTCTGTCCCGGACTGTCCAGATGTTCTTACCTGTTTTCTCCGCAATTTCGTTGTATGTTTGGGAACAGTCCTCTTCCAACAATTCAATGATGCTCATGTCAAGCGAGTCAATTTTGTAAGGCTTCAACGTTATGAAAACGTTTAATCTTATATAATGTATGTCATTTATGTTTTATCTCCGCTATTTCGTAGAAGCGGGTGAATTACCGGCCAGAAAGTAAATAAATTGAGAATATTCTGCGAATGACGAAGTCTATTACGGCAAAATTTATATTCTACCAGTTATTGCAAAATCATGGAGGTGTCCCATCTGGAAATGAAGGAGTATGTTTGCAGGAAGTGCGGAGCTGAACACGAGTCCGAGATCGAGACTATACAGTGTGGCTGTGGCTACGACTGAACCATAATTTCTATTTTTCACTTTTGTTTTTGCATTCTTCATCAACAGGGATAGTACTATTTGTGTTCTGCACATTTTAAGTGCTAATGTTCTAGGTTATCATCCGATCGTTTTATGAATGATATACCGCCCCTTACTCTTGACAGAACAATCCCGGCGAACATAAGAGCAACTCCGGAAATGGAGAAAACATCCGGTACAGCCATGGCCATAAATGCGCCAAGAATCATCGTGAATATAGGAACTGAAAATGCAAGCACAGTAATCTTATTGACCCTGCTTTCACGTATCAGGAAATTCCAGATCAGAAACTGGGCCGCTCCTCCAAGTGTTGCCATCCAGATCAGGTCAACTGCAAATGATGCTGTAATGTCTGCCCTGAGATAAAACGGAGATAGAGCAAGCATGATCGCAGCACCTATAAGAAACTGTGAGGCATTTATGCTTATAGGGTCTTTTGTCCTCAATTTTCGGTAAAAAACAGTGAACATGGCCCAGAAGAATGCGTTTACAACAGTGAGGATCACTCCCATAGCAGTGAAGCCATGTATCAGCGGTAAACCGTATACAATTATACCCGCAAATCCTATTGTTATACCCACTATCTCCATGCGTGAAGGTTCCTCCCTGACCATTAAGAATGCGATCGGAAGGGAGAAGAGAGGCATTGAATAACTCAGGACTGCGGATTCAGCAGGTGAAACATACATTAGCCCAAATGCCCAGAACATTGTACTTGCAGCTGTCATTATTGAAAGATAGACAAGGGTTCTTGTCAGGATGAGTTTCCGGGATATTGCAAGAAGTATCAGACCGGCAATAAGGTACCTCAGCCCCATGAAAAGAAAAGGCGAGACAAAGTAAAGACCATCCTTTGCGAAATAGTAAGAAAATGAGGTAAATACTACGTATGGTATTATGAGCCAGATAGCCTTCATTTAACCCGGATACCCGCGTTGGTAATTAACTTGTATTCATTGCACTACTCCGTTCAGTTATGTTCGTGAAGACCCAATAAGCACAGCTTGGTTATAAATGAGAATAACATAGTGCCGAGTTGCAGGTAATAAAATAGCCTTTAGCCCCACAGAACGTTAAAAGCACTGGAACGATAAATACAAAGCTCTTACCCCCTCCTATCGGCTTTATTACAGATTGAAGAACAGCAGGATTTTTTAATTTACAAATAAATATTTAGTAATTCTAAACCTTTAAGTATTCCTTACCAATTAACGGCAATTCATGCCTGAAAAAAAATCAAACGACAATGAAGTACCAACCCAAAAGGTAGGTGGGTACTCACAGTTCACGGAAGGGTTAAAATCGCTTCATCAGGAGATTATGTTCCTCCAGATGGAACTGGTCAGGAGTGAGGGCATTATTATGCCGCAATATTTCATACTGAGGTACATAGGCATAAATGGTCCCCAGCACCTGTCATCAATTGCAGGTTTTCTCCGGGTCAGCAATGCAACAGTAACAGGACTCACAGACACGCTTGAATCACAGGGGTGGGTGAGAAGGCAGCCTGACCCGAATGACAGAAGGGTTATCCTGCTAACACTGACAGAGAAGAGCCTGACTTTATTCTCCAGGATGGAACAATACCAAGCAAGATTGATGAGCGAAGTTCTTGGAGACATTCCTGAACAAAGACTAAGTGAACTGGGTGAAATTCTTTCCGGGCTCGCCATGAAAGTAAGGAAGGTCGTAATGAAAAACACAGACAGGAAGGAGAAAGAAATTTTATGACAGAGTCTCAGCCATCAGATTATAGAAGTATGTCAGAATATGACAGCAAATATGCTACCCGCGTAATGCTTATACTGGCGGGCCTGGTTCTCATAGTTATGTACATTGAGGGAATGCTGACTCCGTCGCTTCCTACAATTGCACACGATTTCAATGTAACGTCTGCGCAGGTCAGTCTCCTCCTGTCAGCGTATCTTGTCGGCGGCGTTGCAATGACCCCCGTAGTCGGAAAGCTGGGAGATATATACGGAAAAAAGAAGATGCTCACCATTGTCCTGGTCGTTTATGCTGTAGCTGTGTCTGTAACCGGATTTTCACCGAATTTTACTTTCATGGTGGTTTCCAGGACAATACAGGGAATAGGCCTGACAATAATGCCTCTCGGAATGAGCCTTGCAAGAGAAGAATTCCCAAAGGAGATAGTCCCAAGGGCACAGGCCATAATAAGTGCAATGTTCGGCGCAGGGTTCGCGATAAGCCTTCCTCTTGGTTCATTTGTTTCAAATGACTATGGGTGGCGGATGACATACCACACGGCTATACCATTTGTAATAGCACTGGTAATTGTTACGATAATAGTGATAAAAGAATCCAGGTTCAGGCGCCCCGGTGCAAAGATTGACTATTATGGGGCTGCAATGCTGGGATCCTCCCTGGCATTCTTTGTCTTTGCCCTTTCAGAAGCTCCGTCATGGGGCTGGTATTCCTTCAACACCTTTTTCCTGTTAACGGCCGGATTTATCTTGCTCTTCCCGCTGACAATATACGAACTCAGGTATTCGAGGAGAGTCGGAGAGGCAATATTGAATTTCAAGCTGCTGGCCGAGAGAAATGTAATGGTAGCCAATGTTGTCCTGACAATATCCGGAATGGGGATGTTTCTTGCGATGCAGGCCCTCACATACAGGTTTGATCTTCCGGAGCCATCTGGTTTCGGGAGGGACATACTCGAAACCGGCATTGCCCTCGTGCCATTTGCCCTTGGGATGCTGGTTCTTGCCCCGATCACAGGCGCATATGTATCACGGGTTGGAGTGAAGCCATTCGCCATACTGGGGTCGGTGCTTTCTGCAGTGGGATTCCTTCTTGAAGCTGTATCTCAAAGCTTCACCCAGATGCTGGTCTTTGAATTCATCACCGGAGCTGGCCTGGCTATGCTCAATGCATCCCTCATAAACCTGATCGTTCTGACAGTTAACCCAAAAGATATGGGACTGGCAACAGCCATGAACGGGACATTCAGGAGCGTGGGGAGCAGTGTCGGAGCGCCAGTGGCAGGATCCATAATGTCAACAATCACTGCCTCATATATTGTGGGTAATTCCACCGTTATAATGCCAGCTCACCTGGCTTATTCTGACATTTTCCTCATAGCGGCAGTTTCCTTCATGATAGGTGCCATTATGACGCTGCTTGCCAGAGAAGTGCTGGGAAAAAAGCGGTATATGGCAAAAACGACGCATACAGAAACACTGAAAGAAAAATCACTTGTTGAATCGTGAATCATAGCCCTGAGGCCGTGATTTACAATTATTTAATTTTATAAAACCTAGAGTTTATTCAGTTTCTTCTTTTCTTCCGCAAGCTCTGTCTGGAGCTCCTTGTTCAGGGGGTTTTTATGTATCTTAGCCTCTATCTCTTGAATCTTCATCTCTATGCTTTTCCTCTTTCTCCCCAAATCTCTCTTTCCAAGTCCCATAATCAGCGAAGAAGAATTACATGGAACATATATGAGCATTTCTATTGAATAATTTCTAATCCCCGAATACGTATGTTCAATTAATTTCAATTACATTGCCCTGCTGAGTTTTCAATAATTTTCATTACAACTTTCTTTTTATCCCCCGGCAATTGATTCCGGTACCGGATAAAAGGCTGGGAGGAAAGATGAGTTTTCCTCGTGTAAATTTTGGGCTGTTACGCAATATCACCCATTCCAAATGAATAAATCTGGCCACTACTCCTCCTTCCAGCTGAACTTGAGCATTGACAGCACAAAAATTACTGCAGCCACGACCAGGCTTACAATGATGTCAAGCAAGGCACTGCTGTAGTTCGCGTAGATCGTAACGGAATTGAGACCGTCAATCACATAGTAAAGAGGAAGCACATGAGCAAATGCCTGAAGCCACAGTGGCATTATTGAAATTGGAAAGAATGTCCCGGCCAGAAACATCATGGGAAACGTGATAACGTTTCCAACGACAGATGCGCTTTCCTCGGACTTTGCAACAGACCCGGCAAGAATCCCAAGTGAAGTGAACATAAATACTCCTACGAGTATGAAGGGGATCATAAGGAAACTCAGGGAAATTACAGAATGAAAGAGGAATACGCCTACTGCAATAATTTCCAGTGCCGAAAGGGCGGAAATCATCAGGTACCATATGAATTTCGAAAGGAACCACTCCTGCTTTGAGAGGGGGGTGAGAGAAAGCTGCCTGAAAATCTTGTCCCGTTTATAGGAACTGACCAGGTAGGTCATGGAGAACATTGGAGATGTA